>NZ_JAWOWE010000005.1:0-87331 GCF_033340275.1 Vibrio sp. 1402
TTCTTTTAGTTGTTGATTTCATAACACTCTCCAATTTTGGGGGTAGAAAGTGTCAACCTTATTTAGGACGGCACAATTAAAACAAAAAGGGCGTACATTGATAATGTACGCCCTTTTTTCATTTGCTTGAGGTGTCTAGAAAGGTACCTCTATCTGCATCATCCAGTCAGCGTCATAATATTCGTGCCAACGATAATCAAACCGCATTCTTGGCTGCCCGTCGGATTTATCACCAAAACCAACGCTGAACATCAACCCGTGACTACGAAGCCACTCTTCTGTATCCATTTTACTCTCTTCGTCTCGAAGCTCTTCCGGCATCCAAAAACCAAGACCAAAGTAATTCTTTTCTAAGTTTTGAGTTAGAAGTGGGGTGTCTTCCGGCTTAATCGCCCACTCCTCCCAATAGTTTTCTGTTGGTCCTTCAAGCTTCGCTTCCGCTGCATACCAAATCAATGCTTCAGTACTTAACACGCCGATGGAATCTAAAATTTCTTCACAGATTGGAAGAGTGTTATCTTCAAACACCACGGAACGATCAGAAAAATAGTTACACGCGGAATGAGCTTGTGTCACCACAAGCAGCGCACATGCACTAAATAAAACGACTCTGACCATGAAAATCTGACCTCTCAGTTCCCAGACAATGTTTCTCTGTATAAGCCTTTACTAAGTAATAAATCACGTACGGAAGGTGTTGTATAGGCACCGATCTCTTCACCCTCGGCCAATGCTTTGCGAATATCTGTGCTTCTGACTTTTACTTTTTCAGGACATGCCATAACAGTCCAACGTTCCGTAATCTCTTCAGCTCTACTAAATTTAGCAAATTTGAAGAAATTATCAGGACCAATGACAAAAGTTATATCGGCAGTTGGGTAGATTTCTTGAATTTTTTCTAACAACGCATAGGTCGTCACACTTTGTCCAGGTTGGTATAAAGCTTGCTCCGCATCAGAACGCTGAACATTAGAAAGCCCCATATCCTTGATGAACGCGTCAACCATTTTGCACCGAGTTGGGTAATCAAGCATGTTCTTGCCCCAAGCGTGTGCAATGCTTGGCTCAAGTAGCACAAGATCAAAGTGGCTCAAAGACTCAATAACACTTTTATGCCCTAAACTAGGTGGGTTAAATGCACTACCAAAAATGGCGATTTTTTTCATATCCGGTGATTACCTGGTTGAAGAGAGTTTTCTAATCTGATGATTTCGGTATGATACTACTAATCTTTACAGCTTTTGACCCTAAAGTCGCATTTAATGAGCCTCAACTGTATGGTTTATCACCATTTGAGCAAATGTGCTTTAGAGTCTGAAATATTTGCAGGAAAAGGAACCCTAAATGGAACAATCCATCCGTGACGAAATGCGCGTACTCCCTTCAATTGATCCGCATTTTGAAATTGAACGCCGTGTCGCTTTTATTAAGCGTAAATTGCAAGAAGCGGGCTGTAAGTCTCTTGTTCTTGGCATCAGCGGTGGCGTTGACTCAACGACATGTGGTCGTTTAGCTCAGTTGGCTGTAGACCAACTGAACGAAGAAGCGGGCAACAACAGCTACCAATTTATCGCAGTTCGCCTGCCTTACGGGGAGCAAAAAGATGAAGATGAGGCTCAGCTCGCTCTGTCTTTTATCCAGCCAACCCATTCTGTATCGGTGAACATCAAAGCAGGTGTTGACGGGCTTCATTCGGCTTCTCACGTTGCATTAGAAGGCACAGATCTTCTACCAACTGATGCAGCAAAAGTCGACTTCGTAAAAGGCAATGTAAAAGCGCGTGCTCGCATGGTTGCTCAATACGAGATCGCGGGCTACGTAGGCGGCCTTGTTCTTGGTACTGATCACTCAGCAGAAAACATCACTGGTTTCTACACTAAATTTGGTGATGGCGCTTGTGACATGGCACCATTGTTCGGATTAAGTAAACGCCAAGTTCGTGAAGTGGCTGCTACATTGGGTGCACCTGAGCAACTAGTGAAGAAAGTGCCAACAGCAGACTTAGAAGAGCTTGCTCCACAGAAAGCAGATGAAGATGCCCTAAGCCTAACTTACGAGCAAATCGACGACTTCTTAGAGGGCAAACCTGTTCCACAGCAAGTTAGTGACCGTCTGGTAGCGATTTACAAAGCAACGCAGCACAAACGCCAGCCAATCCCGACGATTTACGACTAAGCGATATTTTCAGCTCTCTTTAAAACTCAAAACGCTGCTAAAAATAGCAGCGTTTTTTTGTCTAGGAACAGTTTTTGTCGAAGGACAAAGTTGCTCTCGCCTAGTTGGTTACTGTTACGTCCGTCTCTGGCACAGCACAACACGCCAATACGGTTCCCATTGCACGTTCCTCATCAGTCAACGCGGGCACGTCCGGATGATGTACTTGACCCGACGTAAGCTGAACTTTACAGGCACCACATAAGCCTGCACGACAGCTATTGCTGATGACCTTCCCAGCATCTTCGAGCTGATCTAACAACGTTTTTTGGTTGTTGCCTACGAATTTAGTTCCATTAAAGTCAATAGCGAGACTCTTCTCTGGCTTTGACGTAAGAGAAGAAACTCCAAACGCTTCTTGATGGTAGTTTTCCTCTGGCAGCCCTTTTCTTAGTAGAAGACTTTTTGCTTTATCCATAAAGCCATCCGGGCCACACACAAACACTTGGCGCTGTTCAACATCTTTGATTTGCTTAATGTGTGACAAACTTAAACGCCCTTTTAACCCAAACCAATCAACGGCAGGCTGCGTTAAACAGACTTTTACTTCTAGCCCTGGGTGCTCACGCTTTAACTGCTCCAACTCTGAGCGACAAGGAATATCATTTTCGGTCCGACATTGATGGTAGAAAACCACGTTCTCCAACTGATTATGATCCGCTAAGTAACGCACCATTGATAACATTGGTGTTACTCCGCTACCCGCAGAGAGTAACAGCAGAGGCTGCGCTTCATGCGTTTTAAGGTGGAACTGACCGTCAGGTTGTTCTGCCTCTAAAACATCACCGACTTGTAAGTTGTCTAAGAGTGAGTTAGAGACTCTTCCGCCCGCGATACGCTTTACAGAAATAGCATAACGACCCGGACGAGAAGGACTGGATGATAAGGTATAGCGTCGACCCACTTTCTTACTATCAATATTCACCTCTATTGGCAGGTGTTGTCCTGGCAAGTAATTAGGCAACGAACCTTTGTTTGGCTCTAACCATAAGGTCACAAAGTCTTGGGCAATTTCTTCACGCTCAACACATGTAAGCTTCATGCGCACTGGCGAGTTATCTGCGTAAAACTCCGGCTCTTTGTACTCCAATACTTCAACTTTATCGCCTTGACGAATAATGCCTTCATTTCGCGCGACAAGATTCTGGCCAAAGAACACACCACCGACATCGTTTGCACGGAACTGTTGCAAGGTTTTGAGCGGCTCTTTGCTCTCACGGAATGTGCCTCTTTGGGTATTCACCGTAGTCAGGATACAGCGCTCGCAAGGTTTGAGAGACTCAAACTCTACCTCACCGATTCGTATGCGCTTCCATGAATCTTCTTCAAATGGCTTAGTATCAGAGACAACTAAGTTAGTACGAAACTGATCCATTGAGTGCAGCTCTGAACTTCTTCGATTCAGCTCATCAAGTGAAGCTTGGCTGATCACTAAAACCGGATAACCATCAGCAAAACTGACGTTTTGACCTAGCTTTTCACGGACACGATTCGATTGCTCACCACTAAATAACAACTCAACGCGCTGCCCCAAAACAAGACTAAACCAGTCATCTGCATCATCTGTCGTGGTATAGGCAGTAAATGTATCTTTCCAAACCGTTGCAGGTGTCTCCTGCATTTTGAAATCTTGGTAACGGATTTTAAGTGGCTCCATACCCAAACTACTAAACACCACTCCATCGGACAATAAGGCAGACTTAATGGTTACCATTTGCGGATACTTTCGCGCAGTGATCATCGAGCCATCAGCTTTCGCAATCATAAAGCGACGATCGAAGCTCAATCCTTGCTTCTCAACCCATACGGACGACAGCGATAATCCGCCAACTGACTTAACCGGAAAAACATTAATTTGGGATAAAACGGGTTGCGACATTGCCTTCTTCCTACGGGTGTTTTTTATTTGTTGCGGTATTGTATACTCAAATCACATTAAGTTGCAGAGTCTACTGCCTCTTCATCCATCGCAACTTTCTCGAAACCATATTCTTATAAATTTGGTTTTAGTGACAAGTATTTACTACACTCAACATTCGCGTTTTTTAACACCGTTCTGACCAAATACCGTTTGATAAAGTGTGATACGACACACATAATTCACCCAAGTTATCACTACTCCCATTTATCGATTTGGAGCTTAATTATGGATACAAGAAAACTGGTTCTGATTTTGTTATGTATCTTTCTTCCGCCTGTCGCGGTGTTTATGGAGAAAGGTCTAAATAAAGACTTTTTGATTAATCTAATATTGACGTGTTTCTTCTTTCTACCAGGTACGATCCACGCGCTTTGGTTAACAATGAAGTAACCACTTACACTCTCACTCTTTATAAAATTGAAAAATGGGATGAAATATGAGGGCAATTCCTCTATCATCCTGTCGCCTAAGCGCAAGCGTTTGCTCAAAAGCAAATACGGCGCTTAGGCTCCAATCAGACAACTTTTCAATGGTGGGAGCAATTAATGACAACACTGACTATCACTCGTCCTGACGACTGGCACGTTCACTTACGCGATGGGGAAGTTCTTAAAGACACCGTTCGCGACATCAGCCGCTACAATGGCCGTGCGCTGATTATGCCAAATACCGTCCCACCTGTTACTACAACTGAGCTCGCCCTAGCCTACCGTGACCGAATTCTCAAAGAGCAACATGGCGAACAGTTTGAGCCTTTAATGGCGCTTTACCTTACAGATAACACGACACCAGACGAAATACGTAAGGCTAAAGCAACCGGACACATTGTTGCTGCCAAGCTCTATCCTGCAGGCGCTACCACAAACTCAGATTCCGGTGTGACCAATGCGAAGAACATTTATCACGTTTTAGAAGCAATGGAAGAAGTAGGAATGTTACTTTTGGTTCATGGGGAGGTAACACATCACGATGTTGATATATTCGACCGAGAGAAAGAATTCCTTGATACCGTCCTCGCTCCTATCGTCAATGATTTCCCTAATCTTAAAATCGTACTAGAACATATCACCACCGCCGACGCAGCAAACTTCGTTAACAATGCCTCAGACAACGTAGCGGCTACCATCACTGCCCACCACCTTCTTTTCAACCGTAACCACATGCTTGTGGGTGGTATTAAACCTCATTTCTACTGTTTGCCAATTCTTAAGCGCGGAACCCACCAGCAAGCGCTGATCGAAGCAGCAACTAGTGGTAGCAAGAAGTTTTTCCTAGGTACAGACTCAGCGCCACATGCGAAAGGGGCAAAAGAATCGGCTTGCGGTTGTGCTGGTTCTTACACTGCACACGCTGCGCTAGAGCTTTATGCAGAAGTCTTCGAAAAAGAAGGCAAGTTGGAAAACTTGGAAGCTTTCGCAAGCTTCAACGGTCCTGATTTTTACTGCATTGCACGTAACACAGATACGGTAACGTTAGAAAAATCCGCTTGGGATGTGCCAGAAACGATGCCATTTGGCAATGATATCGTTGTGCCTATTCGAGCAAATGAACAGATCGAGTGGAAAGTGAAGTAAGTACTTTACTGACATTTCACCTATAAAACAGGGTCATGCTTTTTGTAAAAAGAAGTCATGACCCTTGTTATTATCGTCTCATGTTTTAGATGTGATTATTGACCACGAAGCTTTTCAACCATCGTCCATACCGCAACCACAACCAACCCCGCCACAAAGCCGATAATACCGTTCAATAAAATAGGCAAAATGGCTGTAGCAACCGAATGACCACTAAAGTTCATAATAATCGGCTCTACAAAGTGATGAATGGCTGGCACGTTGTGCACCACAATTCCCCCACCCACCAAAAACATCGCAGCAGTTCCTACAATGGTTAACAACTTCATCAACTTTGGTGCAAAAGCGACCAAGGCCCCTCCGACTTTCGCCACCCAACCTTTACCGTTTGAGCGACTTTCAAGGTAAAGGCCTAAATCATCTAGCTTCACAATCCCAGCGACTAGTCCATAAACTCCAACCGTCATAATCACTGCAATTAAACTGACAACTAAAATTTGCGTAACAAGACTGGCTCCTGTCACGGTACCTAACGCAATCACGATGATCTCTGCTGAAAGGATAAAGTCTGTTCGAATCGCACCAGAAACTTTACGCTTTTCATACTCTTCTATCGACTCGCCAGTATTAACTAGCTCCTCTTTTTCTTCGTGCGGATGCGAGTGAGGAAACACTTTCTCAAGTACTTTCTCTGCCCCTTCAAAGCAGAGAAATAAGCCGCCAATTAGCAATAATGGCATGATAAGCCATGGAATAATGGCGCTAATAAGTAAAGCAGAAGGAACCAAAATCAATTTATTTTTGAATGAGCCTTTTGCAACCGCCCAAACCACTGGAATCTCTCGCTCAGATGCAACACCAGACACTTGTTGAGCGTTTAACGCTAGATCATCTCCCAACACACCTGCGGTTTTCTTTGCAGCCATTTTTGACATTAAGGCGACATCATCAAGCACCGTGGCAATATCGTCCAACAGTGTGAGTAAACTTGCTCCAGCCATTTTTTGTCTCTTATATGAAATTGAGTAAGTAACAAAATGTAACACCAATGAATCACTCATCAAAGTGATGATTTTGCAAAGAATACCACCCCAAATGGTGTTTTATATTGCCGTAAAGATAAGACAGGTCTAGTCTTGTGATACCTTTCAGCAGTCAAAAGAAAAAGTATAGATGAAAAGTGGATACATTTACCCGATCGGTACTCCTGGCCAACCTTGGAACGAAGAAGAACGTAAAGCTTGGTTAGCAACGCAAGAAGTAAAACGTAGCTACCAAGATGAAGTCGTCAGTAAAATCGATGCCCTACGCGAGCGTTTTGATGTTGAACAATATGGTGCGCTCTCATACAACGAGGCACGCTTCCCTCTGTTTTGTATCAAAACACGCAATTGGGATTCAACTAAACCTGCTGTGTTGGTCACAGGCGGCGTGCACGGTTACGAAACCAGCGGTGTACATGGCGCATTAAAGTTTGTAGAAACAGAAGCAGAGCGCTATGCAGAGCATTTCAATATTGTCGTTGCACCCTGCGTAAGCCCTTGGGGTTACGAGGTGATCAACCGCTGGAATCCAAACGCGATTGATCCAAACCGCTCTTTCTATAAGGATAGCCCTGCCGAAGAGTCCGCTAACCTCATGAAGCTCGTTGCAACTTTAGGCGATGTGTTAATGCACATTGATCTACATGAAACGACAGACTCTGACGAAACTGAGTTCCGTCCAGCCTTAGCTGCTCGTGATGGTATTGAGTACATTGAAGGTATGATCCCAGATGGCTTTTACACGGTGGGAGATAGTGAAAACCCTCAGCCTGACTTCCAAAAAGCGGTCATTGAGTCAGTTGCAAAAGTGACTCACATTGCACCAGCAGATGAAAACGGCGAAATCATCGGTTCACCCGTCGTACAGTTTGGCGTTATCAACTACCCAATGGTAAAACTGGGCCTGTGTGGCGGCGTAACAAATTGCGTTTACGGCACGACAACGGAAGTGTACCCAGACAGCCCAACGGTGACCGACGAAGAATGTAACGATGCACAGGTTGCAGCCGTGGTGGGTGGTTTGAATTACGTACTAAGTAAGCTCGAATAACACAGGTTAACAATAAAGCAACTGACGATGTCTTTGAATTGTGAATCAGCTTTACTTTGCTCCAAAAGCAAGTTGAGACATTAATCCGCTAGTTTATTAGAAATTACCGCATTAACATCGCTAACACTGAAGATGCGAAGCATCACGACTTTATGACGCTATTTTAATGCGGTATCTAATAAATCCTAAAATACAAACGACATCTAGACATCATCGTCACTACTAACTCCTCTTCCTGAACAAACTATCGTCATACCATTTAAATCAAACCTCAACCAACGAGCTTCTGAAGCGAAAAACATCCTTAAACAATAAGAAAGCTTAATGCTCTTTGGCTTTATTTTTTAATCACTTACCCAAAAGCACATGCATTAGCCATTGCCTTGTTTTTTATACGCGATTGATCTTTTTAGAGAAACATATATGAACCTCATTGCTTAACCGAAAAAACAAAGATATAATGAAAATAATTATCATTTGTATTTTAAATCGAGAACCTCTTTCTCTTTGCATTGAAAGCGGCACTTTTCTTTTGCTAGTTAATCCAGTTTTAAAGCCAAATCAGCACGTTGAATTTTTAGGTATGGCCTAGTGATACTTTGAGGGCTGGATTGTGACCTTAATGTTTATAAAAAATAACTTGGTTATGTTTTGTTGGAATTTAGAACCTATATGCGAATAGATATTCATTATTCGTATTCCATCCCCAAGTCATAAGTTAAGAGAAACTCATTTTATTTTGGGGCAGATTCTGTATGAGTATTCACGTAGTAAGCCTGTTTTTTATACTGTGCTTAACTTCAATTTTCGTCGGCGCAAACCAACTAGATTGGTCGTTATTGCTGACCATGGATGACAAAGCTTGGCTACCGATTACTGCTAGCAGATTACCAAGGCTAATCGCACTAATTCTTACCGGATCTGGTCTCGCAATATGTGGTGTTATTCTTCAACATATTGTTAGAAATCGTTTTGTTGAGCCGGGCACCACAGGCGGTATCGATGCGGCAAAGCTCGGTATTTTGGTATCTATCGTCATGCTTCCATCCTCAGACAAGCTTGAACGTATGCTCTTCGCCGTACTATTTTGCTTCGCCGCTGGCCTTATCTACATTGCCATCGTACGGAAAATTAAATTCAGTAACTCTGCGTTAATACCTGTGATTGGGCTTATGTTTGGTAGTGTACTAAGTGCTATAGCGGAGTTTTATGCTTATCAAAACAACATCTTACAGAGTATGTCCGGTTGGTTAATGGGAGATTTCTCCAAAGTGGTCCAAGAACACTATGAAATAATTTTCTTGATTTTACCCATCACCCTACTGACTTACTTATATGCACATAAGTTTACTGTGATGGGAATGGGCGAAGATGTTGCGTCCAACTTAGGAATTAATATTGCGTTCACTGCCGCCTTGGGTCTAATGCTAGTTTCCGTGACAGTTGCTATAACAGTGGTGACCGTAGGTGCCATTCATTTTATCGGTTTAGTCATACCTAACCTAGTCGCACTAAAATATGGCGATCACCTTAAAAACACCCTACCAATCGTTGCACTAGGCGGCGCTTCGTTACTTATTTTTTGCGATGTCATAGGCAGAGTTGTTGCCTTTCCTTTTGAAGTCCCAATTGGATTAACAGCCAGTGCCATCGGGGGAGTCATGTTTCTTGTGTTTCTTTTGAAAGGAGCACGAGTATGAGATCACATTACTCAAACATGCGAGTGAGCATTATACTCGTTTGCATACTGTCTATCGCCTTTATCTTTACAAGCTCTGGGTGGGATTTTGATTACGTCATCCCTAAGAGGCTGATTAAACTTGGTGCCATAGTTATTGGGAGCAGCTGCGTGGCCATCTCTGCTGTTATTTTCCAAGCTTTAGCTGGTAATCGTATTCTTACGCCATCCATTATGGGATATGAGTCGGTTTATCTGGTTTGGCAAACCCTACTCTTATTACTAGGGGGCACTTCTGGCATTGCTACATTAGGTGTTGTCGGTAATTTCGCTGTCTCTGCAATACTCATTCTGTTGTATTCCTTAGCGATTCAATCTTGGGTACTCAATAGATTTAAACATGACATGCACCAAGTTCTGCTGATTGGCTTTGTTTTGACAATGGTGCTGACAACTCTTGCTCAATTTATCCAGCTCAGAATAAGCCCTGGAGAATTCTCTATCCTTCAAGGGCTCAGCTATACCTCGTTTGAGCGAGCGAAACCTTCTACGTTACTTTTTTCCAGTATTGCGTTAAGCGTTTTGGCACTCTTTGCTAACAGATGGTCACGCGAGCTAGATGTGATAGGTCTAGGTCGAGACCAAGCGATGTCATTAGGACTAAATGATAAGCAATATGTACCAAAGTTCTTTGCTGTAATCGCCATTTTAGTAGCAATTTCGACGAGCTTGATTGGCCCAACGGCTTTTATGGGAATTTTTATTGCCAATATTGCTTATTCCGTTACTAGCGCACCGAACTACAGACACATATTGCTCGTTGCTTGTGCTATTGCAATTGTCATGTTCTTGTCTGGTCAACTTCTGGTAGAGCACTTATTTAACTTTAAAACCACCGTCTCTATTTTGGTGAATGTCCTTTGTGGGGGATATTTCCTAGCCATCACGATAAGAACAAGAAGCCACATATGAAAACTGTTACTCGCCTGTTTAAAGACAACTCACTGACAAAAAGGAAATACCCCATGTTTAAGAGCCCCCTACGTTTGAGTATCGCGCTTGCTTGCTGCGCTCTAGGAACCTTATCAGGTTGCGAGCCGGAAATAATTAAAATTGAAGATACTCAGCCATTAGAAAAGCTCATCGTGATTGAACACAATCTCGGAGCAACTACTATTTCTCATCGCCCTCAACGAGTGGCAGCATTAGATATGAACGAAGTGGACTTTTTAGATCAGCTAAATGTTCCAATCTCAGGAATGGTGAAAGACTTTGTTCCTCACTTTCTAGCGAAATACAAAGACACACCTGAGATAGCGGATCTTGGTGCGATAGTTCAGCCTAATATGGAAAAGATCTATGCCCTAAAACCAGATCTCGTATTGATGACTCCGCTACATGCTAATCAGTATGAAGAACTCTCTCAACTCGCTCCGACTTTACATTTTGACATCAACTACCGTAATAGTCGTGACCATCACGTCGATACCATTAAGAAACACCTTGTAGAGCTTGGTGAGATCTTTGAAAAGCAGGAGCTAGCCCAACAGAAAGTTGCCGAAATCGATGCAAAAGTCGCAGAAGTGCGCGCTGTTACGAAAGAGCGTTCTGAAAAAGCTTTGGTTGTCATGCATAACAATGGTGCTTTCAGCTCATTTGGCGTTGAGTCTCGTTATGGCTTCGTTTTCGATGTTCTGGGGGTAAAACCAGCGAGTGAAAAAGTGGAGACAGGTTTGCATGGTCAGCCAATTTCTAGCGAGTTCATTAGCCAAGCTGATCCAGACATTCTTTACATCATTGATCGAACAGCAGTAATGGAAGGAAAGCCTGTCATTGATGCGGAACACTTAGCAAACCCACTACTCCGTCAAACCAAAGCATGGAAAAACGACAACGTCGTTTTTGTTGATGCCGATGCTTGGTACATCACTTCAGCAAGCATCACATCTCTGAAAATCATAATTAAAGACATCCTAAAAGGTTACCAAAGCTAAATCTAATAACAATGAGTTGGATCTTAAGTAATTCAACACTCAATCGACGTCAGAACGGATGTGAGCTAGCCCAAACAAAGAAAAGGAATCTATAATGACTCATGACTATCATCAGATAGCGATGGACTCTTCACAGAAAAACAAACCAAGCCCATGTCATATCGCCCTCTTTATTTCACTTCAATTTAGTACTTTTGTCGTACCAATTAGTATCGCTCAAGCTGAAGAAGTCGTAGATGAATCAATGACAGTTTATGGTGAAGCAAACAGAGTTTATGCCGCTGGCAAAGTTTCTCACGCGAGTAATATAGGAATGCTTGGCGACAAAAACTTCATGGAAACGCCTTTCAATACGATTGGATACACAGAAAAACACATTCAAGACCAACAAGCACGCGATATCTCAGATGTAATCTCAGCTTCTGATCCCTCTGTTTTCACCAGCGGTGAAACCGGCTTAAACAAAGAAAGTTTCAAAATAAGAGGTTTCAACTCAGACATTAGCGACGTTATGTTTAATGGATTGTATGGTATCGCTCCTTATTACCGAACCTCTCCTGAAATGTATCAACGTATTGATGTACTTAAAGGTCCTGCTTCTTTGCTCAACGGTATGCCACCGAATGGATCTGTTGGTGGCACCATCAACTTAGTGACAAAAAGAGCACAAGAAACACCAATCACATCTTTCACCAGCAGCTACTTATCGGACACTCAATTCGGAGGACATATCGATATTGGACGTCGCTTTGGTACAAATGAAGAATTTGGTATTCGTTTCAACGGTGCATTTAAAGATGGAGACACCGCGATAAACAACCAAAGCAACAAAACTCAACTTGCATCATTAAGCCTTGATTGGCGTAATGACATTGCTTTCCTTGAAGCAGATTTTTACTACAGTACAGAGCGAGTTGAAGGTGCAAACCGTGGGTTAAGCATCGCTTCTGGTCTCAAAATCCCATCACCTCCTCCATCTGACACATTATTGACGCCAAGTTGGGCCTACAATGATAGCGAAGATAAAGGGATGATGATTCGCGGGGAGCTAAGCGTTAGTGACTCTGTAACTGTATACAGCGCATTGGGTGGTAGCCGTACAGATTTTCATTCAAATGTACCGCAACGAATCAAAATCATCGATAACGAGGGTAACCTAGAGGTATCTCTCGGATCAGTTAAGCTTGAGAACAAACGGACTTCAGGTGAGATAGGTGTTCGTAGCAACTTTGACACTGGCCCAGTAGAACACCACCTTGTACTGAATAGTACTTACTTTAGAGAAGATAAAAATGATTCTCCAACAGGTAATAATAATCCAGCCCCTTGGAACTCGAATATTTATGATCCTGTTTGGGGACCAGAAAATTCAGTTTACGACAACTACTATGGTTTACCTATCGATTCAACTCAGGTCAGCTATGGCATTGCCGATACGTTATCTTTTGTTGATGGGAAATACCAAATCACGCTCGGCTTGCGTTACCAGAGCATTGATTATGAATCTGGAATAATAATGAACGGAATGTCGCTTCCTACCACCAAGTTTAAGGAAAGTACTTACACTCCCGCACTTGCAGCATTATACAAAGTTTCGAGCTCAGTTTCGCTTTATGGTAACTACACCGAAGGCTTAACGAATGGGAAAACAGCAGGCTCTAGCGCTGCAAACGCAGGAGAGGCTTTTGAACCCCAAAAAACCAAACAGACTGAAGCAGGCGTGAAGCTTGACCTGGACGGCTTTGCTCATACGTTCAGTTTATTTGAGATTAAAAAGCCAAATGGGTACCAAGATCCGGATACCAACATTTTTTCTTTCGGTGGTGAACAGCGCAATCGCGGTATTGAATGGGGGTTCTACGGCACACTATCAAAGGACTATACACTCATCGGTGGTATCGCCTATACAGATGCAGAGATTACAAAAGCAACAGATGTGACAGAGGAGGGGAAACAAGCAACTAAGCTACCCGATTTACAAGCTAAACTCGCATTAGAATGGAACCTCCCTGCGATGCGTGATCTCACGCTTATCGGCCAAGCGAACTATATGTCTGAACAATACATTGATGCACAAAACACTCAGGCATTACCTGCACAGACTATTCTTGATCTTGGCGCACGCTACAACTCAAAAATTGCTGAAACAAGCGTGGTTTGGCGCCTTAGCGTAAACAATGTACTGGATGAAGATTACTGGACAACCACCCACTATGCGGACCTAGCTCTTGGCGCATCACGTACAGTGATGCTGTCAGCTACTGCGGATTTCTAATCCCTCCACCTCCCCTTTAGCCTGCCTTCTAAGGGGGACTTACTCCCATTTGGCTGTTCATGAAAATTCACAACAAATCAAAGGAAGTACTCATCTTCAACATTCAAGCAGACAAAGAGCTCGCAACACCTACGGCCAAAGTTAATTCAAAACATAATCCATCAACGTCCACTTCCATAGGCTTTATATGAAAAACGATAAGAGCTCAATATGCTCTACCACGTTCTCCTTATTTTCGCTTGATAGGCTAGATAAGGTGACAATATGATAAGTAAAATCAGCCAACATTACGTTACGCCTAGCTTAATGCCAGCCTTAAAGCCATCGATTAAGAAGCTTGCTTTGGGAACGTTTTGTGAAGCACTTGCCGCTGTGGCAAAAGTTGGTGCACTGCTATGCTTGATAAACCTTATCGATAAATTTGCAAACCAATGGATTTACGGTGCCATAGGACTTTGGGCGGCTAGCGCACTTGCCTCATCAGTGGGCTCGTGGTTAGTTCATGATGCCGAGTCGCAGTTTTCCACTCGATTACGTCGCCAAGTTGCTCAGCACTTGACGCGCTTGCCAAGCAAGACCATCTCTCAATATGGTGATAATCAACTGCGTCGCATAGTTTCCGAAGACATCAGCACGCTTCACCACATGGTTGCGCATTTGCCTTCAGAACTCGTGACATTCATTGTCGTACCCGCAACTTCTATTTTTATCATGTTGAATCTCACAGGTCCGGTAGCGATGCTTACTCTGCTCCCTGGTCTAATTGCATCATTGTACTACCTACTCTTTTTACCTAGGTTTGCCGCTAAACATGGCAAAGAGCGCATGACAATAATGGGTGATATCGTTACCGCAGTAAACGACTACACAAGAGGTATCCGAGTAAATCGAATTTACGGCACGCAAGCAGGAGCACTCGACAGCTATAATGATGCCACAAGACGCTTTACTCACGGCATAGTGAAATGGGTTGGTAGCGTTGCCCTTCCAGCAGCAATTGCTACCGCATTACTTCAAGCGGTTTCGACTTTCGCAATGGCCTATACCATTGGCTATGAATTAAGTCCCGTGGCAATGGCGTCGCTATTCTTTTTTGGTTTGGCCGTCGTATCACCCGCACTGAAGCTTGGCCATGGATTGGACTACGTTAACGCAGGAAAGAATGCTGCAAAGAACATCAGCGACTTTTTACAGCAACCACAAATAGAAAGTGGCAGTTTGAGCGCGGGAGAAAAACCGCTATCACTACAAGCATCAAATATCGTAGTGGCTAATGGAACTGTTAATATTATTGATAACTTCTCCCACTACTTCCCACGGGGTTCATTTACAGCCATCATGGGGCCTAGCGGAGCAGGCAAAAGTACGTTACTACGTCTATTAGCAGGTCAAGAAACACCTCTTTCAGGCTTCGTTACCTTAGGAGGCAATCAACTGTCTAAACTCTCTGAGATATCCCGATACTCCGCCATACGCTATGTACCCCAAGATATCGGTGTACTCAAAACTACCATTAGGCAGAATTTGAAACTATCAACGCCAAGTTCAAGTGACGACGAGCTGAACCAAGCTTTGCAACAAGCTCAATTAAAGATTGACCTCAATTCTGATGCAAGCGTGCTTTCAGGAGGCGAGCAACAACGTGTCGCAATAGCTAACACATTTCTAACTCAAGCCAACGTTCTATTACTGGATGAACCAACCAGTGCTCTCGATAAAAATACGGCCTTCACTGTGATCAGAAATCTCGCGAAGTTTGCGAAAACACAAGACAAGATATTGATCATAATTACTCACGACTCAGAACTCGCGAAACTTGCAGACACTACATTGATGCTCAACAGAAAGGCTCAACGACAGGATGAAGAAGTATGACGGCTCACAATACCCTCTATTCCAATTCGACAATTCCACAAAGTGCAAAGCACCGTCTATATCGAGTCGCTATAGGTTGGGGACTAGTTGCATTATTTGAGGCAACGGCTTACACATTTCTTGCAATATCTATTGTCGAACAAGCTTCACCATTGAACGTCATAATAGCTGCTGTTCTAACTGTGATAGTTACCGTTATTGTAACTCGTTCTGGATTTCTCTCTGGTGCGAAACTGGCTGGGGATCTTTATTCATCAGTAGGTCATTCGCTCAGTAAAGCAAAGTTAGCTTGGTTTAATGATCAGCATAGAACTCAGCTCACTCAACTAGCAGAACGAGGAATACCTGGCTTTATGGCCATTCCTGCTCATCAGCTACAAACATTTTTACACGCTCCAATGTTACCCATATTTTTAATTATCGGTATTGGGGTCGTTGGAGGAGGTGAAATTGCACTACTCAGTGCCGTACTGTTACTAGTTGCACTGCTCGTTCAGTACAAGGCGCAAAGATACCTAAGTCGCTCAGATAGCGACCGACATGACGCAGAGCTTCAAGCGACTAAATCAACACTTGAGCTCATAGATCACCTTGAGTTACTTCGCTCAACAGCGGGGCCTGAGCGCTCAATCGAGCGTATTGAACAGAGTTGGCACGCACAAGAAGAAGCTCATTCAACTATTAATCGTAACGCTTCTATCGCAACCTTAGTATCAGGATTGGCAACGATTTTACCCCTTGCAGGTATCGCCATCTATCTCGTCTTAGAGCCGATTACTCAACCCTTATTAGTCTTGGCTTTATTGATATTGATTACCCGTGCAGCTGCACCTTTGGGTGAACTCGCGTTGGCAGGCTTTGCGATTAACGACGTAAAATCCTCAATTAAAAATTACGCTCAGTTAACGAATGTCCCTGTTCTGCCTGAGCCTAATCCTCAATTTGCAACCTCCCCCAAAAACCATAAGTTCGAACTGAACCTTGTGGGCCATTTAGATCTCTTTGAAGATGCTAGCACGGAGATCAAACAAGGTGATACCGTCGTCATCAATGGAGTCAGTGGCAGTGGCAAAAGCACTTTACTGGGCCTGTTTCTAAGGTTTGATGATCCTGACCAAGGTCTTATTTCGCTCGGAGGGATAGATCTAAAGAATATCCCTTATGACGTGCTCACCCAGCATATAGCCTATGTTGCTCAAGAACCGGTCATTTTTACTGGCACATTGGCGGATAACATTCGGTTAGGTAATCCCAATGCAAGTGATTATGAAGTTGAGAGCTTTGCAAGACACGCACAATTGGACAAACTTATTGACTCATCTCCTAAAGGAATACATCAAACAGTAGGACAAAGAGGCTCAGGGTTGTCAGGAGGTGAAAGACAGAGAGTCGCAATTGCGCGAGCTCTCATTAAAAAGGCGCCAATCCTCATTTTCGACGAAGCGACGGCAGCATTAGACGAAGCAACCGAAAAAAGTATTGCTCAACATATTCAAACATTGAACTCGACCGTGATTATTGTGACGCATCGCGATCAGAATATATGGTCACCCACATTGGAACTCACGATTGAGGGTAGAAGAGTTATAGTTGCACAGTACAACTCTACTTCCTTGAAAAGTAGGGACAAATTGGCGGCTGAAGAAACTAATAACAATCAATACTTAAATCTAAGCGGTGTCAATTGAGTTTTTTGTCACTTTAGCACATTGTATCATCTAAAGAATCTTACAGGCATGTTGTAAAGCAATGATAATAAAGCGAATTCTCAAGGTTATAATTCTGACTCAATCTGACACAAGATAGACGTAGGTCTTTCCAATACCATCAGCTTTTCGAGTCGGTCATCATACAGCGCATTGTCAATTTTTTTAAAATAGACTCTACACTTTTACAACAATCGATTCTTGTATTGCTCCGGTGTCATGCCGGAGTATTTCTTGAACATCGCGATAAAAGGGCTGGCTTGGTTATAACCTAACGTCAGAGCGACTTCTTTTACGGTCTGCCCTTTACGCAGCAACTCCATAGAATGTAAATATCGCACACGTAAGCGCCACTCAGTAAAGCTCATGCCCAACTCACTCTGGCAATGTCTCGCTAACGTGCGTTCTGTGGTATGCACTTTTGCCGCCCACTCCGCCAAACTGATCTCATCCGTCGGCGATTCTTCTACTGCTTTTAAAATCGGTTCAAGATACTTATTGTCGGTAGTCGGTAAAAAGTGATGTTCGACTTCTTGCTTTGCAAGCTGGTCCAATAACACTTGTACCAAGCGCTTGTCTTCATCAGTTTGCGCCACGTTAATGTCTCGCTGACGAAAGTCCTCAATAATAGATGACACGATTGGAGTCACTTTGATCAAGCTCGTTTTAGTTGGAAAATGCGCCGTCAATTCAGGGGCAATATTCAAAGAACAATATTCGATTGGCTTACGGTTGTAGCTAGTGTGACGAATTCCGGCGGGAACCCAAATAGCAAGATGTGGAGGTGCTAGAAATCTTGTGTCTTCTGCATCCATCTCCAGAATCCCACCGCTGATCAGTTGCACTTGCCCCCAAGGGTGGCTATGAATTCGTGTTTCTGTATTAGAGAGAAACGCTTCGAAATTCATAAATACATCTGATGGCGCACGATCGATTGATAAGGAGGGGTGAAGATTTCTGGCGCTCTTTTTCAAAATTGTCTTCCTATCGCTTACGATGTCTTTTAAGAGATACTTTTTATTATAAAGACCTGCCAGACTAGCGCCATCAATAATTGTGCTATAGGGTTCTCATGATTTATTTACTTCCGTTTTTCACCGTTATGATTTGGGGTGGTAACTCAATTGTGAACAAGATGGCTGCGAGCGCCATTGAACCAAGTGCGATGAGTTTCTACCGTTGGTTTGTCGCAATGGTACTCCTAACGCCATTTTGCCTGCCTGCAATCATCAAACAACGACACATTATTCGACCTTACTTAGCTAAGTTGGCGTTTCTTGCGTTACTTGGTATGGTTCTCAACCAGTCACTTGGATACTATGCCGGTTTAACAACAACGGCCTCTAATATGGCCCTGATCACCTCTTTAGTTCCTTTGATCAGTGTGTTTTTAAGTGTCCCATTGCTCGGTAAATCTATATCAATGTTAAGTATCGTCGGTGGTGTCATTTCGCTCGGCGGCTTGGCATTTATGCTTGGTCACGGTGATATCACTTACTTTTTACATCAAGACTTAACGCAAGGTGACAGCTTAATGCTCGTTGCTGCCATGGTATACGCGGCTTATTGTGTTCTGCTAAAACGCTGGAAAATGCCATTCAGTAGTTTGACTCTGGTTTACATGCAGGGCTTCTTTTCTGTTTTGATGCTCACACCACTTTGGCTCTCTAGTGAGCAACTGTTACCAAGCCAAGACGCGCTACCATTAATCGCTTATGCTGGTATTGCTGCTTCCATTTTCGCGCCGCTGATGTGGGTCAAAGCGATTGATTCAATTGGTGCTGATTCAAGTGCTATGTTCATGAACCTAATGCCTGTGGTTTCCGTCATACTTGCTTCAACACTAATTGGTGAGAAAATTTACGCTTACCACATTATTGGTGGGTTGTTAGTCATCTCTGGCGTTATCCTGTCGCAAATAAAAGTAAGACAGAGAAAACCATTGTCCAATTCTGAGATTGCCTCTACCGCCAATTAACATCTACACCTCAAGCCATAGAACTACGCTGTGGCTTGTCACTTCCAGCGTTCGAATAAAAGTTAATGTTTTGTTTCATTCGCTATTCCCGAAAATTCATCTTGCTGCTAAATTGGGAAAACAATAACCCATCAAGGAAAGACAGATGAGCAGTGGTCAAAGAGACATTACCCTTCGCTTTTTAGCAGAACCCAGCGACGTAAATTTTGGCGGAAAAGTGCACGGCGGCGCCGTAATGAAATGGATCGACTTGGCAGCGTACGCCTGTTCTGCAGCGTGGAGTGGTAAATATTGCATTACCGCATATGCTGGCGGCATTCGGTTTGTTGCGCCGATTCATGTCGGCAACTTAGTCGAAGTTAGCGCGAAAGTCATTTATACCGGACGAAGCTCAATGCACATTGCGATTGACGTGCAAGCTAGTGATCCAAAGCAAATGAAAAACAGACTCACCACTCACTGTATCGTTATCATGGTTGCTGTAGATGAAAACGGAAAACCAACCGATGTACCGAAATGGATTCCAGAGTCAGATGAAGACAAAGCCTTAGAGCAATCCGCTATCCGTCTTATGAACATGCGTAAAGAGATTGGGGAAGAAATGGAAGCACACGTTAAATATCTCAAGTAACTGGCATCCGTTAAGAACGCTATTAAGTACCTCAACGTTACCTAGACCCAGAGTGTGGAGCAACATCATGGTTTTGCCATTTGTTTCACGCTCGCCCTTCTCTGTCATAAATCCTTCACCTAGCTTTGCTTAAATCCATCCATTATTTTAGAGTTGGATAGAGTTTGGATCTTGAGACTAAAAGAAACGACCTTAAGTGAAGAGACGTTGACCAATTTAAAAGCGGTCGAGTACCAGTGGGTGAGAACCATGTACGTCGAGGGGTATAACGAAACAGAAATTAATCATTACATTCAAACTTGCTTTGGCGGTGACGTTACCTTTGCTAATCTATTTCGTCGCGTCGCACTGCAGCAAGAAAGTTTGTACACGCTGCTTCAATACGTTGGATGCGCACCTTCCAGCCGAGAGTTTTAATCTCTTCCTTCCCTACCTCAATTTAGCTTTTTACTAAGCTCTAGTTATTTATGTGAAGTGCTACGCAGGGCATTATTCAAGCCCTGTGTAATCCATTGCAAAGCCGCTAATCTCTATCTACTTATTGCACAATTGCCTTTAACAGGCATAAAAAAACCTGAGTCTAAACTCAGGTTATGGTTACAAAAACTGTTAGTGATTGAATCGTAAGGAACTAAGCTAACAGCCAGCTATGCGTAACGCCAATAAAAGCCAAGATATTACTGATCGGCGGCCAAACCAAAATTGTAATATCCGTGCTAAGTATAAGGGCGACCATGTGGTCGCCCTTTTCTAGTTATTCTTATCAATCTCAGACCACAAGAGATTATCCTTTCACACCACCAGCGGTTAGACCACCAACCAACCAGCGCTGCGCAAGTAAGAATACGGCAGTGATTGGCACTGCTGAAAGTACAGCAGCTGCGGCAAAGTCACCCCACAAGTAGTTTTGTGGATATAGGTATTGCTGCATACCCACTGCAAGTGTGTACGAGTCTACATCAGAAAGCAGTAGTGACGCTACAGGAACTTCACCAATTACCATGATGAACGACAAGATGAAGACTACCGCTAGGATTGGCACAGACAGTGGCAGCAATACCAAACGGAATGCTTGCCATGGTGTAGCACCATCAAGAGCCGCTGCTTCTTCTAGAGACGAGTCAATACTTTCGAAGTAGCCTTTAATGGTCCAAACGTGCAGTGCGATACCGCCTAAGTAAGCGAAGATCAGACCGCCATGCGTGTTCAGACCAAGGAAAGGAATGTACTGACCCAGTTTGTCGAACAACGCGTACAGAGCAACCAGTGCCAACACCGCAGGGAACATCTGGAAGATCATCATCGCTTTAAGAATGGTGTTCTTACCTTTGAACTTCATACGAGCAAACGCGTAAGCCGATGTGGTTGATAGCGCCACGATTAGGATTGCAGAAATACCACCCACTTTTACCGAGTTCCACAACCATGTCATTACTGGGAATGGTGGCGGTGTAACTGTACCGTCTGGATTAGTCACCGAGAAACCTAATGCCAATTTCCAGTGATCAAGTGTTGGGTTGTCTGGGATCAGGCTACCCGTTGCAAAGTTACCTTCACGGAATGAAATCGCGATGATCATCAGTAAAGGGAAAATAATCAGTGCCAAGAATGCCCACATTGCAATATGAGTAGCCCAAACACGATACTTTAATGACTTACCTTGTACCATTGCCATTGTAATTTCTCCTTAGTCCTGAGCTACTTTAGTTACGCGTAGGTTGATAAGTGCCAATGCGCCAACCAATAGGAAGATAAGCGTTGCTACTGCACTTGCTAGACCGAAGTCTTGACCACCAGCACCTTCGAATGCGATTCGGTAGGTGTAACTTACTAGCAGGTCGGTGTAACCCGCAGGCTCTGATGTACCAATCATGTTTGGACCACCGCCAGTCAACAACTGGATAAGTACGAAGTTGTTGAAGTTAAATGCAAAACTCGCGATCAACAATGGTGTTAACGGCTTCAACATCATTGGTAGTGTGATACGTGTGAAGTTCGTGACAAAGTTCGCACCATCAATTGCTGATGCTTCATATAAATCGTCTGGAATCGCTTTTAGTAAGCCCATACACAAAATCATCATGTAAGGGAAACCAAGCCAAGTGTTAACAATTAAGATCATGGTTTTCGCCATGAACGGATCAGAGAACCAAGCCGGGCTAATGCCGAATAAGCCTTCCAACAACATGTTGATCTCACCAAAGCTTTGGTTAAACAAACCTTTAAAGATCAAGATAGAAATAAACGCCGGAACTGCATAAGGCAGGATTAGCAACAAACGGTAAACTGAGCGACCTTTAAGTGCTTCCCACTGAACCACACTGGCAAGGACAAGACCAATAACAAGCGTAAATAATACGGTTAGCGCAGAGAAAACAATGGTCCAGATAAAGATACTGATAAACGGCTCTTTGATACCATCATCTTTCCAAACACGCTCAAAGTTGTGGGTACCAATGTTCACCACGAAACCTGGTGACACTGTGCTACCAACAAATTGACCGTTTTCATCGACAGGCTGGTAGTAACCTACTTCCATATTTGGACGTAGCGTTTCTTCAGTCCGGTTGTTGTAAAGCGTTTCACCATCTTCTTGTAATGTGTACAAAGGTACAACTGCAGCAAATTTGCGCAGCCCACTCATGCGGATATCATCACCACTTGGCAAATGTAAATCGACACTGCTCAACGCACTGCGGTTCTTAACAATCGCCTTGATTGATTCTTTTTCACCCGTTACTTCTTCAATTGGTGAAAGATCAAACTCCGATGCTGAAAGGTTATCAAGCTGAAAAGTCGGGCTTGCAAGTAGCTCACCATCTTTTTCAACCACAAGTTGATGGCCTTGCTCCGTTTTATACAAAGTGAACGGGTAGCTATCACCACTTTGGTAAGTTCGGTCCAAAAGTACGTTCTGAGCGCGATCAAAAGAGAGTTGGTTCTTCGCGCTATAGTTGGTAAACGCCAAACCTATGGTGTACGCCAAAGGGAAAAGAATGAAAAGGATCATCCCTGCTATACCAGGGTAGATGTAACGGTGTGCGTACGTCTTTTTACTACCAAAGATGAACAACGCTAAAGCGGTAAGAATGAGCGTAAGTAGTGCAAACGCAATCTCACCGCGAGAATACATAAGGATTGTTGCGTAGCCATTGATGATGCCGACTGTGCCTAAAAGTGACCATTTCATGAACACTTTTTTGCTGCTCGGAAGGCTGGCTTCTGGTGCTGTCATAGCATTTGTACCTTGAACTGACTGCATAGGGAACCTGCTAGCGAATATAGAATAAATATAGAAAAGTAAGGAGGAGTTGCCTCCTCCTTAAAAAGGTCTTACTTAATTATTTAGTCATTTGTTTTTCTGCATCTGCAAGAGCTGCATCGACAGTTTGACGACCGTCAACTACGTTGATGATTGCGTTCTTAGCCGCACCCCAGAATGCGTTCATTTGAGGGATATTTGGCATGATTTCGCCGTTCATCGCGTTATCCATAGTCGCAGCGATACGAGTATCTGAATCTAGTTCACGTTGGAACGAGTTAAGCGCTACCGCACCTAGAGGCTTATCGTTGTTAACCATACGTAGGCCATCGTTTGTTAGTAGGTAGTTCTCAATGAACTCAACCGCTAGGTCTTTGTTTGGAGACGCAGTGCTGATACCAGCTGTTAGAACACCAACGAATGGCTTAGAAGATTGACCTTGGAACTTAGGTAGCGTAGTCACGCCGTAGTTAACGCCTGACTTCTCAATGTTGCCCCAAGACCATGGACCGTTGATCGTCATCGCTGTTTTGCCTTGGTTGAACGCAGACTCAGACACTGAGTAATCCATATCCGCAGAGATTACGCCTTTATCAACTAAGCCTTTTACGAAGCTCATTGCGTCTTTAACGCCTTCTTTCGCGATACCAGCGTCTTTAACATCGTAACCTTCAGAAGTGTATTTGAACGCGTAGCCGCCATCAGCCGCCATTAGTGGCCAAGTGAAGTACGGTTCTTTTAGGTTCCACATGATTGCAGACTTGCCGTCTTTTTTAAGTTTTGCATCTAATGCTGCAACCTCTTCCCAAGACTTTGGTGGGTTTGGAACTAGGTCTTTGTTGTAGATTAGAGATAGAGACTCAACCGCAACTGGATAGCCGATCAATTTGCCGTCGTAACGTACTGCATCCCAAGCGAAATCAACGATACCTTCTTGAATATTCTTAGAAGGTTTAATTTCTGCTAGCAGGCCAGCTTCTGCGTAACCACCGAAACGGTCGTGAGCCCAGAATACGATATCAGGACCGTCGCCAGTCGCTGCAGTTTGAGGGAATTTGTCTTGAAGGCCATCTGGGTGAGCCACAGTCACTTTAATGCCTGTGTCTTCTTCAAATTTCTTACCAACTTCAGCAAGGCCGTTGTAGCCTTTATCACCGTTGATCCAGATAGTAAGTTGTCCTTCTTCGATGGCAGCATTAGCACCAAAAGAACCCAAAGCAACAAGAGTACCTAGTGCTACAGCGCTTAACTTTTTCATGTTCGTATCCTTTTTATATTTTTGATGTAGGGCTAGTCCATTGAGGTTCAGCCGTATTTCGACATATATCATCTGAAATAATCCAATATGTCTCATCCTCCTAATCCCTACGCCCTTACAATTATGACGTATTTTCGTGATCTAAATCGCCAAGGGTAAGAGACTCAAATCACAAAATGGATAGTTCCTGTGATCGGTTTCAACTTTAGGTGGTGCAATAATGTGATTTCCGACCAACTGCTTTCTTCCTCCTCCTTTTTTACTCCTCCCTTTCTACTCCCCCTACAATTATTTCTATTAGGAGGATGTCGCACTACGCACAATCTTAGAAACTGCAGTCATCCAAGAGTGGATGGTAAGAACCCTTTCCCAGCAGTGCCTACGTATTAGGAAAAAGATTTGCTGGTTTTGCATTGCCAGACGAGTGGAATGTCATTATTAGTGTTGTTTGTGGTAATTATTTCACGGGGGAGACAATACGAATAATGTGGGGGAGAGAAACTCGTACTTGGCTATGATGGGTAGCACTTCTATTCAGGACATTTTATTGAAGTGCTACCCTACTTTTCTTACCAACCGCAAGAACTTACCGATTCCTACTGTTACTGCTCGCTAGATAATTCATATAATGATGAGCGGTGAATAATAAAAAATTGATCGAGGACGAGCTACATGGCGAGTGTCACGTTAAAAAATGTTTGTAAAGCGTATGGCGACGTACTGATTTCTAAGAACGTAGACCTAACAATCAACGAAGGTGAATTTGTTGTTTTCGTAGGTCCATCAGGTTGTGGTAAATCTACCCTTTTACGTTGTATTGCCGGTCTTGAAGACATTACTTCAGGTGATTTGTATATTGGTGACCAGCGCATGAATGACGTCGAACCATCCAAACGTGGTGTTGGTATGGTATTCCAGTCTTACGCTCTTTACCCGCACCTTAACTTATATGACAACATGTCATTTGGCTTGAAACTAGCAAAAGCAGACAAAGCAGAAATCGACAAGCGTGTTGAACAAGCAGCAGAAATCCTACAACTAGGCCACTTGCTTGAGCGCCAACCAAAAGCACTTTCTGGTGGACAGCGTCAACGTGTGGCGATTGGCCGAACATTGGTATCGCAGCCAAATGTATTCCTTCTAGACGAGCCACTATCAAACTTGGATGCGGCACTGCGTGTAAACATGCGTGCACAAATCACGAAACTTCAGCGCCAACTTGGTTGTACCATGATCTACGTAACGCACGATCAGGTAGAAGCGATGACAATGGCAGATAAAATCGTTGTACTAGACGGCGGTTATGTATCGCAAGTTGGTAAGCCGCTTGAGCTTTACCATTACCCACAAAACCGCTTTGTAGCTGGCTTTATCGGTTCTCCGAAAATGAACTTCATGAGCGTATTCATTGATGAAGTAGAAGCAGAGCGCGTCAAAGTTCAACTATCTAACGGCGTATCTTTCTGGATTCCGGTGGATGGTACAACCGTTAACCGCGGCGACCGAATGTCTTTAGGCATTCGCCCTGAGCACCTATTATCCGCTTCTGAAGCTGATGCAAGTATTCACGGTGAAGTGATGATTGTTGAGAAGCTAGGTAACGAAACTCAAGTATACCTAAATCTAGAAGGCGCGGACGCCGACGTTATTTTCCGTCAGCCGGACACGCTTGCAGTCGACACTGGCGATAAAATCGAGATCGGTATTCCAGCTCATCGTTGTCACCTGTTCCACAGTGATGGTCGCGCATGCCGCCGCCTATACAAAGAAAACGGCGTAGAAGTCGAATAGTTCATTCGTCCTTACTCAAAAAAATCCCTCTCAAGTGAGAGGGATTTTTTTATCTTAATAAATATCAGCAATTCGATACTAAATCATTAATCGTGAACGAATCAAATCACCCGTTTCTTCTACCCTCACATAAACCATTGTCTTTGTACTGATACTTCATTTTTAATACTTTTCCTCATTCCTCATAAGTAAGTACCAGCTTTTTCCTAACCCGCCAAACTTAGCCAAAGGGCTAAATATCATTCTTATTTCCACTTACCTCAACAAAGCAAATTTTTACACTTATCAACGAAATTACACGTGACAAAAAACTCAGCAGCATTCCACAGAATGCTCTGTGCACTAACTACTAATAACGTTCACGACACGGCAATTGGGGAAGACACCCAAGGGCGGTAGCGTGTCAGAAGGGAAACTGAGTCATGAAACAAAAAGGACTTATCCGCTCTCATGAGATGGAGTTCGCTTTTTTATATCGCATCTCAGATCTTGCTGTCATCGTCTCTTTTATGCTGCTTTTAGTGTTCAAAGACATGAATACTGCGATGGGGAAAGATTACGTCATATTGGCTTTCGTTGGAGGCATCTCCTTTCTATTTATGGCAGAAAGCGGCAATCTTTATCGCTCTTGGCGAACCAGTTCGTTTAAAGAGCAGATGTTTATTGTCTGTGTTGCTTGGGCGGTGACTTCTGCACTTATCTTTATTGTGCTGTATTTTTCTGAAGTCCATACCTTATTTGATAACACAATTTTAGCGCTGTGGTTTGCGATTACGCCCGCTCTGCTTTTAGCATGGCGAGTAACATTCCGTACCGGATTAGCCTATTTGAGAAAAAAAGGATTCAACACTCGCACTGCGATCATCATCGGCCAAACTCCTCACGGCATTACCCTAGCTAACGAAATTCAAAACCACACAGAACACGGCGTGCTTTTTGATGGCTTTTACGACGAACGATCTTCCGACAGACTGCCAAATTCTGATTATCCTATTAAAGGAGCTGTTGACCACGCCCTTGAGCGAGCTAAAAAAGGGGAAGTAGATTACGTCTATATCGCGATGCCAATGCACGCAAAAGAGCGCATTGCGTCACTTCTTAACCAATTCTCAGATACCACCGCAAATACGTATCTGATTCCCGACTTCTTCACTTATAACCTTTTACATTCTCGTTGGGCGCAGATCGGCCAAGTTCAAACACTAAGTGTCTTTGATACACCTTTTGCTGGAATTTCTTCTTGGGTAAAACGGTTTGAAGACATCTTGTTTTCGAGCATTATTTTGGTCTTAATCGCCCCTATTCTATTCGTCATTGCGATTGGCATTAAGGCAACTTCTAAAGGCCCTGTCATCTTTAAACAACATCGTTACGGTCTTGATGGACGCAAGATTGAAGTCTGGAAGTTCCGTTCAATGACAACCATGGATCAAGGTTCCAACGTGAAACAGGCGACAAAGAACGATCCTCGTATTACGCCTTTTGGCGGATTTCTACGTCGCACCTCTTTGGACGAACTGCCTCAATTTATCAATGTACTGCAAGGGACCATGTCTATTGTTGGTCCACGCCCTCATGCCGTGGCGCACAATGAAGAGTATCGCCAGATTGTTGACCGATACATGCTACGTCACAAAGTAAAACCAGGCATTACTGGCTGGGCGCAAATTAATGGTTATCGCGGCGAAACCGACACCTTAGAAAAAATGGAAAAGAGAGTCGAATTTGATTTGGATTACATCCACCACTGGTCGGTTTGGATGGACATCAAAATCATCTTTATGACCGTTTTCAAAGGCTTCACTGGTGCTAACGCTTACTAAGGTTGAGATTATGAAGAAACTGACAATGGCAATAGCATTGAGTCTGTTTTCTACTGACTTGCTCGCAGAACCGATGGCTTACCAAACCGAGTCTGGTATAGAGTTGATTCCCCTCGTAAAAACTTTCTACGAGGGAGATGACAACATCAATAAAGCGGAAAAATCCGGCAATGTAGAATCGGTCAATATTTGGGGTATAGAACCAAGCTTATTAGCACGTATAGAACGGAATCGCTATCGCGCAGATATTTTATATAAGTTAAAAGCTGGCTTTTCATCTGACGATCGCAACGACTTCGACGACCACACTTTTCAGTTTTCCAACTTTTTCGAATTTAATCATCGTCATCGTTTAGTGGTTGATTACCGTTTTCGCGCCCAGCATGAAGTTCGAGGAGAAGATATTACCGAAGGTAATGGTAGCGCAATCGACTCACCAATAGAGTTCAACCGTAACGATGTAAAAACCAATTATGTCTTTGGATCTAACGGTGCCAAAGGCAGACTCGAATTCGGTTTAGGCTATAGTGATAAAACCTATCAAAACTATCGTGAAGGCTTGCCTGGGCGCCCAAACGCTAAAACTAAATACAACGATTTTCGAGCTCCCAATGCACATTTGGAGTTCTATTTAAGAGCGACGCCAAGAACCTATTGGTTAGTCGGAACAAACCAAATCGTAACCGATTATCAGCACCGAAATTCTGCGCAGCCATCGAAAGATAACAACACCAGTTTCTATTACACCGGTGCCGAATGGGAAGTCACAGGAAAAACCAAAGGCATCGCTCGACTCGGTTATCAAATCAAAGATTTTGACAGCGCTCAACGAGAGACATTTAAAGGCTTTAGTTGGGATATCGGCTTTGAATGGTTGCCTCAAGAACAAACTCTAGTCAGCGTGAAAACCACTCAAGCGGCGGTTAACCCCGATCAAGATGGCGATTACAACCTACAAACTCGTTACCGACTGAACCTGAAGCACGATTGGAATAGTTACCTTGCAACTCGCTTAGGTGCTGTTTATCAACAAGATGATTACACGGGAATCTCCAGAAACGACGATCGGTACACTCTATCTTTTGGTATCGATTATCAGATCAAACGTTGGATACAGCTGCAAGCCGATTGGCAATACCAAGATAAAAACTCTAGCCGATCGGATTATAGCTTCGAACAAAATATTTGGACTTTAAGCGCACAGTTTTCTCTGTAAAAAGGATTATTAATGAAGGCATTCATCAAATTCATGAGTGTAGCGTTGTTGCTATTTAGCACTTTGGTCAACGCTGACTCAAACGAGGAAGATTACTTACTCGATACTGGCGATACCATTTCCGTGCAGGTCTATGGTGAAGAAGATCTTACGATTAAAAATATTCTAATAACGTCAGATGGCTACTTTGATTACCCCTACCTTGGCCGAATTAAAGCAATCAAAAAAACACCAAAACAACTCAAGTACGAAATAGAAACGGGCTTAAAAGGCGATTATCTCATCAATCCAAAAGTGATGGTCACCATCAATAACTTTCGTCTATTTTACGTTAATGGCGAAGTCAGGAAACCTGGTGGATTTGAGTACCGTCCAGGGTTAACCATAGAGAAGGCCATCGCTCTAGCAGGTGGCTTGACCGACAGAGCCTCACGCAAAGGCATTAACCTCACCAAGCATAAAACAGGTCAAACGATGGAAGGAGTCAGTATGCACCGCAACGTTGAACCTGGTGACATTGTATTTATTGACCAGAGCTTCTTTTAAGTGACAGGGAATCAAATGAACGGGACTCATCCAAATAATCTCCAGATGAACAAAGTAGAACTGATTCGTTTTGGCCATCACTTCAAAGCGATTAAAAAGAATTGGCTAAGCATCGCAGCATTCACGCTTCTGTTCTCATTAACTTGTACTTGGTATATCTACTCCAAAGCATCGATATACCAAGCTACAGCTACGCTACTCATCCAAGAGGAGCAAAAAAGCGCCCTTTCAATCGAGGAAGTATATGGCGTCGACACGACAAAAAAAGAGTACTTTCAAACGCAAATCGCCATTTTAAAATCGAATCATATTGCAGATAAGGTCATTAGAGAGCTGAACCTCACCCAATTACCTGAATTCACAAGCTCAGGGGGGTTAAATAAAAAAATCGACCAAATAAAGTCGATTCCTTTTGTTCAAGACCTACTGAATGTGGCACCAAGCCCAAAAGAAACCGCCCAGTTTTCAGAGTCCTATTATCAGGCACTTCAAGCTTTCAGAAGTAAACTCGATATTGAGCCAGTACGTAACACCCAATTAGTCAGAATTCGCTTTCGTTCTACCGATCCTAAGCTTGCGACGACAATCACCAACGCGGTCGGCCAAGCCTACATTGACGCAAATTTTGAAGCCAAATTGGTCGTTACACAAAATGCGGCTACTTGGTTGACAAATAACTCTCAAAAATTGGAGGAGCGATTACGTAACTCGGAGCAAGCGCTGCAAGAATTCTTGTTAAAAGAAGGGTTGATCGATATAAACGGTATTGATGAAATTTACGCAAATGAGCTAGAAGAACTCACTCGCAAGCTGAATATCGCTGTTAATAAGCGTATTGAAGCGCAGACGTTAATCCAACTGTTACGACGTAAATCTTCGCAAAGTTTAGACAGCTTGTTGTCAATTGATGAATTCGCTAATCAAGCGCAAATCCGCGATCTAAAATTGTCGGAAGCACAGGCAGCCAAAAATCTCTCTGAACTGGCACAGCGCTACGGACCTAAACATGATCGAATGATTCAGGCGAAAGCACAGCTTGCTGAAATTCAATCAAGAACCCAGCAACTCATCCGTGGCATTTCCTTCAGTAAGCAACAAGACCTTCTTGCTGCAAAAGCGCAAGAGGACATGCTTCGAGCAGAGCTCGATAACAAAAAGTCAGACTTCCAATCGTTAGGGTCACAAAAAGCGCGTTACGAACAGTTAAAACGCGAGGTTGAATCTAATAAGGCACTCTATGAAGCGTTCTTAAATCGTGAGAAAGAGACCAACGCCACCAGCGACTACAAGAATGTCACTGCTCGCTTTACTGATAAAGCCATCATTCCTCTATTCCCGGTGGCACCACAACGAATCAAACTGGTACTGATTGCCACCTTTTTTGGCTTTGCCATTGCTTGCGCTCTAGTCATCATCTTAGAAACGATGCGAGAAGTTATCCGAAGCACAGCCGACGTGCAGGAAAAACTTGGTGTTACGTGTTTAGGTGTGATTCCTATGGTCAAAAAACGCAATTTGCGTAAAAACGGCGTCAGTTATACCGCGTATTTAGATGATGAAGAAAAGCTATTTAGTGAAGCTTGCCGCTCAGTCAGAACCTCGCTTCTGCTCAGATTAACCAACACGAAGCAAAAGATATTGCCCTTTACCTCTGCTATTCCAGAAGAAGGAAAAACATCAACCAGTATCAATATGGCGGTGTCGTTTTCAAAAATGGAAAAGGTATTGATCATCGACTGCGATTTACGTCGACCTTCCATCGCAAAGCGATTCGGTATTGCTGAATCAAGCCCTGGCTTAACGCATATCCTGACGATGGATACGCCAATCAAAGATTGTGTTACACATATAAAAGAAGCCAACTTAGATGTATTACCGGCCGGCCTAATTCCGCCAAACCCACAGGAATTATTGGCTTCTGATCGCTTTAAAAAGTTGCTCGAACATTTTCAAAATAAGTATGACCGGATCATTATCGATACACCGCCCCTACTGTCAGTGAGTGACGCACTTATTCTTGGTCAGTATGCCAATGGTCTGATCACCGTCATTCGCTCAGAATCAACAAAATCATCACTGGTTAACCTTGCGTTATCTAAACAAATACAACACTCAGTTCCATCTCTTGGCGTCTTAATCACACAAGCCAAGGCCAAGGAAGGAGAGACGCTCTATGTCCAGAAATACGCCTACTAACGTAAACCTATCTTGGTACCAAACGTTGAAAAGCCAAGAACAGCCGGTATTGATCTATCAAATGGGCAAAGTAGGTTCGAGTGCATTAGAGCATTCCATTCCTGACTCGATTCACTTGCACGACCTTATGACCGTCGATGCGCAAAAACAAATATCCCCCGTTAGAGCGCAATTGCATAAGCCTCAGATCAATGCGTTAAAGCGACGACTAAAGCGTATAACGATGAGCCACATGTTAAAGCGCAAGAAAAAAGTTCGAATCATCTCGCTGGTGCGTGAACCGATCGGACGAAATGTCTCAATGTTCTTTCAAGCACTTCCTTTTTGGATGGCGGACAAATATCTAAAGGATGACAGCGCAATACGTACCGAACGACCGCAATTACTCCAAGAAGCATTTGATAAGCACATGAATCATCAATATGCGCTGCAGTGGTTTGACAACGAGATCAAACAACTAACAGGGATTGACGTGTTTAACGAGTCTTTTAATCACGAAGTAGGCTATCAAACATACCATAACAATAACTTCTCACTGTTGGTCATTCGAAGTGACAAGCTAACGAAGGCTAACTCCGCAGTTGAAGACTTTTTAGGTTACCCCGTAGATGTTGTTTATGAAAATCAATCAGACAACAAATGGTACTCGCCACTAATGAAAGAATTCAAAACGCAATTTCAACCTACACCCGAGTACGTTGAAGAAATGCTGAATTCTAAATTGACGAAGCACTTTTTCTCAAATGCAGAAATCACCGACCTTAAACAGCAATATCTGACCAATTAATCATGAAAACCAAGATTCTACATATTATTAATGATCTTTCTCAGAACGGCGGTGCTCAGAAGTTCTTAGTCGACCTTGTTTTAGAACATAAGCCTGAATACGAAATCAAAATTTTGGTCTTGTGTGATGAAAATGATTACTTACTAATGCTATCCGCCCAAGGGATAGAGTGTTTTAACTGGCGCACATTGTCATTGAGTGAGAAATTCTCTTTGCTGCGTTGGCCGGATGTCGTTCACGGGCACCTCTACCCTTCCATTTACCTAGCGCTATTGGCGGTAGGTAAAAAACGAATCCAGACTGAGCACTGTTCTTATAACCGTCGACGTGACTATCCGCTGTTTAAGTTCATGGAATACGTCTTGTATTGGGGCCACGACTTGACAGTCAGTATTAGTGAAAAAGTACAAGATGAACTGGTGAAGTTCATGCCTCGCTACCAACACAAATATCACGTGGTGCACAATGGCGTTGATTTAAAAAGGTTTTCTATGACGCCAAGATGCGCCAGCCACCTAATCGACAAACCAGTTATCAAGATTGGAATGGTGGGCCGACTTCACCAACATAAAGATCATGAAACGCTTATCCAAGCACTTATCCATTTACCAAGACGATACGAACTCCACCTTGCGGGAGATGGAGAAAAAAAATCGTCACTGCAAGCATTGGCAACAAAAATCAACGTCGCGCAACGTGTTCACTTTCATGGCGTAGTTTCAGACGTTCCAGCCTTTTTGAACGACATGGATATTTACGTGCAATCGTCGCACGTCGAAGGCTTTGGTTTGGCGGCGGTTGAGGCGATGGCAGCAGGCTTACCCGTACTATCGTCGGACGTACCTGGTTTGGATGACGTCACCGGACGTGCCGAATATTTATTTCAAGTTGGTAACGCCACTGAACTGAGCCAAAAAGTCCTCCAGCTGTGTGAAAGTGTTGAGCGGTACGACGCTGCAAGTCAATACTCAGTCAATAGGGCCTCTCTCTACACCATCGATAAATTTCGTGAAGGTTACTATGGAATCTACCAGCAGCTTTACGCCAACAAATAGTTCCGCGCCATCGAGCCATCGAGCCTCATTGCTTGCTGCATGCCTATTAGCATTGTTCTTTATTCCTATGAAGTTTCGTGCTGGAGGAATAGCGCTAGCCCCATCAGACATCGTAAGCCTTTTGTCCATTGGTTTTACAGCGTTAGTGGTATTGGAAGGAAAAGCTGAAAAACTCATGCATCCCTGTATGGGGTTCCTCGTATTGTTCACTGGGTATGTGTTCATAAATGGTCTGCTAAATCGCGTCCCTTTAATGCCGCTAGTTATAGAGACTGTGCAATGGTTAGCGATTTTGTGCCTACTGAGCCTAATGTACGCCTATGGCGTGTTTGATGACGAACGGGTAATGGTTTATTTCACGTATCTGTTGTTTTTCATCTGTACGCTCGTTGCCTTATGGCACTTTGCTCAGGGCTATCAAAGCGGGTTTAAGTTACTCGGAGTAAGTAAATACGGGTTCGGTGTACTGTGCTCACTGCTGTACCTTTATCGAGATAAAGTTCGCGCTTTCCACCTTTTGATGCTCGTAGCTTTAGTATTACTGGTGTTGTCACAAGAAAGAAAAGCGCTACTTGGTTTTTGTCTGCTTTTCTTCTTTGACCAACTGCTCGTAAAAAACTTAATGAGAAAATCGCTCAGCGAAACGTACACGTGGACGATTTTATTAGCCTTAAGCTTCACTGTGTTTACTGCCGTCACAACCACACTCTACGTTGGGTTTGAAACGCTAGCAGACACATTGGAAATAACCCAAGAAGACGTCTTATTTGCCAACCAAAGTGAAGCGCGCTGGGTATCGAATCTTCATAGAAAACTTTTACTTGCCAATGGGCTAGATATTTTACTTCAACACCCGGTGTTAGGTGTCGGCGCGAAAATGTTACCCAACTTTATGATCAGTTACTTTAACTATGATGAGCTGGCGATCTACACCCACAACTTTGTGTTAGATACCGCAATTGAATACGGATTGCTTGGTATCGGTCTGCTGTTTGGTGGTTATTTTCTTTTTATTCGCTTTTGCTTCCGTAGTCTTAATGAAAACAGAAAAAGCCTATTACTTGCGATATACGCCCTCATCATGGTGTTTTTCGTTGCGGTAAACACCACCATAATTTTAATACTCTTATTACCCGTCATGATCAGCATGAGCAACGACTCAAGGGCCATTGCTCATACTTTTCCGGTAAACCATCACCACGAATATGAATAATCAAGGATAGGATAGATGAAGTATTCAATCTCTCGACAATTTGAAAAGAACCGAGAACTCCAAGCTGATAATTTTGTTTTAGTTTACCAAATGGGCAAAGTTGGCTCCTCATCAATTGAGCACACGCTAGGGGAGAAAAATATCCCGAGCTATCACATCCACACCTTTGATGATCACGAAGAATTTCACATGTATCACAATAAAAAAGACGTGAGTAAATTCTTCGACTTCCGAAACCGCGCACTCTATCGCTTAGTGCTCAAGCAGCGAAAACGTATCTTACAAAAACGCGAACAGATTAAAATCGTTACGCTGGTCCGCGATCCAATCGCAACTGTCTTTTCTCGCTTCTTTCAAGATCTCCATTTGCAATTTATCGAAGGCAAAAAGAACGATGCAATTCACCGAGATATGGAAGTCACGTATCAGCACCTCGAGCATTGCTTTGATAACTATATCAATCTCAACTATTTTGCGGACTGGTTCGACAACGAGTTAAAGCGTAATTTCAATATCGATGTGATGCGCCAAGAGCTGGACAACACTCAACCTTTCTTCACATTCCAGAACGCTCAGGCCAACGTCATGCTAATCAAATGCGAACAGCTCAGTTCTCTTGATAAAGAAATCGGTGAGTTTCTTGAGTTGCAAGACTTCGTGCTAAAAAACAGCAACGAAGCGAAAAACAAGTGGTACTCCAATATCCACCAACACTTTAAGAATCACTACGACTTCTCAAAACTGTTCTATATGTACGATCTTCCCTTGTATCGCCACGTTTATTCAGAGCAAGAGCGTGATGCTTTTAAACACAAATGGATGCAAACACCAGGGACAAAATCATCATGAAGAAAGTACTCCATGTTACAGAAGCGTTTGGAGGTGGCGTTCAAACCGCCCTCTATAGTTATGTTCACTCATCCAGAGACGAGCCATATCAACATTTCTTGCTAGCCAGAGCCCGAGAAAACGACTTGACCAATGAGAACAACCACCACATTTTCGTACAGACAAAGTGGGTAGAAGGCGGCTTGCTTCAATTTATTCGCGATGCAAACCACATGATTGCATCACTTGCTCCCGACGTCGTGCATTTGCACTCGAGTAAAGCGGGATTTCTCGGCCGATTTCTAAAGCTTGGCAAGGCACGCTTGGTTTACACACCGCACTGTTATGCCTTCGAACGTGAAGATATCTCAGAGCTTGCACGCCAGATCTATAAAGCACTAGAGAAAGTAAAACTGAGCAAAATTGATGTGGTTGCAGGCTGTAGCCAACGAGAGTGTGACCTAGCCATTAGCATTGGTGCGAAACGTGCCGAACTGCTCAACAACTACGTGTCTTATCAAAGTGAAGATCGTATAGAGCGAAACAAGCAAGAAGCGCTGAAGCTCGTTGTACTTGGCCGTGTCGCGCCCCAAAAAGATCCTCAGTTTCTTATCAGCACATTGCAGTTCCTTAATCGGTATGCACTTAACCGCCCGATAGAGATCACATGGATAGGTGGCGGTGACCACGTACTCGAACAGAAATTACGTACTGAAAATGTGGATGTAACGGGTATGCTGCCTCGCGATGAGGTAGTTGAAAAGCTCAAGGGTTCAGACCTTTATCTACACACTGCAGCATGGGAAGGGATGCCGTTAACCATTCTAGAAGCATCCAAGTTACATCTTCCTATGGTTATTCGGAGCATCGGCGCAACCAAAGATCTCAACTACCCGTTTTTAGCGCTCACACCTGAAGAAATGGCCAAGCAGATCGCGCATAGTGTCAATCATTATGAAGACATCGATTTTCGCCAATATACAGCAGAATTAAACGATGCCTTCAGTGAAGAAAAACAGCGCCTCGCACTCAATAAACTTTACGGTTAAATGCCCCTATGTTTCACACTGTTCAACAAAAATTACTGTTGATGCCCAGCGGTAAAAAAAGCTTGTTATCTACCGGATTAAAAACCGCAATCACGCGTGTGTTGAGTGCGCTATTTGCTTTTTTACTGACTCTGATTGTATCGAAGACCAGTGACGCTTCGACGGCCGGTCAATTCTTCTTTTTATTCAACCTAGTCTCGCTACTCGCTATCGTTTCTCAGCTAGGTTTTGATGTCTCGTTAGTTCGTTACAATGCGATCGCTTTTAATAACAAAGAGAAGCTTGAACAAAGCCAAAACTATAAAACCGCACTTTATCGAAGTATGGCATTTTGCTTGCTCGCCATAGGCGTTTTGTTGGCAGGGTTTAATCTGTTTCCAGAACAGCTAAACCAGACTCAATCACCAATGTATGCGATTACTTTATGCTTGCTTTGCATACCTTTCTTGGTGCTTGCGCAAACCAACAGTCGGGTGCTTCAAGCATGTAGAAAAGTTGTATCATCTCTGTTTGCGTTGCAGCTTGGGGTAAGCATGTTGATGGTCATTTTTGTCTTTGCCCTAGACTATATCGGTCAGCAAAATATCAACAATCTAATGACCGCACTGCTTTTAGCGAGCATAGGTGTCGCGGTCATATCTAGTGCCAATTGGCTTGGCTCAGATCAATATCAAACATCGGCTTTCGTACCAAACAAAAAAATGGTCTCTTCTGCCAAGCAAGTCTGGGTTGGCAGTATCTTCACGAATGTTCTTCAATGGGGAAGCCTTGTTATTACGGGCTTTTTTATCTCAACAGCGGAACTCGGTTTGTTAGCCGCAGCCCAACGTACATCACTACTGATTGGCTTCGTGCTGATTACCATTAACTTTGTGGTCGCCCCGATGTTTGCCTCTCTCTACAAAGAGCGTCAAATGCGCAAACTGCAGAACCTGAGCCGCTTGGCGTGCCGAGCTAATGTTGGTTTAGCGATTGTACCCGTAATTATTTGCACCCTCTTCCCCGAGTTTGTAATGCAGTTTTTTGGTGAGGAGTTTCTCGCCGCGGCGCCACTATTAGTCGTCCTTTCTCTGGGGCAGTTAGTCAATGTTGCGACTGGTTCAGTAGGTTTTTTATTATTAATGAGTGGTCATGAGAGAACCATGAAATACATTACAATTTCCTCCGGTACGGTGTCCATCTGCCTACTTGTTACGCTTTGCCAAATGTTTGGGGTGATTGGTGCAGCGTGGGCAATGGCAATTGGCATGGCTATCCAGAATTTAGCTGCACTGTACTTTGTAAAACGTTACTTAGGCTTCTTTCCAATAGGTTAATTATGGCTTTAATACTGGCGCGCACGAGTTTTGTTTTAGTCCTGATGCTAACCGCTTCACTCTCTTTGTGGAAAAGCTCTGACCTACACCATACTGCTTACCTGCAAATGGAAACCTACTTAGGCGGATCGAGTACGCTTCACTTTACTTTCAGTTTATTGATCGGCTTTTTATCGGTTTTCACGTTCCCTTCTCTGGTGAGCCCGAATAAAACCGACGTTTTTGGGATTCGTCTTTTGCTACTGCTGTTGGCTATCGTTTCAATGGAAGAAATGAGCCAACTTTTTATTCCAAATCGATCATTTAGTTTTGATGATCTCAGCACCAACTGGATAGGCGTTATCTCAGGTTACTTTAGTGCCAAGTTAATTCGCTTCATCCGCACTCGGTCGTTCTAGTAATACAGGAATCTCTGGGGGATTTGGGTATATAATTACGCCAAACAACCAGACTAACGAGTACATCATGCCATCTCATCCAACCAAGATTACTTTTTTTGAATTCTTAACCCCGTTGATCACGTCAGGCAAAAAGACGATAACGATTCGAGATGAATCAGAAAGCCATTACGTTCCCAATACAGAAGTCGAAGTTTTTACCTTAGAAACGGATCGTAAAGTCTGCGATATCAAGATACGTTCTGTAGAACCACTTCACTTTGAAGATATTAATGAGTTTCATGCAGAACAAGAAGCCATCGAACTACCAAAACTCAAGCAGTTAATTCGAGAAATCTACCCAAATACCGACACGCTCTTTGTTATTGAGTATGAGCTGATTAAATAACCCACAACAAATACTAGACGACTGGTCTAATTCATCCTATAGTACACTTCATGAACGCAAAGACGAATGACACACGCCAACATATTCTCGACGTCGGATACGAGTTGATCGTAAACCGAGGGTTCACGAGTGTTGGTCTTTCAGAGCTATTAAAAAAGGCCGCAGTGCCAAAAGGGTCGTTTTATCATTACTTCAAATCCAAAGAACAATTTGGTGAAGCGATGATTCAAGACTACTTTACTAAGTATTTTGAGCGTTTAAACGCACGCTTTACCAATACTGAACTGAGTGGCTACCAACGCCTAATGAGCTATTTCGAAGAAATGGTCAAAGTAGAAGACGACGTGTGTAATGCGAACAAATGTTTATTGGTTAAGTTAAGTGCAGAAGTCTCCGATCTCTCTGAGTCAATGCGCTTGGCATTACGCCAAGGAGCAGACAAAACCATTCAAGCGATAGCGGATTGCATTGACATCGGCATTCAAGATGGCTCAATCCCCAATGGTGACAGTGCGTTATTAGCAAGGCAGATATACTACCTTTGGAATGGCGCTAGCTTGCTGAACAAACTTTATCAAGATCAGGCAGCATTGACGCAAAGTCTGACCTATACTCAACACTTACTGCAGAATACGCGCACTTGCCCATAACGGGCGGCGTGGAAGCAGAATGAACACCCTACACACGTTTCACTGTCAGAAAAAGCGTCAGTGTTAACACAGTAAACCTTCCCGCTTTACATAAGCGGGATATTTTGAAACAAATGCTAGACGACCGGTCTAATCAACAAGTGAGATAGATATGACTAACGCAACAAATCGCAGAATAGTACTCGCGTCACGTCCCCATGGTGCACCGACACAAGAAAACTTTCGTTTAGAAGAGGTAACGAAACCGACTCCGAAAGAGGGTGAAATGCTATTGAGAACGGTTTATTTATCTCTAGATCCATACATGCGTGGTCGCATGAGTGATGCCGAATCATACGCTGACCCTGTTGCAATTGATGACGTAATGGTCGGTGGTACAGTTTGTCAGGTAGAAGCATCAAACCACCCAGATTACGAAGCAGGTGAATGGGTTCTTGCCTACACTGTTGGCTGGCAAGACTACGCTATCTCAACTGGTGAGATGGTCATTAAACTTGGTAAAGAACCGAAAAATCCTTCTTACGCGCTAGGCGTTGCAGGTATGCCAGGATTTACCGCGTACATGGGTTTACTCGACATTGGTCAGCCAAAACCAGGGGAAACCATCGTGGTAGCAGCTGCTACGGGGCCTGTAGGCGCAACAGTTGGTCAAATTGGTAAAATCAAAGGTTGCCGAGTTGTTGGTATAGCAGGCGGAGAAGAAAAATGCCGTTACGCTAAAGAGGTGCTTGGTTTCGATGAGTGTATTGATCACAAAGCTGAAGACTTTGCAGAACAACTGAAAAATGCCTGTGACAAAGGTATCGATGTTTACTTCGAAAACGTAGGTGGCAAAGTATTCGAGGCTGTATTGCCACTTCTGAATACAAATGCGCGTATCCCACTTTGTGGTTTGATTTCTCAGTACAACGCGACAGAGCTGCCTGAAGGTACCGACCATCTTCCATTACTAATGGGTAAGCTCCTGACCAAACGAATCAAGGTGCAAGGCTTCATCATTTTTGATGATTACGGACATCGTTACGGTGAATTTGCGCAAGATATTAATCAATGGTTGGCAGAAGGAAAGATCCAATACCGCGAACATCTAGTACAAGGACTGGATAATGCGCCAGAAGCATTCATCGGTCTGTTGGAAGGTAAGAATTTCGGCAAGCTTGTAGTACAGATTAACGACCCATTATAAAAAGGGATATGTAAATGATTAAACTTCACCACCTCGATCAGTCTCGTTCAAAGCGCATCATTTGGTTACTTGAAGAGCTAGATGTAAATTACGAGATTGTACCCTATGTCCGTGATTCCGTGACCTTCATGGCACCGCCAGAACTAAAAAGTGTTCACCCATTAGGAAAGTCACCTGTTCTTGAAGATAACGGCGAGATTATCATTGAGTCAGGTGCAATGACCGAATATTTGATTGAGAAATACAGTGACGGAGCCTTTGCTCCTGAGCGTGGTACAAAAGCACACACAGAATATTTGCAATGGATGCACTTTGCAGAAAGCTCTGCAATTTTACCTATGCTGCTAAAAATCTTCGTAAGCAAAGAGCCAAATGAAACTCAGTTTTTATCAGGCTATGCCGACAAGGAAGCAATGAATGTACTAGGCTACTTCGAGCAATCCTTAGAAGGCAAAACTTACCTAGTAGAAGAGCGTCTGACTGGCGCTGACATCATGATGTCTTTCATTGTCGAATTGGTTCAAAAGTTTGGTTTAGTTAATCACTTCCCTAATATTGAACGTTATGGGAAACAGCTCGCGACACACCCAGCATTTGCAAAAGCTGAACAACTTGAAGTGAAGTACTCTTAATTACTTCCCCCCTTTCGCCCCTTTGATGACACGTAAAACTTCATTTAAGGGGCGATATTACTAGCATCGCAGACACGCTAACTGGATAGCGCTCCCCCCAGTCAATCGCTTTCGAGAACGCCGATTGTTATGTCAATCAAGCTAATGTAGTAAATTTCTGATTCTAATATAGTTTCGACCATAGTCACCATCTATTGAATTGATAAGCAATATCAGTTTTCTCCCCCAGCTTTTCCGTAATAACCTCCTCTACAGTTTCTAAGGTATTGAACCCTGGAGGGGGAAGAAAAATGACAAACAAGAAATTGACTACAGCAGCAGGCTGCCCTGTCGCACATAACCAAAACGTTATGACTGCAGGTCCTCGTGGCCCTCAACTATTACAAGACGTTTGGTTCCTTGAAAAATTGGCACACTTTGACCGCGAAGTGATCCCTGAGCGTCGTATGCACGCAAAAGGTTCTGGTGCTTACGGTACGTTCACAGTAACGCACGACATCACAAAATACACTCGCGCTAAGATCTTCTCTGACATCGGCAAAAAAACAGAACTATTCGCTCGCTTCACTACTGTAGCTGGTGAGCGCGGTGCAGCAGACGCAGAACGTGACATCCGTGGTTTCGCACTAAAATTCTATACTGAAGAAGGTAACTGGGACTTGGTTGGTAACAACACACCAGTATTCTTCCTACGTGACCCACTAAAATTCCCAGACCTAAACCACGCAGTAAAACGCGACCCTCGCACTAACATGCGTAGCTCTACCAACAACTGGGATTTCTGGACATCACTACCAGAAGCATTCCACCAAGTGACTATCGTAATGAGTGACCGTGGTATCCCAGCTTCTTACCGTCATATGCATGGTTTTGGTAGCCACACATTCAGCTTCATCAACGCAGAAAACGAGCGTTACTGGGTGAAATTCCACTTCAAAACTCAGCAAGGCATCAAGAACCTGACTGACCAAGAAGCAGAAGCGATCGTAGGTAAAGACCGCGAAAGCCATCACCGTGACCTTTACGAAGCGATTGAGCGCCAAGACTTCCCTAAATGGAAGATGTACGTACAGATCATGCCTGAGCTAGAAGCGGATGAAGTCAACTTCAACCCATTCGACCTAACACGTGTATGGTCTCAAAAAGATTACCCACTGATCCCAGTTGGTGAGTTCGAACTGAACCGTAACCCAGAAAACTTCTACGCAGAAGTTGAGCAATCAGCGTTCAACCCAGCTGCAGTAGTACCTGGTATCGGCTTCTCTCCAGATAAAATGCTACAAGGTCGTCTGTTCGCTTACGGCGATGCTCAGCGTTACCGTCTAGGTGTGAACCACCATCAAATCCCAGTGAACGCACCTCGTTGCCCTGTTCACAGCTACCACCGCGATGGCGCAATGCGCGTTGATGGCAACTTTGGTTCAACACTGGGTTACGAGCCAAACTACAAACAAGAATGGGCAGAGCAACCAGATTACTCTGAGCCACCTCTACGCATCAATGGCAACGCTGATCACTACGATCATCGTGTAGACGAAGACTACTTCAGCCAAGCGGGTGACCTATTCCGTCTGATGAGCGAAGAGCAACGTCAAACTCTGCTCGATAACACAGCTCGCGCAATGGACGGTGTACCAGAGTTCATCCAACAGCGCCACGTTCAACACGCATACCAAGCGGACGAAGCGTACGGCAAAGGTCTTGAAATTGCACTAGGCTTAAACAAGTAAGCGAACGCTGCAATCATTACACTGTGTGATTTAAAGACGAAAAAAAGGAGGTGCTCTACAGCACCTCCTGATTTCAAATCACTAATCCTTAATCAAAAGTCATAAACCATGCTCAAGGAGGTTCATTATGATTAACTTAGATTTCTTTAAGCTCTTTGATACCAAAGAACTGTTTATCTATTACTGATTCATCAACTACTGATTTTTAGCGACCGCTTTGATCAGTACTGATGTATCCATGCGACCTAAACCATCACGTTGAAGGTCTGCGTATTGCTCATCCACTTTCTTAGTCAGTGGAAGTTCTAGACCCACTCGCTCAGCTTCTTGCAGACAGAAACCTAAGTCTTTGCGCATCCAATCAATAGCGAAGCCAAAATCGAACTTGTCTTCAGCCATCGTATTTGCGCGGTTTTCCATCTGCCAAGAACCTGCAGCGCCATGCTTAAGCGTTTCTACAACTTGAGCGATGTCCAAGCCTGATTTTTGTGCCAGCAACAAAGCTTCACTCAGCCCTTGTAAAACGCCACCAATACAGATTTGGTTTACCATCTTACAGCGTTGACCCTGACCGTTTTCACCCAGTAGCGTCATCTGCTTCGCGTACACATCCATCGCCGGAGACACACGGTCAAAAATGCTTTGTTCACCACCACACATGATGGTTAGAACACCATTTTCTGCGCCTGCTTGACCACCAGAAACTGGCGCATCAATGAAGTGATTACCATACTTAGCACACGCTTCAGCCAGCTCAACCGCTAGGTCTGCAGAAGTGGTCGTGTGGTCCACTAGCACTGCATCCGCTTTCAAGCCGACCAGAATGCCCTCTTCACCGTAAACAACGCTACGAACGTCATCATCATTACCCACACAGGTAAAAACGATGTCACAGCCTTCTGCCGCTTCACGCGGTGTTTCACAAGCTACGCCTTGGTATTCTTCAGCCCATTTGTCGGCTTTCGCTTTTGTGCGGTTGTATACTTTGGTTTCAAAGCCCGCTTTACTTAGGTAACCAGCCATTGGGTATCCCATCACACCCAGACCAATAAATGCTACTCGTTGTTTTTCCATTGCACGCTTCCCTTAGTTCACCTGACTGAAATGTTTCGTAACATGCTACTAAAGAATTGAAATCATTACTCGTGATTTCTCTTTCCACGGTCTCGATGATCCAGTATTTCAGTCCGTTTATTGCGCCTTCTACACCCCTTTACTTGACGATTAGCGTAACAGTCAAAGCACTTACAAAGGTTTACTACTGCTTAGCATGGAACATCACTTGCCCACTCTTGTCCTTGTTCGACCAGAAATTGATGTTGAACTGAGCATCATCGCTCATCTCAATACGGTGCCAGTACTGCGGTGGGCTGGTAGCAAACTGGCCTGCATTAATCACCACCACTACTTCTGCTTCTGTGGCATTTTCATCAGCAAAGCCGTAGTAAGTCACTTGCCCTTCCATGACGCACAACTGCCCAAACACACCCTCAGCAGTATTGTGATGAGTCAGTAGCGCTGGTGGCACATTGTCTTTAGTGAAGAAAGGCGTTGAACGTTGAACAGTCCAGTCTTTAGGAATTCGTAGATGCGACATAATAATACCCTCTCTAATTACAATTCTTTTCGTTTAAATCGGTTAAGCCTGAGCGGCTTGAGACAACTCTCGAAGCAATGGAAATGCTTGCGTAACTTGTTCTCCCGTCACGACGAAGCCCATGAGTCGGCTATTTTCATCTTCTGCTTTCGCGGCAATGCCAGTTTGAGAAATCTGCACGCTCCAATTCGTCACCGAACTAAAATCGCCTGCCAATTGAATTGGATAACTCGGTGTTTTGACCTTTACCATCATAGGCGGTAGTTTCAACTCAGCTTCTTGCCCTAGTAGCTGTTTGCCCAAAGCATTGGCACTTAGCACGATCGGTTGGAGATAAGGCATCATTCGACCTTGGATTTCAGCACAATCGCCTAAAGCGAACACATTGGCTGCTGATGTCTGTAATCGGGCATCCACCTCGATGCCTTTATTGACACTCAACCCACAAGCCTTCGCTAACCAAGTGTTAGCACGTAAACCCGCAGCTGAAATCACTACATCGGCTTCGATTTCCTTACCTTTGCTCAAGCTTGCCACCAGCGAATCATCCGAGTGATTGATCGCGACAACTCCAGTCTCTAAGGCAAGTTGAATACCTTGCTGCTTAAGTTGATTCTCCAGCGGCAATGCAACAAATTCAGGAATCAAGTTAGCGAGCAAACGGGGATTTGGCTCAACCACCGTAACGGCTTTACCACTGGTTGCGAGATCCATGGCGATCTCGACGCCGATCAAACCACCACCCATTACTAGAATTCGTTCCGCGCGGCTAATTTGCTCTTCCGCTAATTGATATTCTTGTAGCGAGTTCAGCGTTATCACCTCTGGTGCTGCACCACCAGATATTGGCGGCACAAAGGCTTTCGCGCCTGTCGCAAACACCAGTTTGGAATAAGGATAGGTTTGGCCGTTGGCGACCACTTGCTGAGCTTGCACGTCGACATGCTCAACCTTGGTATGGGCGAACAGTTCGATGTTGTGTTCCTGTGCAAACGCCTCACCACTTTTAACTACCAAGTCTCGGGCAGTTTGCTTGTTACTGAATACATGACTCAAATCGGGCTTGTTGTATTCCGCGCCATCATCAGCAGTAAACACTTGCAGCGGAATATGTGCGTCCATTCGACGCACTGTTTTCACCAATTGGTAAGCCGCAAAGCCGCTACCAATAATCACAATAGGTGCTTGCATATTCCCTCCTAACCGTTGTATTCAACGAAAACGTCTTTACCTAAATGGCATTCTGGGCACAAGAAGTAATCTGGCACTTCCGACCAAGCTGTACCCGGTTCAACACCTTGGTTAGGCTCGCCTTTAGCTGGGTCGTATACCCAATTACAAACCGTACAAACCATGCATTGACAATCTGCGGGATGCGCCTCAGTACTAGGGTTGCTAGGAGCAGCATCTACTACCGCTTGTGTTGTCACTGGCGCAACGGGTTGTGATTGAACTTGTGGTACAGATGCAGTAATCGCAGGAGAAATAACAGGACTTGTCAGGTCATGCTTTGCCCACAATTTTGCGATGTTCTGACCATGTTCGCGACATTCACGCATCGCTTTACCATCTGGTCGCCATTTGGTTTTCAAGCTCACTGCGGTTTCAAAACCTGCGTCAGTCAATCGAGCATGGATACGATCCACCGCTCCACCATTCCAACCGTAACTACCGAATGCTGCGGCCTTCTTCGCTTTAAAGCGCAAACCAGTAATTTCTTCTAGCATGCCTGCGATCTTCGGCATCATGACGTTATTCATGGTAGACGAACCAACCAAGATGCCTTTTGAGCGGAATACGTTGGCGAGAATTTCATTCTTATCATGCTTAGAGACATTAAAGACTTTGACCGCCACGCTAGGGTCGACATCGTGAATGCCTTGCGCGATTGCATCGGCCATCATTCGGGTGTTGTTTGACATAGAATCGTAGAAAATCGTAATGCGATCTTCTTGATAATTGTCTGCCCATGCTAAGTATTGCTCGATGATTCGAACTGGATTATCGCGCCATACAATGCCGTGTGACGTTGCGATCATGTCAACAGGCAAATTGAAGCTCAGCACTTCTTTGATTTTGGCGGTTACCAAACTGCTGAACGGCGTTAGGATGTTTGAGTAGTAACGCAAACACTGTTCCATCAACTCATTTTGATCCACTTCATCATTGAACAGACGTTCATCGCAGTAGTGCTGACCAAATGCGTCATTGCTGAATAACACTGCATCGCCAGTTAAGTAAGTCATCATGCTGTCTGGCCAATGCAGCATCGGCGCTTCCACGAACACCAATTGCTTACCGTTACCAATATCGATGCTGTCGCCCGTTTTTACGGTTTTGAAGTTCCATTCAGGATGGTGGTGATGACCCACAATCGAATCAATTGCCGCTTCTGTACAGTAAATTGGCGTGTTCGGAATCTTCTCCATCAATGCCGACAATGCGCCTGAGTGATCTTCCTCTGCATGGTTTACCACGATAAAGTCGATAGACTTAAGGTCGATTTCCATCTCTAAATTTTGGATGAATTGTTGACTGAATCGATGATCGACCGTATCAATCAATACGGTTTTCTCTTCACGAATTAGATAACTGTTGTAGCTGGTACCTTTTGTCATTTTGTATTCTGTACCGTGGAAGTCTTGAACTTCCCAATCGCGTTGACCTACCCAGTGGATGTTGTTTTTTACGTGAATTGTCATAATTACTACCTTGAATGACGGGATAAACAAAAATAATTTCTTCTTGTATTGCACTGGGTGTGCCAACTTTTAATTCCATTACATTTCAACAGCTTAACTAAAACTCAACTTTGACAGCTGTCATTTAGACACAGTTGAAAATTGTCATTAAGACACTACAATAGTCATATTGACACAATCGGTATTGGCTATGACTTCTTTAATCGCGCAATGGCTACACATCACGCAAGACCTTAACTCAGCGCTCACTCAACAGGCTCGCTTTGATACGTTATTAACCACGATTCGAGATGTATTGAAGTGTGACTCTTCTGCCCTTCTTTTGTATGAAGAGCAGCACTTTAAGCCTTTAGCGATCAATGGATTGGCGAAAGAAGTGCTTGGACGCCGTTTCTCCATTGAGCAACACCCAAGGTTAGAAGCTATTGCCCGAGCAGGCGATATCGTGCGTTTTCCCTCTGACAGTGATTTACCGGATCCATACGATGGCTTGATTCCAAACCACGATGACAAACTGCATGTCCATTCCTGCATTGGTTTACCTTTGCTGATCGACGATCAACTGATCGGTGCTATTACGATTGACGCCTTCGACCCCAACCAATTTGATAGGCTACGCAACCAAGAATTACGTTTTGTCAGCGCATTGGCAGCAGGTGGCTTGCACACTGCACTCCTACTAGAACAGCTAGAGACACAAACGAGCCTGCCACGCGACTCTTACGCTGAGAAACGCACGTTGAGTAACGAAATCATTGGCAACTCTCAGGGCATGAGGAATCTTCAAGAGCAGATTGATGCCGTCGCCGATACGGAATTGTCTGTGTTGGTGATGGGAGAAACGGGCGTAGGTAAAGAGTTGGTTGCGAGCGCTATTCACCATCGTTCTAGCCGCTCTAGCAATACTTTGGTTTACCTCAACTGTGCGGCGCTGCCAGAATCAGTCGCGGAAAGCGAGTTGTTCGGCCATATCAAAGGCGCATTTACAGGCGCAATCAGCAATCGCAAGGGTAAGTTCGAACAAGCCGATGGCGGCACACTGTTTTTAGATGAAGTCGGCGAACTGTCGTTAGAGCTGCAAGCCAAGTTACTTCGAGCCCTACAATACGGCGACATTCAACGTGTGGGTGATGACCGCCATATTCGAGTCAATACACGCATTGTCGCCGCCACCAACCGTATATTGCATGAAGAAGTGACTGCTGGTCGCTTCCGAGCCGACTTATATCACCGCCTAAGCGTCTTCCCGCTTCATGTTCCACCTCTTCGTGAACGTGAAGACGATGTGGTGTTACTCGCAGGCTTTTTTGCCGAACGTTTAAGAAGCAAATTGGGATTGAACAGCATTCGTTTGTCCCCCACTTTGGTGCAGGCACTCAAAGACTATTCATGGCCAGGCAACGTGCGAGAGCTTGAACATGTCATTAAACGTGCTGGTGTTTTGGCAAAAGCGCGTACCCACGCCATGGATATTGAGTTAGTTGAGCAAGATTTTGACATCCGAACGCCGAATCAGAACATCAAGAACGTTGAAGAAACGGAACAAAAATCTCGGCTTGAGCTACCAGAAGGCGGATTAAAGCCTGCCACAGACGCCTTCCAAAAAGCGATGATTGTTCGAGTTCTGGAAGAGAACCAAGGTAACTGGGCAGCAACGGCACGTCAGCTTGAATTAGATAACGGCAATTTGCACCGATTAGCAAAACGGCTAGGGATAAAATAGACACTAACGAATATCACCTAATATGGCATATTCATCGCCAAATAAAGAGCCGATGCCCAACCGCTCACTCAGCCCACTATAAGTAGTGAGCTGAGTGCTCAGATAGAATAGCCACCTAAGTTTGACGGTATTTTCTTCTAAATTTTATTGTCTTGAACCACCTCACAGATTTAATAACCCTTAACAATAAACACAATAATAGTTAAGGTATTTTTATGAGCTAGATCTAATAAAATTAAATATATAGTATTTATTTTAAGAATTTAAACTTTCAAAGTTCATCATAATAAATACAACCTCTATATATACACTTTACCTTCAAAAAACATCAAAATATAATCCCTTCGATAAAAAACACTTAAATGAATTTAACTGTATAAAAGTGAGGAGAATAAAATATGGGATATGGGGCGACAGTATATTCATTAGATACTGAAAAGGTTTTTAACGTACTAAAGAATGAGCGTAATCCAGAGCTAGAAAAAGCCATCATGGAAAGGTGTCAAGACTCCTTTAAGGCGATTAATGAAATGCTGGAAAGTAGTGGCGAAAGCATCCGAGCTGAAGAGCTTCTTATGCAAATGTTGTCTGAAGAGATAAAATACAGTCACTTGGGTTACGCCTATGCTTACTTGCTTGAAGCTATATGTAAGATAACTGGTTATTACTTATCCAATAACTCTTGGTATCCTTGCGATGTAAACGATTTCTGCGATATTCCATTCACTAATACCGATTATCCTATAAAATTCCCATTCCCTGACGATTTCCCTGTTGTTTTTATGATAAAAAATCAAGATATTCACCAAGATAACGTTGACTTCGGAGGCTTATCAGAGCAACAAATATCTGAAGTCAAGAGCTGGTACACTCATGCAGTCGTAAACAATCGTGACTTGGTATTATTTTATTATTAATAAATCATTCAATAGTTAAAATAACAATAGGATATTAATAAAACTCTAGCTTATATTAAGATAGAGTTTTATCTATTTAACTGAAATTTTTCTAATTTTAAAAACATTATATTTCACACCTAGTTTATAGACTCTGTGTATAGTGTGTTCAAAGGCAATGTGAACTCATAGGATCAAAATCAAGTTCTAATTTTTAGAAGAAAAACCGATCTGCTTGTGTCAAAATGCGCCATCCCAACCAAAAAGTCTTAATGTAATGAACTACCAAGCTGCTATTTTTGATATGGATGGTTTGCTCCTTGATACTGAGCGCGTCTGTATGCATATTTTCCAAGAAGCATGTGAAGCCCAGAACCTACCCTTCTATAAAGATGTTTATCTTTCAATCATTGGTCGCAATGCAGCGGGCATTGAAGTGATTTTTCGTAAAGCTTATGGGGATGATCTTGACCGCTTACACCAAGAGTGGCGCGACCGTTACGACGCTGTGGTTAAGCACCAAGCGATACCAGTAAAAGAAGGGGTGATTGAGCTGCTTGAGTGGTTGAAAAGCCAAGGGTTGCCAATTGCAGTCGCCACTTCTACAGCAAAAGAAGTGGCACAGAAGAAGTTGGAATTAGCGGGCCTAAGCAAGTATTTCGACAACTTAACGACAGGCTGTGAAGTGTCACACGGCAAACCTGAGCCAGAGATCTACCTGCTTGCAGCAAGTCGTCTAAGCGTAGATCCAACCAAATGTCTCGCCTTTGAAGATTCAAATAATGGCGTGCGTGCTGCTGTAGCAGCGAACATGATCACTTATCAAATTCCTGATTTGGTTGAGCCTTGCAACGAAATAAAACAATTAGGCCATACCGTCGCACCTTCACTGCATGATGTGTTGCACACGTTAAAGCAAACTCGCTAGGTCTACTTGTCGTCTGTTCTCTAGAAGCTCAGCAATTTAGCTGAGCTTCTTTCTTGAAACCTCTCCAATACCGTAAAACCAAACAATTCTGCCACCCGTTTAGAGAGATTATTTTCACCTTAACTCTGGCTAATCACGACTTTTGATTTAACTCACGCAATCGCATGAAATAAGGCATTTGAGTGATCAAATAGCGGAACTGACCAGTACAAGCTTGCAACAAAACGTCAATATACCGATTGAAGCACGTTTTTGGAGTGAAAATTGGCTGATAATGAGAACTATTGGATAAGATCAATCCAAGTCAGCCTAAAATACAAAATGGAGAGTGTTATATGTCTTTACGTTTATTAGCAACAACCTTCGCATTAGTAGGAATGAGCTTTGGTGCCCAAGCCAGTGCCGAGTGTGAAGTGTCATTAGATGCTAACGATATGATGCAGTTTTCTACTAAAACATTGAGCGTACCAGCCACTTGTAAAGAGGTAAAACTAACGCTGAATCACACAGGTAAGATGCCAGCGCAATCGATGGGTCACAACGTGGTCATCTCTGACACAGCCAACCTACAAGCAGTCGGTACTGATGGCATGGCAGCTGGAGCAGAAAATAACTACGTAAAACCAAATGATGATCGCGTCTACGCTCACACAAAAGTAATTGGTGGCGGTGAAAGCACCAGCATTACGTTCAGTACTGAGAAAATGAAAGCCGGCGGTGACTATTCATTCTTCTGTTCGTTCCCGGGTCACTGGGCAATCATGCAGGGTAAATTTGAGCTAAAATAAAAGATTCAGCCAAGCCAAAAGAAGACTCATTATAGGGAAGCCAAGGCTTCCCTTTTTGATAGATAAAATAGCAATTGAGAAAGGTCTAACACGTCTGGAAACGTGACCAAGAAACATAGCAAGTAAGAAACCCTTGCTCCACTGAGATTAAGTTCTTTTACGAAAACTCATGGGTAAAAATCGGATTTTTGTTTTGCCTTTCCGAAACACTACTAAATGATAAAAGTCATTCAATACCATGTAACTCTTTCCAGTTTCCTGGATGAACCACATAGCCGAACAGAGCATGCCCACCATAAACCAATTCAGTCCCTTCCGGTATCCACAGCATCTGACCTGGGTGCACAAAATGTGTTTCACCATTTGCGGTCAGCTCGAAACAGCCTTCAATCACGAAAATAACCTCATCATAAAGCACTGTCCAAGCCACTTTAGCGCCTTCCCATTTAGCAAAGCCTACGCCTATGTTTGGTGAAATTTCTGGGCTTAACGCCCTGGCAACATACGCCATTCCCGGCGTATCACCACGAACATTGAAATCTAGACTTTTACTATCAACAAGTTTGACTGGCTTCATAATTCACTCCGGCTTTGCCATTTTGCTAATTGGATACGCGTTTTTACTCCCAAACCTAAAAAAGGCTCTGGCGGATTCAAACAAGGCATTCCTGTCACTTGCTGTATGTCATCCAATGATTTAGATGTCGCACCAACGACATAGTCAGCTAACAGTGTTCCAGAAATGGTTCCCCACGCAGCACCAACACCATTGTCACAAGCGCTGGCATAAACACCTTCATCTAATTGACCGAAAAAGTTAGTAAAGTTACGAGAGATTGCATACACCCCACCCCATGTGTGAGTAAATGGTACGTCGGCCAGCTCGGGATAACGCGCCAGAAAGACTTGACGATGATCGTCGCGAATTTGTTCTCTGACTTTATCGTTCATGCTTGAGCCATATTTCGGCACGTGTTTGTAAGTATTGCGGATCAAAATACGTCGATCGGCGGTCATACGTAACGTCGTTCCCGCATGATCAGCTGGAGTTAACCCCCAATTCAGCTCACCTCCGTATCGTTGCATTTCTGCGTCGGTCAATGGACGCGTCCAGCTTGCAAACGTCATCACTGGAAGTAGTCTGTTTTTAAGATAACCAAACTCCCGAGTAAAAATGCTGGTCCCAAGCAGCAGTTCAGGGGCTTCAACAGAGCCACTATCTCCATGTAATACCCAGCAACCGTTTTCTTTACTGAGCTTGCGGATTGGCGAGTTCTCTAACACCTCGACGTTCTCTGGAAGGCTTTCCCCTAGCCCACGCACCAAAGCAGCAGGTTGCATTAAATAACCACCTGGCGTATAAATTGCGCGGCTGTAGTAGTTTGTTCCCAAGACTTTCGCCAGCTCACTGCCATTAACATGGAAGTATGGTTCGCCAAGGTCTTTCATTAGGTGCTCAAAGTGATCGAGATACGCTTCACCGCGCGCGCCTACGGCTCCTTGATATTTGCCCTTTGCTGACCACTGACAAGAAATACTGTGCTTCGACACTAAAGTGTTTAGCTGAGCAATCGCAGAACGGTTGAGCGACAATAACTTTTGTTTGTGCTCAGGGTCGGGATGCTCAAGTGAAAACTTATGAGGCAAATCGATAACAAAGCCCGAATTTCTTCCTGAAGCCCCTTGGCCGATACGTTGCGCATCAATCAGTATAATTCGTGCATTAGGCATAAGTTCAGCTAAACGTCTTGCCATAGCTAGGCCTGCGAAACCGGCACCTAACACGGCATAGTCAGCACTTTGTTTACCTTTTAACGCCGATTTTTCTGGAATACTTGGCAACGCATGGTACCAACCACACGTCACGTCATCATTGGGTAAATGAATCATCTTTTTTCTCCGCTACGCTACTGACAGTTTCAATGACAATTGATCTAGCCAAGGGCCGCGTAATGACTGTACTTTTCTTCCTAGCAACGCAAAACCGAGCATTGCTCCTTCTGGTGAATAAAACGCAGCGGTCAATTCATCTGCTTGGGTCTCGATGTACCATTGTCCCTGTTCTTCAGCGGCTACCGGGAAAATCGTGAGTGGAAGAATCGGCGTTTTTACAATCACTGGAGTTGGTGTTAACGAGATAGGGGCGACATCGCCTAGCAAGCTTTTCGCTACAGAAGGGATCATTTGATTAATCGGTGCAATATAGGGCTGCCAACCTTGCTCAGTTTCAACACAGTCACCTAGCGAGTAAATATTCTCATCACTCGTCTGGCCGAATTGATTCACTTTAATGCCCCGGCCAACTTCAAGCCCCGCGCGCTCAGCCAGAGAAACATTTGGCTTGAGTCCAACCGCGCTCAGCACTAGATCTGCTTCAATCTGCTTGCCACTGTTTAGATGTAAAACCGCACTAGATTCCGACCTTGGTTCGATTCTGGTGATACTGTCTTGTAGAGCCCATTGCACGCCTCGATCGGCAAGTGCGCTTTGTAATGATTCACCCAACTGTTGCGGGATCAAACGCTCCATTGGCCATTGACCCAACCCGATAACTGTTACTTCATAACCGCTTTCGATCAGATCATTTGCGAACTCACAGCCAATTAAGCCATCACCTAGGATCGCGATGCGCTTTTTGTCTTGCAGCTCCGCTCTGAAACGGCGGTAATCAACTAAGTCGTTCACACTCATAACCCAAGAGCGATCGCCCTCAATTGGGATTTCAATCGGTGATGCACCTGTTGCCAGTACCAAGCGGCTGTAGGCGTATTTACCGATGGAGGTATGTAACGTTGAATTGGCACGATTGATCTGTTCAACACGGGTATGCGGGTAAACTCGGATATTGAGACGGCTTTCCCACTCCAACGCGCTCTCACTTTGTAGCGCGTCGCCGTCTTTATTCATGACCAGTGCATTAGACAATGCTGGTTTGCTGTACAAAGCGCCATCATCAGCGGTAAAGACGGTGATAGCAACCGTCTCGGATTGTGCTCTAAGTGCCGCCGCCAACTGGTAACCACTGTGGCCACTACCGATGATAACGATAGGGTCATTTGAGAATACAGGTTGAGTAACTTCAGATGGAAGAGGCTGAGCAGTATTTGGCTGAACAGACGCTTCTACCGACGCCGAAGACACCGCTGCAACCTCTTCTAGTGGCGCATCGTCGGTGATTTCGATCATTTCAAAATCGGCCTTACCCACTAAACAGTCAGGACATAACCAGTCATCCGGTACATCTTCCCATGCTGTTCCTGGTGCAATACCATCGGATGGCCAACCTTGTGCTTCATCATAGATTAAGCCGCAAATAATACAGAGCCACTTTCTCATCACTTATACTCCAACTACCTTGTTCAGAATTTCCGTGTTTACAAACCGCTGTCAGATTTGTTGTGATTCCATCAACCTCGCCCTAGCTTGTGGTCTGAAATCCAAGCCGGTACGAGGTGATGAAAATACAGTTACACGGTAGCTATACGTTGCTGTCTTGCTGCAAACGAATGGCAATATTGCGTGTCTGGACGTAGCTATAAATCGCTTCTTGTCCTTTTTCTCGCCCAAACCCGGACAAGCCCACGCCACCAAATGGTGTTTCGATGCCACCAGCAAACCATTCATTGATGAACACTTGTCCACCACGCAGTTGCTGTGCCACACGCAATGTTTGGTTTAGGCTTTCACCAAAGACACCAGCGACCAGGCCAAAATCGGTGCCATTCGCGATTTCAACGGCCTCTTGCTCGGTTTCAAACGGTGTAATTACCAGTACAGGGCCAAACACTTCTTCTTGAGCAATACGCATATCTGGTGAGGCTTCAATCACCGTCGGTGCCACAAAGTAACCCGACAAATCAGGGGCGTATCCACCCGTTAGGATGTTCGCGCCGTCGGCTTTTGCTTGTTCTATCATTTCAAGCACGCGTGCTTGCTGATCAGCGGAAACCAGTGGCGTGATATCTGGTTGGCTCTCGCCTTGGCCAATAGTTAGGCTTTTTGCCATTTCCACTACCGCCGCTTTTACTTCTTCATAACGCTCTTTTTGAATCAGCAAACGAGACATTGCCGAGCACACTTGACCAGCGTTAAAGAAAATACCGACCTGGACACTTTTCAAAAGTGTTTCGAGACTCACATCTTTCAGTGCGATAGCAGCCGATTTACCACCCAGCTCCATCACAGATGGTGTGGCGCGTTGCGCTGAATCTTGCAGGATGCGTTGGCCGGTCGGCACAGAACCTGTAAAGACAATTTGATCAACGTCTTGATGCTGCACCAAGTGGCTGCCAACTACGGAGCCTTTGCCACATAGCAAGTTAATCGTGCCTTTTGGGAAGCCCGCTTTTTCAATCGCTTTAATCAACAACGTCATAGCGAGTGGGGAAATCTCTGGCGATTTGATCACCACTGCGTTACCAGCAGCTAATGCAGGAGCTAATGAGCGTGCACAAATAGAAACTGGGAAATTCCACGGCACAATCTGCACTGACACACCAAACGGCACATATTGGGTGAAATCGACATAATCTTTACCCAACGGAATTGACGTGCCTTCCAGCTTGTCGGCCATGCCAGCGTAGTATTCGAAGTAACGTGCCGATTCTAAAAACTCATCTTTGGCATCTTGCAAAGATTTCCCATTTTCACGGCAGGCAACTAACCCACCTTCATCAACCATTTCACGAATAGCCGCGGAGGCTTTTAACATCCACTCGGTTCTGACGGCTGGACGAACGTCCGAAAGAAGACCTTGCTTGACCACTCGACGTGCCGCTGCCATTGCGCGATCTGCATCGGTGATAGTGGCTTCTGCAATCGTCGCATACGCTTCGGCTGTGCCAGGGTTAATGACGGTCAGCGCTTGCTCTGAATCGCACCACTCACCATCAATATAATTAAGGTAATGCATCATATTACTGCTCCAGTGCCGCTTTCACTTGCTTTGCCAACCAGGTTTGGAAGAAATGCGTCGGAACATCCATTTCTGGTGAGAACACACCACCACCAAAGCCAGGTGAATAACGACCTTCCTGCATGCCCTCGACCGCTCCAATATCTTCGCCGAATACGACTCGCCATGACTCAACGGTAGCAGTACGGCACGCAGCGAACTCATCATTCGTTGCTTCATCACCCACATAGAAAACACGTAGGTGCTCAACACTCTTATTCGCAGTGATTGGTTCAATCATCATTGCAAAGGCATGATCGGCTTGAATACCAAGCAACACGTTTGGAAAGAGTGCAACATATTCTGCATGACGCAGTTTATCTTCTGGCCAGCTTGGAAATTTAGGTAAGTGTGTACCTGCAGTATCAGAGAGGTTGTATGCGAGACTACCTTGGCCAGCGAAACGCTCTGCAAACATGATGTTGTAGTGATCCTCTAGGCGAGAATAACTGTTCAAACTCGGATGCACCCAAGGTAAGTGGTAAGCTTCACAGTAGTTTTCTACGGCAAGCTTCCAGTTACTTTTTACTTCGATCTCTAAGTTGCCACCCATGTTCACGCGGCGAAGAAGACCTAACCCATCTTCACCTAAGAACTGCTGCCAACGTTGCTCTAGCGGCGCGATATGCTCTTCAAAGCTTTCTGCATTGCCCGATAAGTTGACGAATACCATGTCCATCCAAACGGCTGAACGAAGTGGCTTAAGGCCATGTTTTTCACACTTAAATCGATCATCTTTGTGTTTTGCGATACCACCAATGTGTGGTGTGCCTTTTAGATTGCCGTCAAGATCGTACGTCCATGAATGATAAGGACAGCGAATCATGCCTTGAACTTCGCCTGCCTCATGAACCAGCTTCATACCACGATGACTACATACGTTGTGGAAAACTTGGACTTCACCTTGGCGATTTCTCATCATGAGTAGTGGAAGATTCATGAAATCAAGTGGCATCACATAACCATTTTTAAGCAGGTCTGATGCAAAACCAATACATACCCAAGTGTTACCAAACACCTGATCACGCTCAAAAGTAAAATACTCTTCGCTGGTGTAGGCCTGATTCGGCATTCCTGTTGCTTCACTGATTGGGTTCAGTACATTATCAACAAGTTCAACAGGAATAATGGTTTGGTTGACATTGCTCATATTCTTATCTCCGAGAGTCGAGTTGCATCCAGTGCGTACAACATCGTGTTGTGTTAGTGGAGATGATTTTGATTAACAACCCGGCAACAAACAAACGACTTTTTCGCCGGACTTGGATGAGTTTTTGTCATTCATGCATTGATCTCGAACAAAAAAGTAACCTTTTAATTAACAATGATCTTCTTGTCATGATTAATACTCATTAACCGATGAGTATTAATCAGTTGAAACACAAAAGCCCTCTCTCTACTCTCTTTCAAAAATTAACAATAACGCAACAAACAATAATACTAAAACAAACGCACTGTGAGGGATGCCTATGAGAGCAACATCTGGGATATTGAAAGGACTCAATCCGACTGTGACAATCGCATCAAAGATCGTCGTTATCGGTTTTGTACTTTTCTGCGCCATTCTCGCCAATCAAGCGGGCCAATACTTCGAAACGATTTCCGGCATTTTGCTACAGAATATGAAGTGGTTTTACATCGGACTTGTTTCACTCGTTGTCGGTTTTCTTCTTTACCTTATGGTTAGTCGATATGGGCATATTCGTTTGAGTAAAGATGACGAAAAACCAGAGTTTAGTTATTTGTCTTGGGTATCCATGCTTTTTTCCGGAGGCATGGGGATAGGCTTGATTTTCTGGTCGGTCGCCGAACCGATGTGGCATTACGCTGACAACCCATTTACTCAAGGCCTGACCAATGAAGCCGCAACAACATCAATGAAACTGACATTCTTTCACTGGGGTCTACATCCTTGGTCTGTCTTTATCATTGTGGCGCTCGCATTAGCTTACTTTTCCTACCGTAAAGATCTGCCTTTTACCCTACGCTCTATCTTGTACCCTTTGATTGGCGATCGTATTTATGGGCCTATCGGACACACGGTTGATATCCTAACAGTCGCGGTGACTGCTTTCGGTATCTCTCAAACCTTGGGGATGGGAGTTATCCAAATAAACTCTGGTTTGAATCAAGCCTTTGGTCTAGACATTAGTTTGGGGATTCAACTCTTTATTATCGTTTCCCTTTGTACTTGTGCGGTTGCGTCGGTGCTATCTGGTGTAGGGAAAGGTATTCGCCGTTTATCAGAATGGAACATGCTGCTTTCACTCGCACTCGTGCTGGTCGTACTTTATATTGGCCCAACTCGCTATATCTTAAATACGCTACTTGAAAGCACGGGGCTTTATGCACAAAACATTGTCGGTATGAGCTTATGGAGCGATGCACAGAATGACTCTGGCTGGCAAAACTGGTGGACGGCTTATTACTGGCCTTGGTGGATGACTTGGGCGCCTTTCGTTGGCATGTTTGTAGCTCGTATCTCTAAAGGACGCACAATACGTGAGCTTATCGGCGGTGCTCTCATCGTACCCACGCTGATCACATTCTTATGGATTTCAGTATTTGGTGGTGCAGCGTTGAAGGTAGAGCAAGACGCTCGTGTTGCTCATCAAGAGCAAGTCACTGCGGCACAAGAAGCCAAACAAACACCACCTGCGGATTTTTCTGGCGGCCCGATTCTTGAAGCGACTAAAGCCGATACTACACGCGCTTTGTTTACGCTATTCGACAATCTAGATACAGGTATGTTTGGTAAACTACTTAGCGTACTTGCGTGTTTATTACTCGGTACTTATTTCATTACCTCCGCAGACTCGGGTACCTTGGTTCTATGTACCCTCGATGCCGCTGGGCACAGTGAGCCTCCTACCTCTATACGCGTATTGTGGGGGATCATGATCGCAGCCATTGCGGGAGTACTTCTATACGCAGGAGGGTTAAAAGCAATGCAAACGGCCTCCATTATTGCCGGTTTCCCTATCGCCATTTTTATCGCGGTGATGAGCTTAACGCTGTTTCATAGTATTCGACGCGAACCTAAGCCATGGGCAATGCTTCCAGAGCATGTTCACCCAGAGCAAGAGAAACTTGATGGTCCTGTTGAACCGCTTGTTGAAAGCAAAACTGTGGCTTCCGAGCCTATCGCTTCAACATCCTCACTAAAAGATGATTCCACACTCAATCAGGGACCAGTACTAAGTTAGTGCGTCGTTTCATCCAATCAATTAAAACAAAGCGGGAACTGGTACTCCCGCTTTTTAACATGACCAAACTCTGTTATTTTCTCTGCTTATTGATTTAGGCTAAACCTCGATCACCCACCTCATCTGGCAACTGTTGCAAAAGCCACGCTCTAAAACGCTTGACGCTTGCTGGGATTAAACCTCTATTTTTAGGTTCAAGCATAGAGAAATTGGAAGGTGTTGAAAGCACGTGTTCGACTGGCCTAACTAGAGCACCGCTTTGTAAATAGTCGTCCACTAATGACCCCCAGGCTAACGCGATTCCCTGACCATTAATTGCCGCTTGTAACAGCATTGGATAGTTATTGATGTTCATGCGATTACGAGGCGAAATATTTGGCAATCCTACACTCGCAAACCACTGCTCCCAATTCACCCAATCTCTTTGAGACTCTTCCAGATAGAGTAACGTTTTATTGAAGATTTCTTCTGGCTCACTAGGCTGGCCGATTTTCTCTAGATAAAGCGGGCTACACACAGGGAATACTTCTTCTGAAAATAGCGTTGTCACGTCCATTTCCGCAGGTGGAGTGCGACAATAAAACAAGGCGATATCGCAATCTAATCGGCGTAAGTCCAACACATTATCTGAGGCCAATATCCTTATATCGATGTCATCATGTTCATTTTGAAATTGAGCAACCTTAGGCAACAACCACAAGGCTGCCATTGCATTTGTCGTCGCAACCGTGATCTTTTGTTCGCCCTGCCACTTCTTCACTTCACCCGTGATTTGAGCAATATCGAGCAAAGATTGGCTGACAGCTTGATAATATTGAAGACCTGTAGGCGTTAAATTAATGCTTCGATTGGCTCGCGTGAACATAGCCTTGCCTAAGTATTCTTCTAATTGTCTAATTTGGCGACTGATAGCACCTTGGGTCACGTTTAGCTCGTCAGCGGCTAACGTAAAACTCAAGTGCCGCGCCGACGCTTCAAACGCAACGAGGCTATTTAAAGGTGGGAGGGGTTTGATTTTCATGTATCTTCCAGTAAGGCAGTATTGTAATTATTTTTATTCCCGGCAATCTTATGTTGCACGTGGATAATTCCATTCTGGACAACACCTCAAAAACGACAATTTATAAATGATAAAAAATAGAGATGAATCATAAATTGTTGTGAGAGAGACTGCCGTATACAGTTTCGTGGCTACAACGAGCACAAAAAGAGGAGCAGTTACTCCTCTTTTGTCTAGCCTTTTGCTCACTTTGTACGAGTTAGCCCATTTACCCTATTGCCAGTTTAGTACTCGCGTAACGCGCTTTTTTCTTTCTTGGACTGGCTAAGAAGTACGCTAATGTAAGAGGCCCTAATCGTCCCATAAACATCATGAAGATGATCACTAACTCACCTGGTTCGCACAAACTGCCCGTTAAGCCTCGCGATAACCCAACCGTACCCAGTGCCGAGACCGCTTCGAACATAATATCTAACACAGACGCTTTCTCTGTCAGTAACAGCGTGAATATGGCAAACCAAGTCACCCCCACCGAGATCAGAGTCAGCGCCAATGCCTTGCTGATGGTCTCTTTGGGAATCTCGCGTTGAAAGGCATAGGTTGCTTCATCGCGACGCAAATAGCTGTAAGTCGCCAAGACTAACACTATAAATGTCACAACTTTAATGCCACTTGCCGTACTCAATGATCCACCGCCGATAAACATCAACACCAGAATGATCGCCGTTGTGGCATCTTCCAACTGATCGATAGCTAAAGTGTTGAACCCTGCCGTTCTTGGCGTCACCGCTTGAAACCACGATGCCCACCATTTCCCTGCTTCGCTCAACGGGGCAAGCGTGTTGGGGTTGTCATATTCAATCAGATAAATCGCGATAAGTGCCACCACGTTAATGATCATCGTGCCTAAGATCATCATTCGACTGTAAACGGTGAGTCGATGCCAACGGCGATTGCGTTTTAAGTCAATCCAAACCGAGAAGCCTAAACCACCAATAATGAACAAACTGGTAATGGTGAAGTTAACGACCGGGTCGTCCACGTAAGGCATTAAGCTATCGGCACTCAACGCAAAACCTGCATTGTTAAACGCACTGATGGTGTAGAAGAAACCATGGAACAAACTGGTTTCCCAGCCCAGCTCTTCACTCCAATAAACGCTCAAAATAGTGAAACCAATAAGTTCAACGAGCAGAGCGAACATCAATACAGATTTAGCAGTGGCAATGAGTGTCGATGAATCAGTCTGGTTGAACGCCTCTCTCGCGACTGCTCGCTCCAAAAAGCCAATTTTTCCGCCCAGAGCCAGCAAGGTCACGATGGCAAACGTCATTAAACCTAGGCCACCACATTGAATCAGGAAAGCAATAACCACTTGCCCAAAAAGCGTAAACGCCGTGCCCGTGTCTACCACAACTAATCCCGTCACCGTAATGGCCGATGTCGCAGTAAACAGGCTTTGAATCCAAGTGATGGGCTCTGTGGTGGCAATCGGCAGTTTGAGTAAGACCGTGCCGAGCATGATCAAGCACGCAAAGCTGAGGCTAAGTATCAATGGCGGTGCGCCCAACAGTTTTTTGCCCGCTTTGGGCTTTCGTTCCATTGGGATAATAGAGGGATGCCACAAAACCATGTTACACCAACCTTGGAGCGACGTATTTCAGCTCAGCGCGACTACCACAAAGCAACAGCGTGTCGAACTCATTAAGCACAAACTCATCATTGATATTGGTGTAGACGGCTTCTTCGCGCTTCACCAAGATAGGCTGAATGTTGTAACTGCCTCGGCTGATCAACTTAGAAAGCGGCGTATCGTGCAGATTGGATTTAACGTGGATTTCCACCACATACAAGCCATGCCCCATTTCTAAATAGTTGTTCACCATCGGATAGTTGAGTGCCTGCGCGACTCTTACGCCCATCTCCTCTTCAGGATGAATAATACGTTGTACACCAAGCTTAGACACGATGGTATGGTGCGCTTTGGTGCTCGCTTTGACCCAAATGGATTTCACACCCAGATTTTTCAGCGCCAGCGTACACAACAAACTGGCTTGCATGTCTTCACCAATCGCCACCAACACCACATCACTGTTCGCTAGCGCTAACTCTCTGAGTGCACCTTCGTCTGTTGCGTCACATATGACCGCTTGCGTTAACTCTTCGACGTATTTTTCGACGATTTTCGGGTCGCTATCCACCCCCGTTACGGTGTGTCCAAGATGAATAAGTTCTAAGCTGGCGGCAACGCCAAATCGCCCTAAACCAATTACTGTAAAGTGAGCCATATCAATACCTAACTGTGTTTTATGTATAGAAAATGCTAATGCGTTAAGGGCTAGACTGATTTTCCGTCGCGGAAAATAGGCAACACGAATCCTGTTCGAGTGCTGATAACCAGCACTAAACCTTGGCATTAACGTTGATTAAATTTGGAATTTAGTGGTGCTTGGACGTCTCAAGCACTAAACGATAACCCAGCCCCGGCTCGGTTTTTAATAGCCGCTGTTCGTCAGCACTATCGTTCAGTTTTTTGCGTAGTTGACTCACTAGCACGCGTAAGTAGTGAGTATCTTCGACATGACTTTTTCCCCAAATCACCGCTAGCAAATGAGTTTGCTCAATGAGCTTTCCCGGCTTGAGAATCAATTGTTCAATGAAAGAAAACTCTTTCTTGGTGAGTGGAATTTCCCTCTGATCCAACCAAAATTGGTGAGTGCTTTTGATGATTTTGACTCGGCCAGCCACCAGCTCATCAGCGATGGATTGCTCATCCACCAAATCTCGAACCAGCACTTTGATGCGCGCGATGAGCTCTTTTACGCCAAAAGGCTTGCTCAAGTAATCATTCGCGCCCGCTTCTAAAAGGCGGATTTTTTCCTCTTCTTGATCGCGAGCCGTCAGCACTAGCACTGGCGTTTTATACGTCTGACGAAGCGTAGTGAGAAACTCCTTCCCATCGCCGTCGGGCAAGCCTAAATCTAGCAGAATGACGTGTGGCGAATGTGCTTCGAAACACGCTTTGGCTTCTGCAATGGTACTCGCGCCAATGTAATCAAACCCTTCAGCATACAGCGAAATTCGAATAAAGGTATGAATGCGAGGCTCATCGTCCACGACTAAAACTTTGTAACTCACGCCTGCTCTGCTCCTTGATTGAGTGGAAGTAGAATGCGGATCAGCGTCCCTTCTGATACTGGCATAGATTGAATCTCTCCTTGGTGTGCGATGATGATGCCTTTGGCAACCGCGAGTCCCATTCCGGTGCCTGAATCGGCCGATTTGTTGTTCGCGCCGGAATAGAAAAGGTTGAATATTTTTTCCGCATCTTCAGCTTTGATGCCAATCCCCATGTCCCGAACATCAATCACGCACGACGAACCCTGCTTAGAAAGAGAAACCTCAACAGATTCATTCTCTGGTGAAAATCGCATGGCATTATCCAGCACATTAAAAATCGCTTGTTCGATGAGCGAACGACTTACTGACAAATAATCAACGGAATCATCCATATTCATGGACACTTTCTCGGTGTAATTTGGCAAACGAGAAACCGCATCCCGAACAATATCTGCAATCAACTCATCTTTTTTGGTAATTTTTAATGTGCCGTGCTGGAGCTTAGTCGCCTGTAAGAGGTTCTCGATATATTGATGCAAGCGATGGCTTTCTGAAGTCGCACTGTCGAGCAATTCTTTACGCTCTAAGCCATTGAGCTTGGGCATGTACTCGTTGAGTGTGGTCAATGTTCCAATAATGGTTGCCAGCGGCGTGCGTAAGTCATGGGACACCGATAGCAGGATGCTGTTTTGCAGCTTGGTTTGTTTTAACTCGCCCTGCTGGCGACGATAAAGATCCGCAAAGGTGCTGGTGATAAATGCCACCACCATAAACACGACTAAATTAAAAATGTCTTCCGGACGAAACATCTGCAAAGAGTAACGAGGCGTCGTGAAAAAGAAGTTGAAGCTCAACGCTTCGATCACCGCCGCCGCATAAGCGAATCGCGAGTTGCATTGAAACGCCACTACCACGACCGCTAACTGTAAAATCAGCAGGACTGCGGCTGTAGAGCCAAACAGTTGGTCTAACAACCATGAGACGACAACCGCGCCAACAATCACGGTAGTAGAAAAGAGAAAGGTGTTATCTCGCCATTGAACAAACATAAAATACATCAACCAAAATTCGATGTAGAAAACTTTAGCAAAAGCCCATTCGGAGTTCGCGTAAAAAAAGCGTAAAAAATTCAATAACGACAGTGAGTTATAAACATAATCATCATTAAGTTAGCCTAACTTAATGAATAATCACAAGTTAACGTTGCCCATTAACGCCTACTTACTCGGTATAAACGACAGACACAAAAAAGAGGAGCATTTGCTCCTCTTTCGTGTAGCGTCATATTAGATGACTTGCAGTTGAGCATCACCTTGCTCAGACAAAAATCCGCCGGTTTGATGCTTCCACAACTGAGCGTAAACACCACCCAATTGCAGCAGCTCGTAATGCGAGCCTTGCTCAATGATTTTGCCGTCATCCATTACAATCAAACGATCCATCGCGGCAATCGTTGATAAACGGTGAGCAATCGCAATCACTGTTTTTCCTTCCATCAGAACTTCAAGGTTTTCTTGAATTGCCGATTCTACTTCTGAATCAAGTGCAGACGTTGCTTCATCCATGATCAAAATTGGCGCGTTTTTCAGCAGAACGCGAGCAATCGCCACACGTTGACGCTGACCACCAGACAGCTTCACACCGCGTTCACCCACTTCAACGTCATAGCCAACGTTACCTTGCTCGTCTCGTAGAGATTGAATGAAATCATGAGCATGTGCTTTCTCAGCAGCTGCGATAACGGCATCCATTGAAGCATCTGGATCACCGTAAAGAATGTTCTCTTTAATTGAACGATGCAGCAAAGAGGTGTCTTGCGTGATCATACCGATGTGTTGGCGAAGCGACTCTTGTTCAACTTGAGAAATGTCCTGTCCATCAATACAAATCTTACCGCTATTTACGTCGTAAAAACGCAGCAACAAGTTGACCAACGTGGATTTACCTGCCCCAGAACGACCGACAATGCCGACTTTTTCGCCCGGTTTGATAGTCAGGTTCAAGTTCTCAAATACCGCCTTCTCGTCACTGTAGTTAAAACCTACGTGATCAAAGCAGATCTCACCTTGGGAGATTTGCAAAGGCTTAGCATTTGGTACGTCTTTCACTTCAACATCGTTTGAAATCGTATTGATGCCGTCCACTACCGTGCCAATGTTTTCAAACAGCGCGCTAACTTCCCACATGATCCACTTCGACATACCTTGTACGCGCAATGCAATACTGATGGCAATCGCAATAGCACCAATTGTTACAGCGTGATCTAGCCATAGATAAACCGAAATGGCACTAATAGACATCAGCAGCAAATAGTTGATGGCATCCACACTAAACAGTAAACAAGTCACCATGCGCATTTGGCGGTAAACCGTCACCAAAAATTGCTTCATGCTACTTTCTGCGTATTCCAACTCTCGTTGCGAGTGCGCGAATAGCTTTACGGTAGATATGTTGGTGTAAGAATCGACAATGCGCCCAGTCATTACAGAACGAGCATCCGCTTGCTCTGTCGCTACTTGTTTCATTTTAGGGATAAAGTAGAACTGGATAACCGCGTACATTCCTATCCAAATCACAATAGGCAACATTAGCAAACCATCGGCTTCGCCCATCATCCAGAGCATCGAAAGAAAATAAACGCTGATATAAACCAGTACATCCACCAGCTTCATGACCGTTTCTCGTACCGCTAACGCACTTTGCATCACTTTGGTCGCAACTCGGCCTGCAAAGTCACGCTGGAAAAATCCAACCGCTTGTTTTAGCAAGTAACGGTGAATCAACCAACGGATAGACATCGGGTAGTTACCCAATAACGTTTGGTGCATCACCATTGAGTGGACAAAACCGAGAGCTGGCATCACAACCGCCACTAAGAACAGCATCATTAGCATGCGATCACCCTGGTCTTGCCAGAATGTTGCGCGTTCTTGATTAGAGAGAATATCGACGAGCTCGCCCATATAACGCAACAGCGTCACCTCAGTAATGGCAATAAGCGCACTGAACACAGCCATAACGAGTAAAGGGGCTTCAAAGCCACGAGTGTAAAAACGACAAAAGCCAAATAGCGTCTTCGGTGGCTTTTCGGTTTCCATCTGGGGAAAGGGTTGGGTCAGTTTTTCAAACCAATTGAACATAACAATGACTTTAGGTACCGCGAATGAATTTGCGAACGTTTTACTATCTTTTGATACAAAAGTCAGTAAAATACCGAAACAAAAGCTCAAATGATAATAATTACAATTAAGCTTAGCGTTAATCATAATTATCGGGAATAGATTTATGCAAAAGAATAACTCACTGACCATCGCGATCCGCAACGCGTTGGTTTGTGCTTTAGCACCTACAGCAGTGGTTGCATTCACAGCACAAGCTCAAGAAGACGTCGTACAAGATGACGTGATTGCCATGGAGACCATAACGGTCACCGCGCAAGCACTTAAAGTAGAAACCCCGGCAGCAGAAACGCCGCGCAGCGTATCTATCATTTCTGAAGATGAACTTCGTGTTCGTGCACCGAAAAAGCTAGATGAAGCATTACGCTACACGTCTGGTGTAACCGCTCAGCCTTATGGCGCAGACAACGACACTGATTGGTTCAAAGTTCGTGGATTTGATGCAGCGACTTACCTAAACGGCAACCGCCTATTCCGCGATGGTTACTACACATGGTTGGTCGAACCTTACGGCCTAGAAAGTGTAGAAGTCGTTAAAGGTCCATCGGCTATTCTGTTTGGTGAATCGGCACCAGGCGGTATCGTGAATGCTGTTCAGAAAAAACCAACGTTTACGCCTCAAGGCGAAGTAAAAGTCGAAGTTGGCAACAACCAACACCAATCCGTAGGTTTTGACATTGCTGACGAAGCAAACGACGCAGGCACTGTGCGCTATCGTTTGGTTGGCTTGATGACAAGCCAAGATGGTGAACTGGACGGCACAAATAACGAGCGTTTCTACCTAGCGCCAAGTGTCGAGTTCGACATTTCTGACCGTACAATGCTGACCGTTTTGGCAACTTACCTTCATGATGACGGTGTACCAACTAACCCATTCTTCCCGGCAGCAGGTACTCTGATTGGTTCTAACTTTGGCAAAATCGATCCTTCGACTAACCTTGGTCAGCCAAACTACGATAAATACGAACGCACGCAGTTTTCTCTAGGTTACTTACTAGAGCACGACATCAATGACACGTGGTCACTCTCGCAAAACCTCAACTACGGTTCGAATGAGTTGTACTTGCGCAGCTCTTACGCGTTCTCAAACAACGATCCAGCGAAAGAAGAGTTAACGCAAGGCATCGTATTCCGTGACGGAAAAAACCAGAGCATCACGTTCGATAACAATGCTGTCGGTAACTGGATGACAGACAACGCAGAGCACACAGTGCTTATCGGTATGGATCTGCAATTCCACAAAACCGATGGCGACGAGCAGGACAACTACGCATTTGGCACCATCAATCCGTGGAACCCTGTTTACGGTAACTTCACCCCTCTTGATCCTGCCAACAACGTGAAACGTGAGATTGAGAAATCTCAAGCAAGTCTCTATTCACAATACCAATTGAAACTGCATGAACAGTGGATTGGTAACATCGGTGCTCGTTACGACTGGGTGAAAACAGAAAACTCTGGCAAAGGCGCTACCGTTGATCAAAGTGAATCTCGTGATGATGGTCAGCTCTCTCTAAGTGCGGGTGTGATGTACCTTGCAAACAATGGCCTGTCACCTTACGCAAACTACTCTCAGTCGTTTGAAGTGATCAGCACTATTGATGCGGCAACCAATGAACTTTACAAACCGCTGGAAGGCGAGCAAGTAGAAGTGGGTGTGAAGTATGAGCCAAGCTTTATGGATGGCTTTATCAACCTTGCATGGTTCGACATCACGCAAAAGAATGCATTGGTCACAAACCCATCAACATGGATTGCGACACAAACAGGTGAAGTGACATCTCAAGGTGTTGAGCTAGAAAGCACGGCGCAGCTAACCGACGATCTAAAACTGATGGCAAGCTACACCTACACTAAAGCGAAAACAGATGAGAGCTTTGGCCAAGGTAAAAAACAAGCCGCACTTATTCCTGAGCACCAAGCTTCTGCATGGGTAGACTACAGCGCCTACAGCCTGATTCCAGGCCTCAATATCGGTACTGGTGTGCGCTACGTAGGTGAGTCAAAAGATAACCCTAAGAGCTCGAACCTAACGGTTCCTTCAGTCACTCTTTGGGATGCGTCAGTCACTTACGACATCACTTCACAGTGGCAAGCACAGCTAAACGTGAACAACATCCTAGATAAAGAGTTTGTTTCAGGTTGCGATTACTGGTGTTACTACGGCCAGTCTCGCTCTGTTATGCTAAACGCAAACTACCGCTGGTAATTGTACTTCTACTCCCCTCTATTGAGGGGAGTTTTCTCCTAAGAGCCATCCATGTTTCAACTGTCTAATATTGAGATCGTGCGAGGTGGACGTCAGATCCTCGGCATCGAACAACTTAACATCCCAACAAATGAGCTAACGGTCGTTTTAGGCCATAACGGTTCAGGTAAGTCGACACTGGTGAACCTGCTTTCTGGTCAAATGCCACCAGATAAAGGCACGGTAACACTAAACGATACTTCCCTTTCATCACTCAAAACCAAAGAGTTGGCAAAACAGATCGCCTATTTGCCACAAAAGCTGCCCTCTTCGGCTGGTTTAACGGTAGAAGAGCTAGTGCGCTTAGGTCGCTTTCCGTGGCGTGGGGCACTTGGTCGTTGGAAAGCTGAAGACAAACAGATCATCACGCAGGCTATGGAACGAACAGGGGTTACACCTTTTGCTCAAGCTTTGGCGGATGACTTATCGGGCGGCGAGCGCCAACGCGCTTGGGTGTCTATGCTACTGGCTCAACAATCGCCAATTTTAATTCTCGATGAGCCAACCTCGGCGCTCGATGTTCACCATCAGTTTCAACTAATGGCGCTGCTGGCAGAACTGAATCGAACCGAGAACGTAGGCATTATCGTGATCCTGCACGATCTGAACTTAGCCCTGCGCTACGCCACCCACATTGTTGCGCTCAAAAAAGGTAAAATTGCCTTTGAAGGCAACGCCGACATGTTGTTAGACGAGGCACGCCTTTCTAAACTATATGAGTCACCAATTAAGCTGATTGAGCACCCAAGCCCGGCTAACACATTAGCGAGCCAAAAGGTGGCTGTTGTATGCGCATAATGGCTCGTTTACTTACTGTGGTTACACAATCTGCTTTTCTCCTCGTATTTTTTATGACCAATGCACATGCAGTCATCACCGTTACCGATGAATATGGTGAGCATAGTTTTGAGCAAGCGCCTCAACGCGTTGTAGCCTTAAACTGGGACATCTTAGAACAAGTCTTGGCGCTAAACGTAGAACCAATCGCAGCCCCAAATTTACCAGGCTACCGCCAATGGGTCGTCAATCCAACTGCACCAGAGTCAATTGAAGATATTGGAACCCGAGCAGAGCCCAACTTAGAAAAAATAGCCAGTTTGAAACCAGATGTCATCCTTGCTGCGTCTCCACAGCAAGACTTGATTCCGTTACTCAAACAAATTGCTCCGGTAATCTATTTACCTAATTTTTCTGAAAATGAGGCCGCAGCTGAAACGGCCATTCGTCACTTTCGTACGCTCGGCAAGCTATTCAATAAAGAGGCACTTGCTGAACAGAAATTGGCAGAATTAGATGCTTCATTTGCGCAGATGCGCCAGCGAATTCGCCACTATTACTCTGCTCCACTCAGCGTTCTTGTGATGCGATTTTCAACCCCGAATACTGTATTACTTGCAACCGAAAACTCTACCACTGACTACGTGGTTAGAAAACTGGGATTACAGGCTCCAATTAAAGAGGACCCACGTGCGTGGGGAGTAAAGCAAGATCGAATCAATCGGCTTCAGGGCCTTCAAAACAGCTACGTTCTCTACGTACAACCTTTCCCAGAAGAACGAAAACTGAAAGAGTCGCCACTTTGGCAAGCGATGCCGTTTGTGAAAAAGCAGCGGGTAAATTCAGTCAGAGCAGTGTGGGCGTATGGCGGTGCCATGTCTTTGCAATACACCGCTGAAGCGATTACCGACAGTCTAATAGAGTTGGCACCAGAACAATGAGAACGAAACATTATATTGGTTATCTGGCGCTGATTACGTTACTTAGCGTCTTTAGCCTACAAATTGATACTAATTTATCACTTTTCGAACAATGGCAATTATTAACAAAACCAGAGGTAGCAACCGAGTTTCGTGATGTATTCTTTACGCAAGCGCAACTTCCTAGGTTAAGTATGACCCTGCTTGTTGGTGCCATGCTTGGTCTCACCGGCAGCTTAATGCAGCAATTAACGCAGAATAACCTCACCTCGCCGTTGACTCTTGGCACCTCTTCTGGTGCTTGGCTTGCATTAGTCGTGGTAAACATTTGGTTCGTCGATTGGGTCGCCGATTACTCTGCATTAGCCGCAATGTTTGGGGCTTTAGTGGCGTTTGGCCTGATCGTATCAATTGCCGGTGTGCGTAATATGACAGGTTTGCCGTTGGTCGTTTCGGGGATGGTGATCAATATCTTGCTCGGTTCTATCGCCACAGCCATTATTATTTTAAACGCCCAGTTCGCACAGAATATTTTTATGTGGGGAGCAGGAGACCTCTCTCAATACAGCTGGGATTGGTTTGAGTGGTTATTGCCTCGCTGCGCTATCGCAATCGTAATTTTGATCGTCGCACCACGTATTCTGACCTTAATGAAACTAGGACAAGAAGGCGCTGCAGCCCGAGGCTTAGCGGTATTACCCGCGTTTGGTGCGTTAATGGTGATGGGTATTTGGCTGGTATCTGCCTCCATCACCGCAGTTGGTATTATCAGCTTCATCGGATTACTGACACCCAATATTGCCAGAGCGATGGGGGCAAGAACACCGCGCGACGAATTGATCAGCAGCATGCTTTTGGGCGCAATGCTACTAATCATCACAGACTCTGCCGCTATTTCGCTGAGCTTATGGTTAGAGGAAACCATTCCTAGCGGTGTAGCGGCTGCAGCTATTGGCGCTCCCGCTTTAATTTGGTTTACTCGTAAAAAGCTGACGGCAACCGATCAACTTAACCTTTCAATGAGCCAAGGAAAAACGGCGCTTTCTAAACGCGCGGTATGCAGCATTGCGCTATTCAGTCTGGTTGGGATTCTAGCTTACTCATTCGTTACCCATGGTATAAACGGAATTCAATGGTCTGTGCCAGGTGAGTTCCAATGGCAATTGCGTTGGCCGCGAATGTTAACCGCACTTTCTGTCGGTATTGCGCTATCCGTTGCCGGAATCATTTTGCAACGCATTGTTTATAACCCTCTGGCAAGTCCCGATATTCTCGGTGTGTCTTCCGGAGCCACGTTTGCCATTATAACGACAGGAGTCATCGCTGGGTCGCTTCTCTCCGCATTTAGCTGGGGTATCGCTTTTTTCGGAAGTATGTCCGTATTGATGTTATTGCTGATTATCGGTAAACGAAGCCATTTTAATCCATCTAACTTCGTGTTGTCCGGCATCGCACTAACGGCACTATTAGAAGCCCTCGTTCAATTTTCGCTAGCTCAAGGCTCAGGTGACAGTTACAAAATTTTATTGTGGCTAACTGGTTCTATTTATCGAGTCACAGCCGACACCGCACTGATGCTATGTTTGGCCATAATAGTTCTGCTTGCCGCTGTATTCTCGATTTCTCGTTGGCTAACACTAATTTCCATCGGGCGACAATTCTCAAATGCACGAGGGCTTAACCCTACCGTAGCCAATACGCTTATGCTCACCATCGTTGCTTTGTTATGCGCCTTTTCTACCGCTACAGTTGGTCCAATATCTTTTGTTGGCTTGGTCGCTCCCCATATGGCGATGATGTTAGGAGCAAGAAAAGTGAAAGAGCAACTGTGTGTCGGTGCCTTAATTGGCGCAACCCTAATGTTGTGGGCAGATTGGCTAGGACAAATCGCTATTTATCCAAGTCAGGTCGCAGCTGGCACGTTGGTCGCTATTATAGGCAGCACTTACTTCCTATTTTTAATGCTGAAGAGTAAATTCAGCTAAGTTGGGAATATTGTTACAGCCTAAAAATACGCTAAGAAAAACAAACCCCGCTATTTTGATAGCGGGGTTTGAAATTAAAGGCGAAGTACGATGCTCTATTCTTCTCGCACTACAGGAAAACGTTGCTCATAAAGTTCCATAAAGTCCTTACGAATTAAGTGCTCTAAGTGGTTCGCTTTATCGGTTGGGCAGAAAATCATCACGTGCAGAATTTGTTCACCATTAATGTTACTAGAAATATGCATATGTGGCTCAGAACCAGGAAGGTCAACACCGGCATGTTTTTCAATCATCGCATTGTAACGATGTGCAACATCAGCAAAGTAACTGCAATGTTCTTCAATTTTATCAGTTAAAATCGGTAGCAGTGGATACAAATTGACGAAGTCTTTCACCACTACAGAAAAGTTGTGGTAAACGTACCGCTTCATGAAGTTGAGGTTCTTTACTGGATAGGTAAAGAACATACTATTAGGCAATGTCGCTGTTTTGCCGGTGTAATGATATTGCCCATGATGCAGGTCGATCTCTTGAATCACCGTCGCCATCATATTGTGCTCAATCACTTCACCGCATAACTTCCCGACCTCAATCCAGTCCCCAACGCGAAAAGAACGTGAACTTGCTCTTTGAATCGAACCCGTAAAACACAAAATGATTTCTTTGGATGCCACTACAATGGCAACGGCAATCGCCGTTACACTCAGAGCAAACTCGTTAATTTCTGATTGCCATAAAATAAATAAAATCAGTAATGTAACAGCAAAGGTGCCATTTTTAGTTCTGGACATCCAACTACGCTGATCTTCTGAGAGAAAAGCGTGATCACCACGAATCATCGATAAAATTGCACGACGAATTAACCACATAATCGCAAAGATCAGTGCGGTAAAAATCAATTTATGAGTGAGAAGAAAATCGACAACTAACTGCACTTTCTCCATTCCACGGCTCCCTCGAATAAAAATACGGCCCAGTAACAGCTAACGATAACAAATTATTTTGTCTGTTGTCCGTGCTCACTCAAGTCTTTTTGAAATTACTCCTCTCTGAAGGCGCGATTCATGCTTTCTGTAATTGGCTTTATTAGGTAGCTCAATGGCGTTCGTGGCTCAGATAAAATAAGCACTTCGGCATTCATACCTGAGGTTAAACGATGTTTTGTCACATCTTCCGGTGAAATTGCAATTCTAGCGAGATAAAAATCTTCTTGGTTTTCTTGCGAGAGCTTATCGGCAGAAATCGTCAGCACTGTACCGTCTAAAGGTGCCAACGTCCGTGCATTCAGAGCGGTCAGACGAACATGCGCTTGCTGGCCTGGATTCACTAAATCAATATCCTGAGGATTAACACGAGCCTCGACTAACAACTTATCGTCTTGCGGGACCAGTTCTAGTAACGTTTCACCCGAGCCAATCACACCTTTTTCGGTAAACACTTGCATGTTGACTACGCGACCAGAAATAGGTGCGTTGATCGTTGTTCTTGCGACAATATCTTGAGCGGAGCGATATTCTTCCCGAATTGCGACAATTTCCGTTTTGGTATTTCGTAGTTCCTCGACAATCTCATTCAGCCTTTCAAGCTTCAACTCTTCAATTTGCGCTAGGTTCTCATCTAACCTTTTTCTAACGGTGAGCGACTGCCTATCTAACTGGCTTAAGGTACTTCTCACCTCCGCTGCTAAGCGCTTGAGTTGAAGTAAAGTAGATTTTCCCGAGAAACCTTTTTGCACCAAGGCTTGGTTGCTGTCTATTTCTTCAGCAATAAAGTTGAGCCGTTCCGTCTCAATCACTTTGGTTTGCTGAAGGTTTTCAAGCTCTAAGTTTGCTCCAGAAATACTCTGCTCAATGATACTCAGTTTACTATCAAAGAATCGCTTTCTCGCTTCAAAGATCTTGTTTTGAACCAGTTGTGCTTCTTGTACGATATCGACACGGGGAATGCTTTCAAGATCATCAGACCATACAATCGTTGGAAGCTCATCAAGCTCCGCACTTAAACGGTTTTCCTTTGCTAGAGTATGGATAAAACGACCACTTAACGAATCCAACTTAGCCATAGCTTGACGCTTAGAAAGTTGAATTAATAACTGACCTTTTTCGACTAAATCCCCTTCCTGTACATATAGCTTTTCAATAATACCGCCTTCTAAATGCTGAATTTCTTGTCGCTTAGTGAGAACAGACAAATCACCATAAGCAATCGCTGCACTTTCTAATTTGGCTGTTGCAGCCCAGTAGCCAAGGCCTCCAAGAAAAACACTTAAGGTCACCACACCAAGTAAAATTGGTTTTCGAAAGCTTAGTCTCGCTTTGGGGCTAAAACGGTATACGATCTCGGTAGAACTCTGATTAACGGTTGGCAGTTGATTGCTCATTTCTTACCCTTGGGATATCTGTTCTTTCTTCGCCCATCAAACGTTTTAATACTTCATCTTTAGCGCCGTATAACTTGACTCGGCCGTCAGCCAAATACAACAGCCTATCCATTTGTCGTAACGTACTCGGATTGTGGGCAATGACGATAATCGTTGTACTCTGTGCTTTTAAATGGGCAATCAAACGTTGATACGCAGCCTCTCCCTCACCATCGAGGTTGGCATTCGCTTCATCGAAAATCACAATAGATGGGTCGCCATAAACGGCTCTTGCAAGAGCGATTCTCTGCCTTTCCCCCCCAGATAAACCACGGCCATTTTCACCAATAATGCAATCATAGCCTTTGTTTTTCTTGAGTATTAATTCATGACATCCTGCTAGTTGCGCCGCCTTGATGACTTTAGCCGGGTCTTCTTCTTTAAAGCGCGCGATGTTCTCTCGAATTGTGCCAGGAAATAACTCCACCTCTTGAGCGAGATACCCAAAATGCACGCCGCGATCTTCAGATGCCCATACGGAGACTTCCATTCCATCAAGAGTCACTTTACCCGCTAACGGCTTAACCGTACCTAATAGCAGCCGAGCAAACGTCGATTTACCCGTACCAGAAGGGCCAATCACCCCAACAGCAACACCCGGAGGAATCGATAAGCTGAGCGATGAGAGCACTGGTTCAGTTGCTCCAGGATGGCGATAGGCCAGTCCGGAAAGCTCATAGTGTCCTTTTGGTTTAGGCAGTGGCATATCTGATTCATCTTGGCGCACGATCGCATCGATTTCTTTCAACCTTTTATAGGCGCCTTTAGCAGACATCGCGCTTCGCCACGTGCCTATCGCCTGCTCCATCGGCGATAATGCCCGACTCATTAATATGGAGCTCGCGATCATCGCCCCTGCCGTTATCTCATGTTGGATAACTAACCATGCACCACCTCCCAGTAAAAATATCTGTAATGAGCCACGCACAAACTTAGAAAAGTTAGCCATGTAGATAGACTTACCTGCAACTCGCTCTTCAAGCACATTCACTTCACTCACGCGCGACTGCCACTTCTCTAAAAATGCATTCATCATCCCCATTGCGAGAATTGAATTGGAGTTTTGCGTGGCTAATTCAGCGTTGTTGATATGAGAAATCGCTCTGACTTCGCTCTCTTGCATTGTTTTACGCGTCATTAGCTCATTAAGTAGACCTAGGCTAAACAATACGATAGATCCAAGTAACGCGATGTGACCTAATATCGGGTGCAATAAATACACAAATAAAATAAACAGCGGTGTCCAGGGCGCATCCAACAGTGGGTAAGGTGCTTGACTGCTCAAAAAGCTTTTGATGTTCTGAATGTCTCTCAGAGTTTGCGAGGTATAACTCTTCCCGGTATGTGATTGATATTGAATCGTGCGCTTGAGCATGAAAGCGGAGAGTTTTGTGTCCATCCAATAACCAAAAGATTTACTCATTTGTGCTCGTGCAATGTCGATGATGGACATGGTTAACAACGCGACAATTACGATGACAGTGAGCAAGAATAAAGTATCGGTTGAGTAGGAAGATATCACTCGGTTGTACACTTGAAGCATGTACAACGGAATCGAGAGAACCAATAAGTTGATAAAAAGGCTAAAAACGATCAGCAAGCCCGCAAGCGTGCATAGTTTTTGTTTCACTTCTTTGAAAACCGTTTTTTGCACGACTACTTCCGTTTAACGTGAAAATTGTAGGCGCCAGAAATACTAGCGCCTAGCTTAAGGTAACCTCAAATCGCTCTAGAGTGTCCGATTAGTGCACCTCAGCATGGCAGAGCCACGCAAACTAATTCCCATCCAGAGTTATTTTCAGTCGTTTAGATTACGAACAGATCTGCACCATAGGTGTTGATGTCAGTTTCAGTCACGCCAATAAGTTTCACTGTTAGATCAGCCCCATCGGTAAACACTGCATTCCCAACTGCATCGTAGCTAAAGCTTAAATCACCAAAGTCAGTGACAGAGTCGCTAATGATGTGCAAAGAGTCTTCACCAATGGTGAAATCAACAACTTTGGCTTCGCCATGGCCACCAAACTTATCCGTGAACACAAACTTATCGCCATTGCTGCCGCCAACTAAAACGTTGTCACCAGAACCAGCAACAAGAATATCTTCACCGACACCACCATTTAATTTATTGTCGCCCAGCAAACCCAACAGCAAGTCATTACCGGTACCACCGCCGAGGTAGTCGTTTCCTGTACCAGCCCTAAGGATGTCATCTCCAGCACCACCAGTTAGGCGATCATCGCCGTCACCGCCGATCACATAATCATTACCGCCACCGCCAACAAACGAGTCATTACCACCAAAACCGATAAACAAATCATCGCCGCCATCGAAATCAGCAAATTGGTTATTTACACCTGCATCGCCTAAATACGTGTCATTGTCACTTGCGCTCATTTTTATTCCCTCTTAGCTTATTAATTGAATAGACCTTCTGTTCCACGTCTGACTAGATTCGTCACGACATGAGAAGTCTAATAGTCAACTGAATAGGAATAAGTTTGAATATGGGATGATATTTCAGACTGACATTTTAATAATAAATATAAAATTTAGTACTTTATAGAGTATTTTCTTTTTATTACAGCAAGTTAATACTAGTACTACAGGTTTCTCTTAGCCCAACTTGTAGCTTGCGTACGGTTCTTTACTTCTAACTTTCTAAAAATATTGTATAGATGTGATTTAATAGTATGCTCGCTGATAAATAAAGAATCAGCGATTTCCATATTTGAACCACCTTCTTTCAACATTTTTAAAACCTGAACTTCACGCCGAGTAAGCTCAACCTCAATAGCAGGTTCGATAATGCTATTTACTTCTCTGCCTCGATAATAATTTACTAGCTGATCAAGTAATCTTCGAGACAGCCAATTATCCCCTTTTATTATTGCTTTTAATCCCTGACAAACCTTGTCCATTGAATCTCCTGGACCAAATATACCTTTTACATGAGGCCAAGAAGCGAGTTCTTCTGTGTCTAAGTCATAACCTAGATTAAGCATTATGGTTCCTAGCACTTTATTACTATCTTTTAAATAAACTAAAGTTTCGGAAGGAATCTCAACTGAAAAATCAACAAGCAAAAAGTAGCGTTCCGGAATGAGTTCATGATAGCTAGGGTTTTTAGTATCAATGATCGTTATTTTAGTTTCTGTATTTTTAGAAAGCATTTCCTTAAAGTTTTCACTCTGTAAACTTTGTTGAGTGAGCATTAGGATTTCAGGCTTTTCCATATACTGTTCCATAATGTTTCTCATACTTTCAGTGACTTAACATTCTTAAATTAGTAGTTAATCGTCAGCACTTAGTTTGATATGTAAGTGCTAGTTCACAGAGTAAAGTTATTTGCTACTTTTTTAAATTCTAAAGTTATTAAAAAGAGAATCAAAAAAAGTGTTTCTCATAAAAGAAACACTTTTAACACATTCAGGTCACAGAAATTATTAAGAGTTTACTAAATTAGGCAACCTAATATTGCAATAGCATTACACCGTTAACGAGTTGTCTGAAATATTTTCCTTTGCCCAAATAAGTGCTTGAACCCTATTTTTCACATCAATCTTCTTGAAAATATTATGTAAATGCGTTTTTACCGTATTCTCGCTGACAAATAATTGTTCGGCGATTTGTTGATTGGACGCCCCCATGGAAAGAAAGGTAATTATTTGTTGCTCTCGTTTGGTCAGAATAGCGGAAACATTCTTATTTATAGGTTTGCAATGTCGACGAAGGTAAGTAATGTACTGCTGAGAAAACTTACGGCTGAACCACATATCTCCTTGAAGCACCTTACCAATACCAACTTGCAACGTTTTTATATCATCAGAGGTATAGAAAATACCGGCCAAAGTACGCCAAGCAAAGAGATCTTCTGTCGATATGGATTGCTCACAATTAATTAAGATTTCAAGCGTGTCTTTCTGCTTGGCGGCTTTAAACTCCGCATAACGGCGAAAAATTTCATCCGTGATCACGCTGCAATCAACAATAATGGCTGATGCAAGAGATTCATGTAACACTCCGTGAATCAGATTATCTGGCGTGATTAGAGCAACACTAATACCGAGTTTGGTCTCCAATACATCTTTCAACAGAGATGACTGTAGACTTCCCTCCGTGATTAAAATAACGTTTCTTTTTTTTTGCTGCTCCATCCTGATCGCATTCCCTTGGTCGTTTTTATTGAAATACGCAATAGATTTAGATAGAGCGGTAGTATTGTCAAGTATGAAAATCACTAGTACTAATTAATAACTCATTGAAGTGTCAATAATTTTTAAGTGGCAAGTATGTGAGAGGTATTAGCATTTTTCAGACATTAAAAAAGGGAGTATAAACTCCCTTTTTGTGTTTGAGCAGGTGATTTAATCACGCACGTTAGAGGCAAAACACCACCTAACTTAGTGGATTGGAACAGCGTTTTTTTGGTTAAACTTACCAAAGTGTTGTTCTAACACTTCTGGCGTCAGCTTACCTTCCGCTTCCAGCTTTTTCAGCTCAGCGACGATCGCTTTTTGCTCTTCTAGCGACGGCAGTTTTACTTCTGGCTCCTGAGCGGTTTCTTGAGAAATTTGCTCTAGTTCTTTTTCGAAGTCATTCATAGTACTTACCTAAAATTAATGATTGAACTTTTAAACTTCGCCTATTCTATCCAACTCTATAACTTGAAGCTACCAACCATCTTGTCTAAACGAGAAGAGAGCGCTTGAAGATCGCGACTTGCATCCGCCAACTCTTCTGCTGTCGCGGTTGTCATTTCATTTATCGCGTTGATTTCTTCGATATTTTGATTAATGGTATGCACCACCGTGGATTGCTCTTCCGTCGCCGTTGCAACTTGTGTATTACGATCAGAGATGTCGGTGATTCGTTCAGAAATACTGATTAATACCTCGACTGCTTCATCGGTAGAAGTAACCCCTTCTATGGTGACCGCTTTGCCCGCTTCCATAGCATTTACCGCGTCTTGTGCGTCACTTTGAAGCTGATTGATCATGCGCTGAATCTCTTCTGTAGAATCAGCCGTGCGTGAAGCTAGGTTTCTTACCTCATCAGCAACAACCGCAAAACCACGTCCCTGCTCACCAGCACGAGCAGCTTCAATTGCAGCGTTTAGCGCAAGTAAATTCGTTTGCTCAGAGATGTCACGAATTACACCCAGAATCGAGCCAATATCTTTGGTTGTCGATGCCAACTGCGTAACAACAATATTGGTTGTTTCAACATCATCGGCTAGGCGGCTGATCACCTCTTTTGCTTTCATCACAACTTCTCGACCAGTTTGAGTGTTATCTGAAGCCTGATTTGCCGTATCAGCAGCGGTAGCAGCGTTCGATGCAATTTCACTGATGGTCGCACCCATTTGGTTGATAGCTGCAACTACTTGAATGGTTTGATCACGCTGCTCTTGGCTGTTGTCGTGTGTGGATGTTGCTTTCGTTGACACACTTTCTGCCGCTTGACTTAATGAGCCACTGGTTAAAGCAACTTCTTTCATCGTGGCATGAATCTTCTCAATAAATCCATTAAAGCCTTTTGAAAGCTGAGCAATTTCATCATTACCCTTAATTTCAATACGCTGCGCCAAATCGCCTTCACCTTGCCCAAGGTCGGTAAAACGATCGGCAATCAGTCGGATTGGTTTCGTAATGCTGTTTGCCAACCATACGCCCATGAGGATGAATACAACGGCAACAATGATGGTCGTAAACAGCATTTTTTTAGCTGTCGCATTAAGGTCTGCGAATACTTCATCAACGGGAACCACGCCAATAACAAACCAGTTCATTGAAGGAACATACAAACTAGAAACAAAAGTATCCTGCCCTTCAAACTCCACATTAATTAGGTTGAAGCTATTTTTGTTCAACAGCGCACTTGCGTCACTACCAAATAGTTTAGTGATAGAAGTTTGGTTCTTACCTTGTTGGCGGTGTATTTGAATCTGGCCTTGTTCATTAGTGAGGAACACGTAACCCGTATCTTCAATTTTAAACCCATTGAGCAAAGCAACCATGTCTCCCATAGATTTAGAGAGACCTGACATTGATGTACCATTAAGATCTTGGAAATTGGCAAACATTTTCACTTCGCCATTTGCCTCTTGGAACACACTCACGGACGTTTCTTGACCAGACGACGTAAATCCAAAGAACCAAGCATCTTGCGTTCGGTTAAGTTGACGTAAGAATCCGTTTTGATTCCAGTAATATGCCGTTTGACGATTCGCTACCGACGCATCATTAAGACCATACTGTGATTTAACGTTATTGAGCTGCTGAACCAACTGAACTTCTACTGACGGATCACGGTCTGTATTAGATAGGGCTTCAACAATAAATTCGTTTGTAGCCAGCTGTTTTGCCGCTTGTTGCATTTCGACAACTTCGCGGTCAATTTCGGTATTGATTTGCTGCAACATCGCAGGTAGCTCGATGTCAATAAGACGATGGCTCAATACATCTCTCGCATGACGCTGAGCCATAACACCAACAATGATTGTTGATGCTAGAACAGCAAACGTAATGCCAAGTACAACCTTCTGTTTGATGCTCAAGGAATGAAGTTTCAACATATTCGGACCTTTTAAAAGAATCACTTGTTATTGGCCCCACAAGGGGAATCAGGTGCATATCTCATGACACGCACACCACGGAATCTTTATCGGCTCATATGTACAAAACTAGAGGCATTTCTCATTATATTATGAAAAATAAATGTAACACACTGTCAAATAAGCACTTTCAGAGATAGCACGTACTTGCAATTCTCTGTAGCGTCCCAATATTGAAAAGATAAATTGCAATAGAGCGTTGGAACTTTTTTCACATGGAAAATGACCAATACTCAACACGAAAATCACATGGATACCGAGAGTCCAAAGCATGCATAAATCTAACTTCGAAACTCTTCAGCAATACTTAGAGTCGCAGATCATCGGACAGCAAGATCTGGTAAAGCAACTGCTTGTTGCGCTTCTTGCGGATGGGCATATTTTAGTTGAAGGCCCTCCTGGGTTAGCAAAAACCCGTGCAGTAAAATCACTCTCAGACTGTGTTGAAGGCGACTTCCACCGCATTCAGTTCACCCCTGATTTGCTGCCAGCCGATTTAACCGGCACCGATATCTTCCGTCCCGAAACCGGAGAATTCACTTTCCAATCAGGTCCTATCTTCAACTCGCTTATTCTTGCGGATGAGATAAACCGTGCGCCAGCCAAAGTACAAGCGGCAATGCTTGAAGCAATGGCAGAGAAACAAGTCACAGCAGGTCGTCATACCTACCCGCTGCCAGAGTTGTTTTTGGTTATGGCAACTCAAAACCCGATAGAGCAAGAAGGGACCTACCCCCTTCCTGAAGCGCAGCTAGACCGCTTTTTATTGCATTTAGAAGTGGAATACCCAGATGCGGAGCATGAGCTATCTATCTTGCGTATTAACCGCGGAGAAGCAAAAGGCGAAGCAAAGGTTGAACGCCCAATGTTAAGCCAACAAAATATATTCACCGCACGTAAAGAAGTGTTGGATATTCATATGGCGGAAACGATAGAGCAGTACATCGTCCGTTTAGTTATGGCGACACGTCAAGCCAACGAATATGACACTGAGTTGGACAAGTGGTTGTCAATGGGTGTGAGTCCGCGTGCCACCATCGCTCTTGATCGCTGTGCACGTGCGCACGCTTGGCTTGCTGGTCGTGATTTTGTCTCTCCGGAAGATGTTCAAACCATGGCTTATCCGGTACTGCGCCACCGTTTATTGTTGAGTTACCACGCTCAAGCGGAAGGCATTACGGCAAACCAGGTCATCGATAAACTGCTAAACCTTGTTGGCAGTGCATAAACAGGTGAGTGATATGTCCGCTACACATTCATTACCACCTCATGCGAATGGGGTGACATTAACCCTTGAAGAGCTGCTCCAATATCGCACTCAATCTGTACGTTGGTTACCACCAGCACAGAGTCTCTGGTCGCAGATGAGTGGTAACCATACCAGTCGCCAAAAAGGGCGAGGTATGGATTTTATGGAGGTGCGCCAATATCAACCTGGCGACGATATTCGCAGCATTGATTGGCGAGTCACCGCTAGGACCGGTAAAGCACATACAAAATTGTTTGCAGAAGATAAAGAGCAAGCGGTCATTCTTTATCTTGATCTAAGTTCTAGTCTACATTTTGGATCTAAGTATGTACTCAAATCCGTTCAATTGGCCCACTTTGCCAGTGTTCTAATTTGGCTAACTCTAGCTAAAAAAGATCGCATCGGCGCAGTGATTGATGACGGACATCAATGTCTTGAATTTCGCCCCTCTTCTTTACAAAGACAAGGGCTGCGGATTCTTAACGCCATAGTCGACATACATAATGCGCAAGTAACTCGTACTGCAAGCAACGACACTCGTACACTGCCTTATACACAAGTATTGGAGACACTTCATACGCTCACCCCAAAAGGCAGCGAATTGATTATGCTCAGTGACTTTGCCCACGTAACACCAACGGAACTGGCACAACTACGTCGACTCAAACAACACAATAGCGTAAGGGCCGTTCAGTTTTATGATCCGTTAGAAAGAGGCGAAACAGACTTTAGAGGTCAAGTGAAAGCTTCGGATGGGCTGCATAGTCAATGGTTTAACTTTGGCTCTAAAGGACAACGAAGAGAACTCGAAAGCCACTTTACCCAACATCAAGAAACCATTAAGCAGCAGTGCCATTCGATAGCAATTCCATTTAACACGCTATCAAGTGGCTGGCCCTTAATTTCACAATTAAGCTAACAAACTGACAAGCAGTATTTATTAAGCAGTAATAATAATGACAACAAACAACCAAAGCCTAGACCTTGAACCTTTGATTTTGCCAAACGCTCCGGATTGGTTTCCGCTCGCTTGGGGATGGTGGGTGGTGCTTGCAGCCACCTTGCTCTTCGTTTTCGGCATTTGTCTTTATGTGAGATGGCGTAAAAAACACTTACGCGCAAAAAAGACAGCATTAACACTTTTAACTCAACCTACCACGCCTCATACCCCCTCTTCTGCTCTGGAAATATTGCGCCAGGCAGCATTGAGTTACTTTCCGCGTGAAGAGATCGCACCATTAACCGGAATCGCTTGGTATAAATTTCTCGATAGCCATACCAAAGAAAGTCGATTCGTAGACAAACAACATCAGTGGCAAGAAGCGTTGTATCAGAATTCTTCCCAAGGGCAGCATCAAAGCTTGGTAGACGATTGTGTCTTTTGGATAACCTACGCTTTGCCACCAAAGAAAAAGGCAAATAACCGTGACTGAGCAAACACTCATAACCGATCTTGCCCAATGGCTAAACATTGAATTTGTCTGGTGGTGGGCACTGTTTTTGTTGCCCATCCCATGGCTGGTATACAAGTTCCTGCCACAAGAATCTCAACAAGCCGAGATCAAATTGGCGTACTTACCAACCAATGAGAATCGCAGCAAGCCTAAGCAAGCGCTGCAAAAAGCACTTTCAATCGCGATCTGGGGCCTTCTTGTCGTCGCTTGTGCGCGTCCAGTTTGGTTTGGTGATCCCGTTGAATTCCAACCCAAATATCGGGACTTGATGTTAGTCGTCGATCTGTCCGGTTCGATGCAGCAGGAAGACATGGAACTCAACGGCGAATATATCGATCGCCTCACAGCAGTCAAAAAAGTTCTGTCTGATTTCGTAGCAAAGAGAAAAGGTGACCGTCTCGGAGTTGTTTTGTTTGGCGACCATGCTTATTTGCAAACACCACTCACTGCAGACCGAAAAAGCGTCATGCAACAGATTAATCAAACCGTCATCGGTTTGGTTGGTCAACGAACCGCCATTGGTGATGGTATTGGTTTAGGCACAAAAACCTTTGTAGACAGTGATGCTCCCCAACGAGTCATGATTTTGCTTAGTGACGGCAGCAATACTGCAGGGGTGCTCGAGCCGCTAGAAGCAGCGGAAATTGCGAAAAAATACAACGCCACTATTTACACCGTGGGCGTGGGCGCTGGTGAAATGATGGTGAAAGAGTTTTTCATGACTCGCAAAGTCAACACCGCAGCCGACTTAGATGAACAAACACTGACTAAAGTGGCAGAGGTGACAGGTGGACAATATTTTCGAGCGCGAGATACGGAAGAGCTCGAAAAGATTTATGACACCATCAACCAGCTAGAACCCGTATCTAGCGACACACAAACTTGGCGCCCACAGTCTGAATGGTTTCCATATCCATTAAGCGCTGCATTTGTATTATCGGTATTGTTATTCCTATTAAGGAGAAAACATGGCTGAGTTTATTTTCCTCAATCCTTATTGGCTTTTGGGGCTCATCGTGATCCCTATTGCACTCTTGCTTAATCACAAATTTAGAGCCCAAAAGTCCACACTGATTGCCCCTCACCTATCGCGGATGCTCGGACAAAACACGCAGTCTAAGCATTACTTCACTCTATGGGGTTTAGCTTGGGCAATAACTTGCATTTCATTAGCGGGGCCAAGCTGGCGGTCCAATGCTCGACCAAGCTTTGAGTTAAACCAAAACCGTATCTTGGTGCTTGATATGTCTCGCTCTATGTTTGCTACAGACATCAAACCCAATCGGCTAGCACAAACACGTTATAAGGCGCTCGATTTGCTGCCAAAATGGAAAGAGGGAGCCACTGGACTTATTGCTTACGCTGGCGATGCCTATAACTTAAGTCCACTGACAACTGATTCCAGTACGCTTGCGGGCATTATCGAAAATTTGTCACCAGAGCTGATGCCTTTTCAAGGAGCAAACCTGCCTGCCGCGATTGAACTTGCGATCAACCAGTTTTCTCAAGCCGGCACGCAACAAGGCGATATCATCGTGTTAGCGGATGATCTTGATACGTCAGAGCTGTCTCGCGCGTTAGATTTAGTCCAAGGTACAAAGTTTCGCATTTCTGTTCTTGCCGTCGGGACTCCTAACGGTGCACCTATCGCGCTGCCCGACGGCTCTCTGCTAAAAACGGCACAAGGCACAACCGTCGTAGCGAAAACAAATCTGAAAAATCTACAAACGCTAGCGAATAAGACTGGTGGCCTATTTGTTCCTATTCAACACACCAACCGTGACGTTGAAAACATCGCGGCCTTTACCAATAACATTGGTAGCCAGCTTTCTGCGACCCAAAGCGAAGAAGTTAAAACTGATTCTCGTCTCAACAGTGGCTTTTGGTTACTGCCGTTGTTACTTCTTCCTGCGGCTTTACTGTTTCGACGCGGCCTGATTTGGATGGTAGTTGCGACTGTAGTCCCAGTAACGTGGACACCGCATGCAGAAGCTAATCCGTTCTTAAATGCCGACCAACAAGGAGCGGAACTCTACAAGCAAGGTGAGTATGAACAGGCGCAAAACCTATTTACAAACCCAAGCTGGAAAGGAGCCGCCAGTTATCAAAAAGGTGACTACGAAGCCGCTATCGAAGCATTTTCTCATGATGCCTCCCTTAACGGCCGCTATAACCTCGCCAACTCGCTCGCTCAAAATGGTCAATTAGAAGATGCGGCTGATTTGTATAAAAAGCTGCTAGAGGAAAAGCCTAACTTTGAAGCCGCGAAGAAAAACCTATCGGTTGTAGAAGAAAAGCTAAAACAG
>NZ_JAWOWE010000005.1:87431-404373 GCF_033340275.1 Vibrio sp. 1402
CAACAGCAACAGCAACAGCAACAGCAACAGCAACAGCAACAGCAACAGCAACAGCAACAGCAACAGCAACAGCAACAGCAACAAAAGTCTCAAAACGAAGGGAAAGAAGCGCAAGGACAACAATCACAAAATCAGCAAGATTCTGAAAATAAAAAAGAAAAACAAGAAACGGAACAACATCAACCGCGACGAGATGACAAGCAAGCGAAGGATCAAGGTGAACCAATACAGGCTAAAGCGCATCCCGAAAAAATGCATCAGGATGATCCTGAGTTCCGTCGACTAGAAGCAGTAGAAAGTGCTCGCGACCCAAGCTTTTTGATCCGTGCGCAAATGCAACTTCAAGCGCAACAAAAACAACCTCCACAACAATCTCAAAAGGAGTGGTAAGCCTGTGATGAACAAAGGCGTAAAACTGGTCTTTATTTTTGTGGCCAGCCTAATATCCAGTTTCTCGGTGATGGCACAGACACTTCAAGCTAGTGTGAATAAAACACAAGTAGCCAAGAATGAAGTGATTAACCTCAGAATCATTTCAGATACTGAGCTCAGCTCAGACTCAATCGACTTCAGTGTTCTAGAGAAAGACTTCTTCTTGGGTCAACCTCGTTATGGCCGCTCTAGCAATAACATTAACGGAAGAAAATCAGTGCGTACCGAGTGGAGTATCTCAATTGCACCAATGAAAGAAGGTGTTCTGACTATTCCAAGTTTTTCCGCTGATGGTATGAGAACGGAGCCGATCAAACTGCGTGTCAACGCGAGCCAAACAGACCCCAATCTTGATGATCTATTTAGCTTCAATATTACGGTCGACAACAGTACGCTCTACCCTCAGCAATCTGCAACATTACGTATACAACTTCTAGTTAAAGCGGACACTCGACGCCTAGATAACCCGCAAATAGTACCTCCGCAGATTAAAGGCATGAAGCTTGAGGCACTGGGTGGCTTACAACAAAGACAGAAGATCTTAAATGGGTTAGAAGTAGCGGTCATAGAGCAGTCGTTTCGCTTAACGGCCAATCAACCAGGCACTTATACCTTGATAGGTCCTAAACTGACTGGTTCTTATATTTATGGCGACAGCTTGACGGGCTCAACCAAAATAATGCCTATCAACACCAAAGCGGAACGCATGCCAATCACGGTCAAACCGATTCCGAGCGAATTTAAAGGTGAATGGCTTCCTGCTTCAGCGTTAGAAATGACACAGAGCTGGCAAGACGATCAAGGTAATCTACTGTCGACTAACGCGATCAACACAGTAAAACAAGGCTCTTCACTCACTCGAACCATTCAAGTTAAGGCTCGCGGTACACAAGCCGAATATCTGCCACGAGTCAATATTAGTTACCCGAGTTCACTGCGCGTGTATCCCGAACAACCTAAGTTCGATAGCGCGAGAGATGGCACCGTTACCATGACGGTGAAGCAAGTCATTATTCCTACAGAGGCCGGGAAATATACCTTACCAGGATACGACGTGAACTGGTGGGACAGTCAAAATGATGAAGCGAAGAAAACAACGTTACCAGAGCTAACATTAGACGTAGAGAAAAATGACACTGGGCTAATCACGTTGCCGGAATCGCCTCTTTCAGCGCCTTTAGTGCCAGCCCCTAGTCCTGAATCAAGCGGCGGTGTAAACAGTCTCTGGCGAACGTTAACCTTTGTTTTCTTAGGGCTTTGGATAATGACATTGGGAATCGCAATTTGGGCATGGAAAAAGCGGTCAATAACAGCGAGTGGAACGGTTTCAAATACTGAACAACCACTTTGCATCGACGCGCTAAAAAAAGTCATCGAAGAGGGCGATGCTGCGAAAATTGAACGCTCTGTAAATGAGTATTTAACCACTCATCAAGACAGGTTAAACCCTGGTGACGTACAAGCAATTAAGCAAGAGCTTAATGCCATGAATCAAGCGCGTTTTAGTGCTAACCAACAACCTTGGAGCCCTGATTCGCTGTTAGCGAAAATTCAAAACCTTGGCAAAGCAAACGTAACGAAAACCGACCACCAACTCGAAAAGCTATAAATAACTAGATAACAATGGCAGCTCTCATGAGCTGCCAATTCTCTTATCCGGCCAAATTTTGCTTTAGCGGTTTTATCTAGAGCACCAACCGCCGCTTCTTCCCTATCAAGTTGCTCTTATGAACATCACTTACTCAACAAAACTTGGGGCTCGTATTCGTATCGCCTTACACAATTTCGCCCATGATTCTTCGCTTGATAGAGTGCCTTATCCGACAACTGATATAAATGGTCGAAATTAAAGTCTTTGCCTTTCGCTTTATAACAGGAGTAACCGACTGAAACGGTAAGTAACTCCCCTTCTGGGTTATGTCGATGCTTTATCCCCTCGCCCTCGATGCACTGACGAATGCACTCTGCTCTCAGTCGGACCTCCTCTTGCTCAGAACCAATCATGAGCAATGCAAACTCCTCACCTCCGATACGGCAAAAAACTTCATCTTCACCTTTGGTATGATGATCCAAGATATAGCCAATTCGCATCAATGCGATATCGCCTTCGAGATGACCATAGTGATTATTGAATAAGCCAAAATGGTCAATATCAATCAGGATCAGGCCAAACGACATGTCGTCTTCACACTCTAGGGCACAATATTTTTGCATCACATGTTCTAACATGCGGCGATTACCAAGACGCGTCAAAGGATCGAGCTTAGAAAGTACCTCAAGCTGTCGATTGGCTTCCTCCAACTCTTTTGTTCGGTTCTGAACCTCCAGCTCTAAGTTTTCGTTTAATTCGCGAATCGCCTCTTGAGCTTGAGTACGTTGCAATACTTCAGCTAAGCTGGACGCGAACATACGAATCACTTCACGTAACTGAGAAGTTAACGGCGCACGTGTCAGCAAATTATCAACAGCGATAAAGGCGATAGGACCACTGCTATTTGAAGTCAATACCGTCATCGCAGCCCAACCAAAGCCAACAATATTACAGTCATGATAAATAGGCACTGATTCTTCAAATGCGACTTCGTTTGGCATTGAGCGAGCCAAATTTATAAGAGAGAAATCTTGGGTTTCGCCAAAGAAGTAAGATTCATCCACCACGTTACCTTGAATATCGGTACCCCACGTTCCTTGCATGTAAGAGCAATTTTCATCAGTTAAAAACACCGCCATTCGATCAATACCAAGATTTTTAATGGCGAAAGTGACGGCCGATTTGCATACTCCACTGACAGTAGTGCAACGTGATAACTCAACCATGCTTGAATGCAACATGCGTACGTTTTGTTCTTGGCGCTTACGAATGTAAATTTGAGAGAAGAGTGAACCAAACGAGTCCAACATCTGTTTTTGATATGCCGTTATCGGCTTACGATGAATAAAGTTATCTAGCGCGAACCACCCAAACGGTTCATTGCCATCGCGTAAAATCAACATCGCATTCCAGCCCTGCCCGATGACCTTGCCTGCTGTGTATATTGGCGCGTCTTCTACAATCACTAAGTTGCTCTCAAGGCTAGATAACGCGGTGATATACTCCTCGCTAAGTTGATGTAAATCGTATTGTGTGTGAAATTCATCAATCGTAATTCCTGACTCATCCGTGCCGTATGTACCACTGAAGCTGCGCTTTTTCATATCGAGAAGCATCAGTGTAGAGCGATCAAACCCAAGTCGTTCACGTAACGCTTCGACGGCTTTGTAGTACAAGTCCTTTAAAGAATCAGGATTAGAGATTTCGAGTGCAACTTGCTGAACTAACTTCATATTTTCGATAAAGCGCTCGCGTTGGCTAATCTCATCAACATATTGCGCTTCACGAATATCTCTGTGCCTGATCTCTTTCGAGGCATTTTTTTCGGCACGAATACATTGCCAACGCGCCGCTGCAAGCTGCATTGCGTCGTAACTTTCTTCATAGATATTATGTGCCGTGCGAGCATGAACAGATTGAATCAGTAGGTAGGTACGTTTGATAGGCGTGTTGTCGAGCATCATGATGTAACTATCACCACCTAAATCTCGGGTGTGATTCCAGTTACAAGTGTTGATCGCCAGAGGTATGATGCTTTCAGAGGTATCAAACTGACTTGCCCACTCCCAGAATGTCTCAGGATAGTTTTGGGTTGGGTAAAGCTCTCCGCGAGAGAAGCTCATCGAATGACGAGGGTTAATTGAAGGATCTTCAAAAATAGCGAGGGCTTGAGGGGAGAACAGACTCTCTAAATGATCAAAGATTGCCTCCGCTAGCAACCGATGGTCCCTCGTTGAAGACACTTTTCTTGTAAAACTTCTTAAACTCACCCTACCAACCTAATCTACTTTTTTATCCTCGATAAAAAACTACTTAGGCCATGATATGCAATCAATACGTTCAAATTTGAGCTGTTAAGTCATTCGCAAAATTATCAGACTTAGTGTTACATTCGAGAGCTCTTCAGCACTTTTAAAGCCATGTTTCACATAAGTTACATACTTTATAAACTGGGGAGGAAAGTTGTACTTATTTACAAGATTTTTTGTGTTGGTAGGCGTTATAAGCCCACGACTTAAAAAGAAAAAGGCCCCTCATCAAGAGGGGCAAAGTTACCATCGCTTATAGTTATTTAGTTATGCTTGTAAATACGGTGGATTAACCGAAATCACCATTTACGTAGCCTTGAGTACGGTCGTCTTGAGGGTTGCTAAAGATCACTTGCGTATCGTTGTGCTCGACCAGTTCTCCCATTAGGAAAAACGCAGTGCGGTCAGAGATACGACGCGCCTGTTGCATTGAGTGAGTCACGATAACGATGGTGTAGTTCTTCTTTAGCTCTTCCATCAACTCTTCGATTTTGTGTGTCGCAATTGGGTCAAGTGCCGACGTTGGTTCATCCATCAGAATCACATCAGGCTCCATCGCGATTGTACGTGCAATACATAAACGTTGCTGCTGACCACCAGAAAGACCGAATGCGTGTGATTTAAGGCGATCTTTCACCTCATCCCAAAGTGCAGCACCGCGCAGCGAACGCTCTACCACTTCATCAATTGTCTTTTTGTCTTTGATACCTTGAGCACGTAAGCCGTAAGCCACGTTCTCGTAAATGCTCATCGGGAATGGGTTTGGCTTTTGGAATACCATGCCGACTTTGATGCGAAGGTCAGCAACATCAATGTTGCCGTAAATATCTTCGCCGTCCATCACCAATTTACCTGTAATTTTCACGCCTTCGATTAGATCATTCATTCGGTTCAAACAGCGTAGAAGCGTTGATTTTCCGCAACCTGACGGGCCGATAAGTGCAGTTACTTGGCGAACTGGAATTGGTAAGTTGATCGATTTCAGTGCTTGGTTGTCACCGTAGAATAGGTCTAGGTTTTCAATATCAAATTTGTTCATTGTCTTAATCTCTTAATTCTTGAATTCGTGTCTTTTAACGTGCGTTCTTAATTAGTGTTGTTAGTAAGTTGCGGTGTTAAAACGTCTAGCAATCAGTTTCGTTACCATGTTGATCAAGAGAACAACTACGATAAGCACTGTTGCCGTACCGTAAGCCTGATTCCATTCTTCAACGGTAAACAGTTCGGTAGTCAGTTTGTATAGGTGAACGGTTAGCGTACGACCTGAATCCAATAAAGAATCCGGAATACGTGCAACCATACCTGCTGTCAGGAATACTGGAGCAGACTCACCAATGACACGACCAATACTTAGAATGACCGAGGTTAAGATACCTGGCATTGCGCTTGGAAGAATCAAACGCCAGATAGTGTAAATCTTAGAAGCACCGAGGCCATAAGAGCCTTCACGGTACGTTTGTGGTACTGCCATCAACGCTTCTTCCGTTGTACGGATGATAACTGGCAGGATTAGGATACTTAGCGTCAATGCACCCGACAGAATCGAGAAGCCAAGGCCAAGAATCGCCACGAAGAAAGTCATACCAAACAGGCCGAAAATGATCGACGGGATACCCGCCAATGACTCGGTACAGAATCGGATGATTTTCACCAAACGACTGCCCACTTTCGCGTATTCGGTCAAGTAGATTGCCGTCATGATACCGAGTGGCGCTGCCACTGCGATAGAAGCGATAACCATGTAAATGGTCGCCACAATCATTGGGAAGATACCGTGCTCTTCACCTGTGCGCGTATAGTTATCAGTAATGAAGTTCCAATCTACGTGTTGTAGACCGTTTGATAGGATGTACCAGATAATCCAGAACAAAAAACCTACCGTTAGTGCTGCCGAGATCCAGACAAATGCGTTAAAGACATTATCTTTGAACTGGCGTGCTTTTTTTAGTTTTGCGCGATCCATAATAGTCACCTTTAACGAGCGATTACTTCGCTTTTTCTCGGTTTAGGTACAGTAGTACAGCGTTCAACGACATGATGAAGACCAGAAGTACTACACCTGTAGCGTAAAGTGCGTTCGCGTGAACACCACTTGCGTAAGACATTTCAATAGCGATGTTTGCAGTTAGTGTACGAGCCGAATCAAGGATGCCTTCTGGCATTGCCGGCGCGTTACCCATAACCATGATAATCGCCATGGTCTCACCCAATGCACGACCGATACCCAGTATCACACCTGTCATGATGCCTGAGCGAGCCGCTGGAACGAGCAACTTAAAGATGGTGTAGATTTTCGATGCGCCCAGTGCCAAAGAACCTTCTTTATAAGTACGAGGGACAGCGCGGATAGACGTTTCAGAAACCGTAATTACTGTTGGTAGAATCATCACACCAAGAACAATAATACCGGCCAAGATAGTGTTACCTGCAGGTACATCAAATACTTTCTGAATCAATGGAACGATAATAACCAGACCGAAGAAACCGTAGACCACTGAAGGAATACCGGCTAGCAGCTCAACCGCTGGACGGATGATGTCTGCTAATCGCTTTGGTGCGATTTCAGCGATAAAAATGGCGGTCAGAACACCAATTGGAACCCCAACAATGACAGCACCAGCCGTCGATACGATAGATGCCACAATCATGGTTGCGACACCGTAAAGCGCAGGTGGTAACCAGTTTTGTCCTAAGACAATGCCCGATACGCCTGCTTCTTGGAATGCCGGAATACTCTCTCGAACGATGAAGTATGCAATAACGGCTAATGAAACAATGCCGATTACGGCACTCGTTAGGAACAAGCCGTGGAAGATGCGCTCTTTCCAGTCTACACGACGCTTCTCGCGTAGGCCTGACTTGCTGATAGCTCTAGCGTCAGTATTCATAAGCTTTTCACTATTTGTTGCGATGGTCATTTAAAAATCTCACGGTTCTGGGCAATGCCGTTGAACACAATGGATAGAAAAGGCTCAGCCCGAAACGTTGGGCTGAGCAAACTTTAGAGTCCCGATGGGATTAGTTAACTGAGATGTAACCTTTTTGGTCAACTAGCGCTTGCGCTTCGTCAGTTAGCATCCAGTCTAGGAATTTTTGCGTTTCTGTTGATGGCTTGCCTTCTTTGTAAAGAACAAGGAATGGACGCGCTACTTTGTAAGAACCGTTTTTAACGTTAGCTACCGTTGCATCAACGCCGTCGATTGCTAGCGCATTAACAGTGTTGTCTACAGTACCAAGAGAAATGTAGCCGATTGCGTATGGGTTAGATGCAACCATTGTTTTCAGTGCGCCGTTACCGTTTGCAACTTGAGCACGTTGAGAGATAGCTGATACCTTCTTACCAGAAATCTTCATTTTTAGAGACATGATGTCTTCAAATGCGCCACGAGTACCAGAAGCTGTGTCACGAGTAATGGCTACGATTGGCTTGTCTGCACCACCGACTTCTTTCCAGTTTGATACTTCGCCTTTGTAGATTGCAGTCACTTGCTCGGCTGTTAGACCTGGCAGTTTGTTTTGTGGGTTAACAACCACTGCGATACCATCACGAGCAACCACTTCTTCGATTAGTGTTGATTCTTTTTCAGAGTCTTTTAGATTACGAGAAGACATACCAAGGTCTGCTGAACCATTTTTCGCTGCTTTTACACCAGCTGAAGAACCAGGACCTTGAACTTCGATAAATACGTTAGGGTTCTTCTTCATGTACGTTTCAGAGAAAACTTCCATCAGTGGAGTTACGCTGCTAGAACCCACTGCAGAGATAGTTTCTTTAGCAGAAACAGGAGTCACTGCCATTGCGCCTAGAAGTGCGATTGCACCGATTACTGTCTTTTTCATCACAATTTCCTTAAGTGGCTTTATTGCCGTTGTGTTTCACTTGAACGGTGCTCACTTTAGAATTTGAATATGACAGTTGTGTTTCACTTAGTTGAACCCTCTATGACACGTTGTCATTTCTAACTATTAATTCCGCGACTTATCCCTCTCTCAATTTGAACGTAACGTTTTTATAACGTTGCCTCATGTTCAAGATGATAACCCCATCGATTTTGGTACATTTCATAACAATTAGATATGAGTAACTCATTGATTTGGCAAATGTAACAATTAAAATCGAAATGCTTATTTATAAAAAAGATAATAATCAAACCGATAGAGGGTCAATCTCATGCGTCAATTTCTTAGTACGCTTTCTATTAAACTTCAGGTTTTTCTGCCTGTTCTATTCACAGTTATATTACTCATCATTGGACTGAGTGTCGGAATCGGTAAACTCGATCAAGCATTCAATAAGGTTTCGGCTTCCACCCATAAGCTAATCATTCACAAAGAGGAACTTAGCGGCATCGTAGACAACACTTACGCCATGCGCATCAAAGCCATTTATAGTCTATTTAGAGCCGAAGATGTTCAGTCTCTCAACCAAGAGCTTTCTGAGCGACAAAACAAAAACCGCGATTTTCTTAACTCCATCGACAATCTCCCTGGCGTTCAAAATGAAGTCAATGCTATGCGTAAAGCCATGAATCACTATGTTGATTTCACTCGCGTTACCATGACACCTCTGCTCACCACTAAACACTCTTCTGATTACACCACCTCTGATTTCAATCAAAAGTACGAATCTGCAATGGCTGAGTATCGATTAGCTGGCGAAGCGATGATCAACGCCATCGACAAACTATCTAAACAATTGAATCAAATCGTCACCGATGAAGTCGAAACGAATGGCGAACAACATTCAACCACGCTAACTTACAGCGCCGTCTCGCTTGCGGTGATCTTGAGTGCCGCTTCACTTATTAGTTGGGTACTCGCCAGCTACATCGTTGCGCCGATTCGTAACCTTCAAGTAACGATGCAGGAAGTCGCGAAGGGAAACCTACTAGTTAAGGCCGAAGCCATCGGGAAAAACGAAGTGTCTCAGTTGGCTCGGGATGTAAACCAGACCATAGAAAAACTGCGTGAAACTGTAAGCGCATTGGTTCGCATTAGTGAAGATGTGGCATCAGCATCAACCGAGTTAGCAACTGTTATGACTCAAAGCAGCGTCAACTCGGATCAAGAAAAGCAAGAAGTTGAGCAAGTAGCCTCGGCGATCAATCAGCTAGAGTCGACCGCAGCTGAAGTATCGACCAATGCACAAGAAGCCGATAGTGCATCAAATCAAGCACGTACGTTAACCTCACAAAGTATAAGCATGTTTGGGGAAAGTACTCGCGCAAGTGAAAAGATGGCGGAACAACTTAACGAAGCCGCTGCCGTCGTGACTTCGCTAAAAGATCAATCAGAACACATTGGTCGCGTGATCGAAGTGATTGAAGGTATTTCTGAGCAAACGAATCTACTTGCACTGAATGCAGCGATTGAAGCTGCACGGGCGGGCGAAAGTGGCAGAGGCTTTGCGGTAGTGGCCGATGAAGTACGTATGCTGGCAGCGCGAACTCAGGAGTCCACCAAAGAGATCCAAACCATTATAGAAGAGCTACAGCAACAATCTGGTCACGCAAATGAAAGTATGCATTCCAGCTTAGCCATGTTGTCAGACAACCAAGCTCTTACACAAGAAGTTAGCCAATCACTTGCTAATATCAGTAATGCTATCGCCGATCTGAACTCAATCAACACTCAAGTTGCGACCGCATCAGAAGAGCAGAAACAGGTTACGGCTGATATCAACAACAACTTAACGAACATCTATGAACTAGTGAGCCAGAACGTCACTGGCATTACGCAATCCGCCGCGGCAGCGCAAGAGTTGTCTGGTTTAGCAGAAAATCAAAAACATCAACTTAAGCAGTTCCAAGTTTAAATACTCTGCTCAACACGATAAGTTCCAAAGGTTAGAAAAGAAAAAGCTCCGCACTGGCGGAGCTTATTAACATCTGGATTCGTGAAAATCCAACGGGGTGATTACTCCTCGTCAGTAACCAGCAGAACAGAGGAAATGTTCGTTGACTCTAGTGGGTTCCAGTTGTAAACCTCACCATTAAATGAATCAAACACCATAACGTTTGAGCCATCACCGTTTGGTGTGTTACTCCAGATGTAACCAGCATAGTCACCCACCTCTAGCGTGTAGCCACTTGCGAATGCAGTGCCGTTCATAGCAGGGCTATGGCAAGCACGTTCTGTCAACGCGACTAACTCCTTAATGTTTGGTATGCGCCAATTCTTTTTGCCAGCGAAGTCATATAAAGCATGATTACCTGATTCATTGCGGATTTGCTCAGCGGTTGATAGCGCTAACTGCCATGACATCTTAGTCGCAGCGCCATCACAAGCTTCGTTTGCCGTATTCCACGTTGAACCAACAGGGCAACGCATCCATGTTAGACCTGTTTTCAGGTCAGTTACGGTACCGCTCTCAGAATATGTATAACGCGTGTTAGGTGCCGTTTTAGCAAAGTCAGTAGAACACTCTTGTGCAGCCATTACAGTTTGAGAAGCCAAAGCAAGAGATAGTACAGTTATTAATTTCTTCATCTTATTGGCCCTTTACTGCTATTAGACGGATTGGGAATTGGAATGACGTGCCTGTGTCACGCTCTACTTTGTCAGAATAAATTTCAACAAAGCTTACGTGGCCACGGTCAGCGCCCCTCGCTGCAATCACTGCAAATTGAAGTGCACCTTCGTAGTTAGCAGGAGAGTAATTATTAAATGTGAAATCACTTAGCCAAATAGCACCTGAATTAGCATCTGGGCTGCCTTTACCCTGTTGAGGGAAGTAAGCTGTCGTCATACCATAGACATTGCCGTCGGCATCTTTCTCTGTCTCACCTAAGTCTAGAACATCGTAGAACTCTTGGTATGTTGGTAGGCGCCAGTCACTAATGCCACATAGTGATTGCTTGTTTATATGTTCAACATATTGGCTTGTTGAACAGATGCCATCAGCAGCATCCACACAACCAACGACTTCAAGATCTTCGTAATACGGCTTAAATGTTTCAGACTCAAACGCAAATAGGCGATCTTTAAATTGAACCGAGCTCGCATCCGCACTCTTATTTTCCCAAACAAGACCAGTACGTTCGTCCATAGTACAAGCCCACTCAGTCGCATCTGCAGCTAAAGCTGCACCTTGTGAATCTAGCTTAACGAACTTAAAGCCAGCGCCTGTCGACGTTTGCTTGTCTTCTTTGTCGAAGCCGTATTCTGCATCTTGACCAGGGTAAGACGCTTGAACCTCAGCAACGTCTGCTGCTCCTTCAGCAAAATAAAGAACGGCGCCCGTATCGTTACTACCAACCGTTTGTTCAGCAACCGCTACAATTTCTTCAGCAAATGCACTTACTTCCGCTTCAGACAGAAGATCAGAGGCCAACGATTTACCTTGAAAGCTAAGATTTTGAGCAAGCAGCGCTACGCCTTTGATCATTTGCTTTGGTTGCATCGCAGCTAATAGCACAACCGTGTTTTGCTCTAGCTTGTCTAGCTCGCTAGCTTCTGCGTTAGACATCACCGTACCAGAAAGAGAAACGCCGGCATCGGCGAGTTGCGCTTTCACAATCTCTTCAGCTTGAGCAACGGTTTTACCGTCAATTACAAGACCCGCGAGCAACGTTGTTACACCATTGACCGTGTTACCCGTTGCTAAATTTTGACCCGGAGCCGCAAGACGCAACGTTTGGTTTGAACCTTGATCAACTTGAGCAAGAATGGTGCTGGTTAGTACGTTTTTGTCGCTTGAAGTCAGGCTAAATTTACCGGCATTATCCGTTTTAGCACTCGGTTCAGTGGAATCACAGACGTAGTTTTGGTTTAAATCGATACATACTGGCGTATCAAGAAGTGTACCTGCAGAAACGATGGTGCCAGCTACATCATAGGTCGGTGCCGACGTGTCACCACCAGAACCTCCGCCACAGCCAGCTAGGGCTAGTGACATAGCAACGAAAGAATATTGAAACTTCATAGATTTTATCTTCTTTTGATTTTAATTAACGAGAGCGAATCACTCTCACCATTGAAAGCAGGAAAAGTCCTAACAAGGTCCAAGGCGAACCACTGCCACCTGAACCACCGCCACTGCTTTCTTTAGTGGTATCAGCACTACACTGATACTGAGCAAAGTGACTCACACCCCACTCTTTCAACACCCCAGAGTTCCCTGACACGCGGTCAGACACTTCGAGACGCCAAGTACCCCAACTCGGTTGACCGACAAGTGCTTGTAACTCCTCGTCATACTGAGCGGTGAAGTAACCTTTAAATCCTTTGGTATTGCTTGATTGATGGCTAAGTAGCACGACCGATTTGCCTTGTGGAGACACTAGCGTCACTTGCAGATCTTGCAGTGAGTCATGTTCGATGTTCAGGTAAACCGCAAACGAATCATCAATCGTGCGTGACTTGTCCGATAGCGTCTGAGAGAACAGTCTGTCGCCCTGTTCCGGCAAAGCGGAGTTCACTGGTTGAGGCTGGATATCGAGCTCTGGCGTACCATTAACCAGCATCACCTTTTCACTCCACTGGTGAGTCTTTAGGCCTTCAGAAAATTGATAATCCAATGAAATAGAGGAATCGAATTGCGTGCCACATGTTAGACCGCTTGGTAACGCCACCTTCATTGAGGTCGAGTCAGAAAGCGTTTCATCAAAGTCGAAAACAGATGCGTTGTTTAGCTGCCATTGCCCTTTGATGCTCGCTTCACGGCCAGTTTGGCTCAGGCTCAAACCAACGTCTTGACCTTGTGCGATGTATCGAGCGTCATAGCGAACACGAAGAGGCGCTTTAAGTAAGTTGTGTCTGTTGAAGCTGTCCGTCAGGAGTTGGGCGTAGTTTTTATTTGGGAACAAGGTGTTTGCGGCAAACACGGTCGATTCCGCCAGATCATGCATTTTCACGCCACGACCAATGCCGTACATACCTTCAAGTACAATGGCGTCAAACTCGCGGAACACGTTATCGGTATCATCACCGTATCGTTCAACCGATGCTTTAAGCGCTTGAAACAGCGGCGTTGACCATAGCTCGTCACCTAGTTCACCGCCCACACTGACGTGCGCTGGATACTCTGAGCTCTCGAAGTAACGTGCTCTTTGGTTCCATAAGCTACGAGTTGTTTTGCGTGTTCCGAACACACCGTCCCAGTTGAACACCGTATCTAACTCGAATTCTTGACCACGACGCGAAGCATCCAAATATTGAATGCGGTAGCTCGCGCTGCCCGCCCAGTAATCAGCAAAACCCTCTGCGATAGCACCAGTGTGACCGTACGCCCAATCCGGTACGATTTGGTAATGAATGCCATGCCCAAGCTCGTGTATCACGACATCAGCATCGACTGCATCCGGAGAAACACCACCGACACCCAGCATGAGTGCTTTCGGACCGTAATAGTAAGTAGAGTTATCTTTTGATAAACCGCGAGCGTCAAAACGAAGCGGTTCGTCAAACAAGTCGTAAGTCAGGCTTGTCAGATATTGGATCGAGCTATCAAGATGATAAAAAGCCATCAACTGTGGGAACGCATTGTCACCAAACTCGGTGCTTTGCATCTCATCAACACTGTCAAATGCTTGAACCCCTTCTGCGCTGAGGAAGTCCAACGTATCGAGTACAGGCGCTTCACCAGGTGCTGGGGCTGCAAATAAACCCGTCGCATCCACTTGCTTTAATCTTGGGTTAGAGAGGTAGAACTTACCGCCGGACTTTAAAACCTCAATCGACTTGGTGACGTACTCGATCGGCTGAGGGTAATCAGACAGTGCTGACCACGTCGATTCTGGTGCCGCTTGCTGTTGCATGGTGCGAAGATCTGGGTTGAATAAAGCAACCTCAACATTAACCAGACTTCCAGAGCTCAAAGCAGGTGGCTCTTGTGCTTGCAGTTGGCGAGGTGATTCCAATTCCATTGCAACCGTTGGTTTACCGTTGCGAATGATCGTATCTTCAAGGCTCTTAAACACTCGCACAACGTGATGATTTTTATCAGTTGTTACTACTAAGGTGCGCTGTGCTTGATATTCACCGTTTACCCAAACATCAAAATTGTAATGCTCACCAAGCTGAGACTGGGTTTTGTAACGGAACTTAAACTCACCCGCTTCTGAGTAGTGGCTGTCTAGATAAGTTTTCGCTTGCGCTTCATTGGTCACCACAGAATCCGTTGAGGGATAATCCCACTCTGCAGCCAGCGCCGCAGGGGTACATGCAATAAGCAGTGAAAACGCCAATGGTTTTAGCTTCATGATTTCGTCCTAGAATTCGTATTTTGCAGTCAGCGTGAAGTAGCGCCCTGGCTCAGTTGAGTAACGCTTACTTTCCTCAGCGATACCCGCTACGTCTTGGTATCGGATGTATTCTTTGTCGAACAGGTTGATGATGTTTGCGCTAACACGAAGGTCTTTGGAAACGTGGTAAGTTGCGCCAATATCAAACGTATTCCACGCACTTGTCTGCGCGCAATCTGTCGCTAGGCCAAGCGTGGTCTGGCATTTAGGAACGCGATCCATTGCCGCGGCCCAGTTCCAAGTCACGTAAGCATTGAAGTCTTGGTTGGCGTATTTCAGTTGAGCGTTACCTTCGAATGGCGTAATGCTTCGAACGTATTCACCTTCCGCGTCTTTGCCATCTACGTAACCAAACTTGGTGCTGATGTTCCATCGCTTAGTGATCGCGTAACCCGCAGAAAGCTCTGCACCATACGTCTCGACACCATCGAGGTTTTGGTATTGTTTAATGTAATTACCATTGCTTGAGTCAAAGCCCGTGGTCACAACGTCGATGAAGTTTTCAAACTTGTTGTAGAACAAAGACGCATAGACATACGCACGACCGTTATCGAACTTGTTACCGATTTCAAATGAGTCGGAAGTTTCAGCCTCTAGATCCATGTTTGGTGCAATGACAAACGGCGTGAGCGGCACAAAGTCGTGGCTTACGAAGCCATACGCTTTATCGTATTCCGGAGCACGGTAACCATGGTTATAAGATACATAAGCAATGTTGTTGGCAAATACTTCACGAGAAACCGACAGACTTGGAGATACCTCTGAGCTATCCATATCTTTTAATGGGAAGCCGCCCACTTCACCCGCACCGTCTGGCGTGAGACGGTGCGCATCAAAGCGTAGGCCACCTGTGATGGTCCATTTATCCAGTTCCACCATGTCTCGAACATACAAGCCAATGTTATAAGCACGAGCAGGAGCGAAAGGTTGTTTGGTCGAAGGCGTTACCCCGTTCCAATCAATCTTGGAATCGCTATCTGTGCGCTCGTAATAGTCTGTAGAAAGCTCAACACCGTAAGCCAATTGGTGCTCAGCATTTGCTGCATAAATCGTATTGGTGAAATCGCCACGGAAGCCAATTGTTTCGTCAATGAAGGTTTTGTGTTCCAGCTCGCGACGCTTGGTGATCAAACCATTGTGATCCACTTGGCGCATTAAACGGTTGGTGTCTTCCACCACTTCGGTGTGACGCCAGTAAACTTTGGTATCCAACTCTTCGAACCAAGTTGGATTAATCGGAGTCACCTCTGCACCAATATAAGCGCTGTACTCTTCTGTGGTTTCATCCTCAGCAAAGTCTTCAATATGCCAAATTCCATCAGGTTGAATGGACGGTGAACCCTCCAAACGCTCTTGGTTCTGGGTGTAGAGTTCCGCTTTGGCTTTCAACATCACCTCTTCATTGAAAAAGTGGTTGATCGTATAAGCACCGCTGTAACCATCGAGGTCGCGGTTATACAAATCTTCATCAAAGTTACGTGTCTCTTGTCCTTGCCAGTATGAAACGTTAAACAAACTCTCTGTATCACCGGAACGAAAAGCTAGATTACTCGTGCCTTTGTACTTGTTGCTGATATCGGTGTAAGTACCGGAAACATCGGTGTAGAAGTCTTTGTCTTTTAAGAAATCACCCGGCTGACTGGATTCTAAAATCACCACACCGCCGATCGCGCCAGAGCCATGCACCGAAGAACTTGCCCCTTTAATGATTTGCAGCGATTCAAAATTGGATAAATCAAAAGTATCTCTCCCAACTGCATCATTAATGTCATTCGCACCGAAGCCATCCGCAGAACGAATGCCATCACGAACGATCATAATGCGGTTCCCCGTCATACCACGGATGGTAATGTTTTGCGGACGTCCTGCACCGCCCGTCACACTTACACCAGGTTCGTTACGCAGCACGTCATATAGCTCGGTCTCGCCTCTTTCTTCGATTTGCTCGTTTGTGATAACCGCGACACTACCTGCCACTTTTGACAATGGCTGATCGATTTTATTGGCGGTTACCACCACCTCTTCCATTGAGAAAACCTTAGATTCGGCGTGCACTTGACTGGCAGCAAGTACCAAAAGTACTGCCGCTGACACTGGGGTAAGCTTCATTTACTGCTCCGCTTTAGATGTTTTAATGAGTGATAGTAGAAATGCGTATTCTTTTGCTTGTTGTTCTTGCGCTTGTCGCGGGTCCATTTGGTGGCCCGAATTAAAATTAGTTTGCAACAAGTACGGCCCGTTGCGCTCACTTAACGCTGAAACTTTAGCGAGATACTTTGCGCCTTCCCAATATGGCACGCGCTGATCGATTAAACCGACTTGAACCAACATGGGTGGGTAAGCGTTTTTATGGATATTGAGAATCGGATCGTACGCCTTCATTAACGCCAATTGTTCAGGTTTGGTTGGGTTACCCCATTCGCCATACTGCTGTGTGGTAAGCGGAAGTGAGGTATCCGACATACTTGCAACCACATCAACAAAAGGCACTTTAAGTACGACACCTGAAAACAATTTAGGATCTTGATTAACCGCTCCGGCCACCAACGTACCACCAGCACTAGAACCGATGGCGAAAACCTCTCTATTGCCACGTTCGAATGTTTGCAGCGCCTTCGCGGCCGCGACAAAATCACCAATAGAATTGGCTTTTCGCACACCACGGCCTTGCTCGTGCCATTCATCGCCAAAGTACCCACCGCCACGGACATGGGCGATAGCGTAAATCACACCTTGGTCGAGTAAACTGATAACCTGAGGCATAAAGTACGGTTTCATCGTAAAACCATACGCGCCGTAACCGTAAATCAACACAGGAGATTGTGGGTGCAATTTGTCTTTGCGATACGCCAAAGAGACCGGGACAGAAACGCCGTCGTGCTTAATAAAAATACGTTGGGTTACATAACGCTGACTATCAAAGTCTTGGTAAGCATCTTGAGAGTACAAGGATTTATTCAGCGTTTTTACATCGAACTCTTCCCACTGAGGAGGCGTAGTCATCGACATGCTTCGGATACGAATTTTGTTTGATTCAAAATCGCCCAACGTGCTTAGCCAAGCGACATTACCATCGTGTTCCAATGGCAGTATCACTTTTTCCTGACCTTGGTAAGAATACACCGTCAAAGTCGACACATTGTTTGGCTTGCTAAGTGCCACAACTCCTGCATCATAAAGGTAGAACTGTTCAAGCGGCTCACGAGGATTGGTGAAGCGTTGCCATGTTGCGCCAAGCGGTGCGAGTTCGGCTTGGTAAAGGGCGAACTTTCCTTCAAAGTTGCTTTTCAGATAAATGTAACCTTTCGCCACATCCGCGTAATATTCCACACCCACTTCAGGCTTTCGCAATGAATCTGAGACAGTGCCCGTTTCTAGATCGACAAGCTTCTGCTCTGTTGTTGACTCGTTGTTGCTTTGCAGCACAGCATAACGGCTATCTGCCGCACGATAGAAAGAAAGTAACCAATCTGACTTGGGTTCATTCCATAGGACTGTTTTTGCCAAAGATTCAGTGGAGATACGTAAGATCTGATGAGGTCGCTGAGTGCGCTTTTCTTTTGCAACGAGGAATGCCACTTTCCCGTTAGGTGACAACAATACGCCACTATCGACGTGCGTCGCCAGTTCCGTAGATTGGCCGGAGAGTAAATCAACAACCACAGCACGATATTGTTCGCTACCGTCGATATCTTCCGTGAAAAGGAGCGTGTCACCATTCACTTGCCATTGACCAAGTTGGTAGTACTGATGCGCAGATTGTCGTTCATCGAAATCGAACACCACGTTTTCTGGTGCATGTTGACTCGCACGGGATAATAGTAAGTAACGACCATCGCGACGCGTTAGCGTCCACTCTCTTCCACTCATGATCGACCATGGCTTATCACCTTTGTCTGCCACCATGGTATCCCACTGCGTGAGTAGGTTTTTTGTCAACGTCTGATAACTTTTTTGGTGCTGTTCAGTTTTGTGGTTTTGTTCTGTTAGGTAGGTAAGAACTCGCTCATCTTTACGAGCATCATCTCGAAGCCAGTTGAAATCATCAGCAGCAAAGCCAGAACTAGAGGTAATTATGAGCCCTAAAAAAACATGAGTAAATTTCATATAGAGAGCGAATTCATTTATAGGATTAATACAATGGCGCGTATTCTGCCCTTAAATAAAAAATGAGATCAATTATCATTTTCATAATCATGTGAGATTTTTATCTAGTGTGTGAGGAAAAACGTTTGCTTTGACCGAGGTAATAAAACTTAATAACTTCCTAAATTAGCGTTCTATGCTGTTTATATACAACCAGACAAATATAAAAGCTGACAAACGAGTGAGTATGGAAAGACGCTATTTCACCTAGCGACAGACATAAAAAATCCGAGTGCGAACACTCGGATTTTTAAGAACTAAAATCAATGGGAAACTACAGCAGCTTTTACTCTTCAGAGCTCGGTGCCGCTGGTTTTTTCTTAGGGATGAAGACATCATCACCCACAGATACGTTTTTGTAGAAGCTCTTGTCACGCTTAGCTGGTTTTTTCGCCGACTTTTTCGCTTGAGGGCGAGCTTTCTTTGCGGTCGCTTTCTTATTGCGAAAATCTGGTTTAGGTGGCTTAAGGCCTTTAAACTTACCTTTCAAATCTTCGAACACTGAAAACTCAAGATCTTGTTGTAGGTATGCTTCTACACGTTTAAAGCTATCCCAGTCTTTTGGACCAACAAGAGAGATTGCATCCCCTTTGTTTCCAGCACGACCAGTACGACCAACTCGGTGTACGTATTCTTCGGTATGCTTTGGCATATCGAAGTTGATGACGTGTGTCACAGTTGCAATATCCAAACCGCGGGAAGCAACATCAGTCGTTACAAGGATCTTAAATACTGCGCGCTCAAACTGACTCATAATGGTGTTACGTTGAGTCTGGTTCAAGTTACCACTCAGTGCTACAGCCTTCAGTTTCTTTTCGTTTAGCTTTTCTGTTAGTCGCTCAGTATCATCACGCGTTGCCGTAAAGATAATAACTTGACGGTATTCAGCCTCAGAAAGAACACGATCTAAAATTGCCTCTTTATGATCCAGGTGATCACACAAGTAAAATTTTTGCGTAATATCTTTATGTTCTTCGTTAGAAACGCCGATAGCAATACGCTTTGGCGTATTGAGCATTTCAGCCGCGATTTCATTGACGTCTGCATGATCTAATGTCGCAGAGAACATCAACGTTTGACGACGACGATGCTTGGCTGCTTTATGAATGCGACGAAGCTCTGGTGCAAAGCCCAAATCCAACATACGGTCTGCTTCGTCAAGAATCAGCGTTTCCAAACCATCCAGATAAAGCGAACGATGATCTAAGTGATCAGCCAAACGTCCTGGTGTCGCCACGATAAATTTCGGGTAACGACGCAGAGCTTTTACCTGATCGTTAAAGTTCTCACCACCCAAAATCAGTGCTGCTTCATAAGATAGGCCAGCTAGCATAGAACGAAGCTCACCATATACTTGTTTCGCTAGCTCACGAGTAGGAGCAAGGATAACCGCGCGAGGGTCTTTCGCAGAAAACGATTTTGTCTTTAAAGACTTATGAAGCATTGGCAATACAAACGCCAAAGTCTTGCCCGAACCCGTTTTCGAAGATGCCAATAGATCCTTGCCTGCAATCGCAACAGGAATCGCCTGCTGCTGAATGTCAGTCGCTTTTTTAAAATCGTAGTGTTTTAGGTTCTTCAACAATCGGTTGTCTAGGCCTAGATCTTTAAATTGCAAAGTATTCTCCAATAAATCAGTCAGCGTCTGAGCGCTCTGTAGTGTCGTTTCCGCTCTAACGCAGCAAAAAAATAAAGCTCGGTATAATACCGCAAATCATAGGAGTATAGATAGAGATCACACAAACTAATTCCCTGTGGTAACGGTAAAACATCATTTGTGGCTCAGTTCAGAGTAAAGACTAGCCTTTTTGATGAGCAGCTGGACAGGAAGTTTAGAGAAAAGCCGTTCAAATATGCCTTCTATCCATCAACAAAACGACTTAAATAGCAGTTATTTGGGCCAATAAACTTTCATTTGTGTCAATATCGTCTAAATTATTGATATCAGGAACGTGGCAAATACACCTGCTATGAAAACTGTTGTGAGAACGAAATAAAGGATAGGTAGTTAAACTTTGTTAAGTTCAGGTAAAAGTTGACGTCAGGTACTCCATGAAATTCTTGGGTTTTTTTGACTTTTGCTACATCATGTACTGATAAAATGTAACCACATTTAACCTCGCTACTGTATAAAATAATAGCTAGTGGCGAGACTTTCACTATAAGCAAGGAGTTCTTATATGAACAAAACGTTGATCGCAGCTGCAGCAACTTCAGTACTTCTACTAGCCGGTTGTGCTTCTTCTGATGACGCAGCTACAGCAAATGCAGCAAAATTAGACGAACTAAGCAACCAAGTTAGCCAACTAAGCCAAGACGTACAAGCTCTTCAATCTGACGTTCAAAAATCAGGCGCAGCAGCAATGGCTGCTCAAGAAGAAGCTGAGCGTGCTAACGAGCGTATCGATAACATCGCTCAGTCTTACACTAAGTAAGATTTGATACCGCGTCTTAACGCCCGTTAAGGCGCGGTTATTTCGACGGGAACCCCATTCTGTGCAGCGATTGCTGCTTTAGCCTTCACGTTTTTCATACCGAATTCATCCAGCCACCACTTTAACTCTTTCGGCACTTTGAGTTCATCTTTCTCGCCATTACTACGAGTCAAAGGCTCATGTGCTTCTAAGAACACACTTCTGTCAGGCTCAAGTGTCATTTTGATAGGCTGGTTAATGATGTTAACGTCTTCGCCGTTACGAACCTTGTCAAATAACCACTCAATGTCACTTGGGTCCATACGAATACAACCCGCGCTGACTCGCATACCAATCCCAAAGTCCTTGTTGGTACCATGAATTAGGTATTCGCCATTCCCGTAAGCTAAACGCAATGCAAACATACCAAGTGGATTATCAGGCCCCGCAGGAACAACGGCTGGTAGGTCAATGCCCTTTGCTTTGTACTCGGCACGAATAGAGGCTGGAGGAGTCCATGTAGGGTTCGGTCGTTTTTGGCTGATACGCGTTGTCATTACTGGGGTATCGCGCCCTATTCGGCCAATTCCGACAGGAAATACATGGACAATATTCTCTCCTTTCGGAAAGTAATATAAGCGCAGCTCGGCTAGATTAATAACGATACCTTTATAAGGTACGTCTGGGAGGATTAGCTGTGTCGGAATAGTAAGAACATGCCCCTCTTCTGGTAAGAAGGGATCCACGCCTTTGTTTGCGGCCATTAAACCTAGCATACCCACATCGTAGAGCTTAGCGATATTTGCCATGGTTTCGCCTTCTTGCACGACGTGGTTTTCAAGGCGACCAATTAAACGGCTTCCATCCTCTGGTAATTCGTACATCTTAGCGAATGATAGACCACTCACTAAAGATAACGACACAGATAGCAGGGTACGTTTTGCGAAACTCATTGATCGCTTTTTGCTAAGCATTTCACTCTATTCCTTGGCACTTTTAAAGAGCTGTAAGGTTATCTCTCTTTCTGTCTTGTGATCAACCATCGGCTTGTGATATTCCAGTAAAGAAAAGCCCTCCCAAGTCCAAGGTTTATGGATGTATTTGTTCGGTACACTTTTGATTTCTGGTACCCAGTGGCGCACAAATTCACCATTAGCATCGAACTTTTCGCCTTGGCTTATCGGGTTGAAAATACGAAAGTATGGCTGCCCGTCACAGCCCGTAGAAGCAGACCATTGCCAGCCACCATTGTTCGCTGCAAAATCGCCGTCCACCAGCTTACTCATGAAGTACGCTTCTCCCCATCGCCAATCAATATGTAAGTCCTTGGTAAGAAAGCTCGCGACAATCATACGTAATCGGTTGTGCATCCAGCCTGTTTGATTGAGCTGACGCATTGCTGCATCAACGATTGGGTATCCTGTTGTTCCTGTCTTCCATCGCTCAAAGGCTTTCTCATCATAGGACCACTGGATTTTATCCTCCCAATCGATAAATCCTTTGCCTTTGACGAGTTTTGGTTCGAAAACCAATAGGTGCTGATAAAACTCACGCCAAATGATCTCACTTAGCCAAGTTGCTTTCCCTTCTGTAAGGTCATTTTGTTGATTTTCAGCATACAAACGAGCAATACACTGCCTTGGTGATAGTGCGCCAATCGCAAGGTATGGAGACAGTTGGCTAGTGCCATCAATAGCTGGAAAGTCTCGCTCGCTTTGATACGCGTCACTGCGCTCCCGTGCAAATTCCCTAAGCTGCTTCAAAATATCATTAGTCGAAGCCAGCCAGTCTTCACTGGATTCTCGAGGATAGCTAAATGTGAAGCTTGAATTAAATCGAGCCGACTCTAATTGTTCGAGTACCTTTTTATTGAGTGGCGCTTGCTCGTGAGGTTTTACTACCGTCGGCATATGGAACTGCGTTAACCAAGCACGCTTGAATGGCGTAAATACCTTAAAATATTCGCCTTGCTTATTAAGAACCGTCGTTGGCGCGTGCACACATTTGTCATGAAACAGTTCAAATTCGATATCGTGAGAAGCTAACGCTTCACTTACTTGTGTATCGAGCTCTCGTTCGTTCACCTCATAGTGAATGTTTGCCATGACAGACGTGGCTTCAAGTGTTTCCGCCCACCCACTAATCACATCTGTACAATCGGAAAACGACGGCACCTCTTTGTACAAAAAAGGAATATTAAGGCTTTCAAGCTCCTCGTTAAGACAAGCTAAGCGACGAGCAATGAGGTCTGCCTGCATCGGCGCCATGTGATGCTCCCGCCACTGCTCTGGCGTCGCGATAAAGCAAGCGACGACAGGCTGACCTGAATCCAATGCCGCTTTGAGTGCCGTGTGGTCTAACGTACGCAAGTCACGTCGAAACCATACTAAAATCATGGTAGCTCCTATCTTTTGTCTACTAAGTTAGGTGTAATTTCTCTATCACTTCAGAGCACCCCATCCGATCACCTAGCTGTGCGTGAAGCATTTTGATGGACGCTACTTGTTTAGCAGCTAGTGCTTTATTGGAGAAAAGGTAGATAAACGAACCATTTTCAATGACCTCGTGATCTAGTAGACCAGAAACATCATCAACCTTATCGATCAAAGTCGTGTGATACCCTTGTTCACAAAGCTTCGCTGCTTGAATCCAACTCTCAGATTCTCTGTTTTGTTCAAAGCTAATGAGCAGACACTTTCCTTTGGAAGCGGCTTTGTTTTCAGAATCGATAACAAGGGCAAGACGAGTGATCAAACAAGTCTGAAATAACCCCACCTGCAAGGATCGCAACGATCCTTTTACCATATCTAGCGCATCAAATACTGGGCTAATAAACTGATCAATAACGAGTTTTAGTGGGTACTCTTTAAGAACAGAGGCAAGTAAACTCTCTGCTTTTCCTCGATTCAGGGTAGACAGCGCAAGCAGCATGTTTTCAACTTCTTCGAGTGTGCGAACCTCGTTTTTGACTTCGACATCGGCGCTTTTTCCTAGCAGCCCCTTCACTTTACCAATCGAAATCCCCTTCGCGAGCCAACTCTGGACTTCGCGAATCGTATCGAGATCTTGCTGGCGATAGAGTCTGTGTCCTTTTTCAGTTCGCTGAGGCTGGATCAAGTTGTATCTTCGTTGCCAAGCTCTCAGCGTAACTGGTTTTACACCCGTGATTTCTGCGACATCTCGGATCGCGTATAGTTTTTCTTCTGAACTACAAACCATAGCGTAATCTCATCTCCTGCGGATACGGTTCTAAAAACTTCTGTTTTGATAAATACTCGTCTGGGTAAGTATTTAAGTAATGCTTAATCAACGTAAGTGGTGCTAGCAGAGGCAGCATTCCAATACGGTAGTCGTGAATCACTGTCGCTAACTCTTCTTTTTCTTCTTTAGTTAGTGAGCGTTTGAAGTACCCTTGTAAATGCATCAACACATTTGTGTTATTTTTGCGGCTAGCCCGATTCGTTAACGCCTTCATCAGTCCTAAACGATACTCTTGGTAAAAGTCTTCAATTTCATAATTAGCGACATCGGCAACTAAGCGGCCAAGGGATCGGTATGACTCTGGGTGGTGTGCCATTAACGTCAGTTTGTAGCGCGAATGAAAGTCGATGATTTTGCCACGAGTAGGCTCACCATCCATCGAGTCGTAAAAGTCATTTAGACAAAATACTCGAGTAATAAAATTTTCTTTCAATACAGGGTCGTTAAGTCTGCCATCCTCTTCAACAGGCAACCAAGGCATTTTTTGCATCAATGTTTGTGTATACAAGCCAACACCTTCTTTCGCAGCACTGTTCTTGCTGTAAACCTTGACTCGCTCCATGCCACAAGTTGGTGACTTGGCACAAACGATGTAACCACAAAGCTGCTCGCTTTGAAGTTCATCTACTTTATTGGCCGAGTAAGTGAGCATATTGTCGGTATGATCATTTTCTGGATTTTTGGTTTCAACCAATGCAACACGCTCTTCATTAGAAACAAGACGAATTGTTGGACGGGGTACTGGCATACCTACGCCGACTTCAGGGCATACCGAAACAAAGTCAAAATACGGGCTGAGCTCTTTAGTCACAAAGTTGCTCACCTTATGACCAGAGTCAAAACGCACTCGTTCACCCAAAACACACGAACTGATACCTACTTTGATTGAAGATTCCATGATGACGCATCCCTATACAAAAAGTTTTGTTGTATAACTTATAGCAAGCCTTTCCAGATTGTACAAGAAAATAAGTTGTACAATTTAATCGTTTTACTTCACTCGAAAGTATTTCGATCAACCAGCTTTCAGAAAAAAGTTTGGCCCAAAAACAAAGAATTTGTGCGCGCAATCGACAAACTGCTCAAAAGCAAATCGATTGCTCTTTTGGTTTCAACAGATTTAGTTATCAATAGGAGTTGCAGTTTCTAAATACGTGGTTTTTGTGACTAAGCTCTCAAGGGGCTACTGTACGTCCCGATATTATTGCCTCAACGAAAACGAACAAGTTCAACAGAATTGGTAATAGCGTTCTATAATAGAGGCGTTTTATCAAAACAAAACTTTGGAGAGCACTTATGGCAACCCCACACATTAACGCACAACCAGGTGATTTCGCTGAAACAGTTCTGATGCCAGGCGACCCGTTGCGCGCTAAATACATCGCTGAAACGTTCCTAGAAGATGTGAAACAAGTTTGTGACGTTCGCAACATGTTCGGCTTTACTGGCACTTACAAAGGCAAAAAAGTTTCTGTAATGGGCCACGGCATGGGTATCCCGTCTTGCTGTATCTACGTACACGAGCTAATCGCTGAATACGGCGTGAAAAACGTTATCCGTGTAGGTAGCTGTGGTGCAGTACGTGACGACGTGAAACTAATGGACGTTGTTATCGGTATGGGTGCTTCTACAGACTCTAAAGTTAACCGTATCCGTTTCAACAACCACGATTTCGCAGCAATCGCTGATTACGGTCTTCTAGAAGAAGCAGTTAACCAAGCGCGCGCTCAGGAAGTGCCTGTAAAAGTAGGTAACGTATTCTCTGCAGACCTGTTCTACACACCAGAAGCAGACATCTTCGAGAAGATGGAAAAACTAGGCATCCTAGGTGTAGACATGGAAGCGGCTGGTATCTACGGCGTAGCAGCTGACCTAGGCGCGAAAGCACTGACTATCCTGACAGTTTCTGACCACATCATCCGTGGTGAAAAACTAAGCTCAGAAGAGCGTCAGAAGTCGTTCAACGACATGATGAAAGTTGCACTAGAAACTGCAATCAACATCTAAGAACAAATAGTAAGTAATAATTTGCAGCCAGAGTTATGCTGGCTGCCCGAATTATCCCGAGGGGGCGATTGTGTCTAACGGCGAACTGCCAAAAGACGCAGATGGGTTACAACTCAACTTTTGTAAAACATTGGCGTGTGACAACTTTGGATTGAGTGATGCAAAGCGTTACGTTCTGCAACATGCGAACCCTAAGCGTCCGGCGATGGTATGCCGTGAATGTGGAGCTTTCCCCCCCTTACTTAATAATCGCGATGTCGTGAACGAACTTCATCGCCTGCGGCACGTCCACAGTGACGGGTTGCCTGCTTGCCGTAATGATGATTGCGACAACTTTGGACTTTCTGTCCACACTCACAAACACCTCTATCACGCTTTCGGTTACAGTGGCGATCGCCAACGTTACCGCTGTAAAGTGTGTCAAAGTACCTTTGTCGACAAGTGGTCTGGTGCCAACAAGAAGCTTCAATTTCAAGAGAACTTGATGGGTTTATTGTTTACGGGATATTCCGTACGAGAAATCTGCCGCAAGCTTAGTATTAACCCAAAAACCTTTTACGATCATGTTGACCATATAGCTAGCCGCTGCCGCCGCAAGCTGGCAACCATTGATGCGCGCTGGGTAAACCACGCAACGTATTATGAATTGGCCTCAAACTATATTGCATTGCAACCGAACAGCAATAATGGTGTGTATTGGATTGTTTCTGGCGAAGCGCATTCTGGCTATATTCTTTGCCAGCACGTCAATTATTCCGCTGATGAAGAGCCAATCGCAACGCTCGATCATAATCCTTACGATGAGGTGTCTCGTTTTGTTTCCCAGGAGTATGTAGCGGAAGCAAGTGAGCCGCTTGCGGAACCTTCTTATCACCTCAGAGAGCGAATTGACCAAAAATACCAAACAATTTTGGCTCGCGGTAACGTAGAAGACCCTCTTGGTAATCTATCTGTATTTCATTACCCTTCAAAAGGGGCATTAGTCCGTCCGCCATACACCTCGTATGCACACTATTTGCACGTACTTGATATGTGCTGCCCAAACAAACGTGTATCTCTATACATGCCTCAAGATCCCCTACTACGTTCAGCTGCACTGAGCGTTTGTTTACCTCGTATTAAAGAGAAAAGTGTCGACTTGATGTACGTAGAAGAGGACGCTAGTTGGGACATGAGCACTCCCTTTGGCAAAGTCGATATCGCCTATATGAGTTGGTGGCGCGATCGTTGGGCAATCTCTAGTCAAAACGAAAACCACAAAGGCATTTGCTACCTCGCTGGCGATCAAAATGAGCCTGAAAAATGGTTTAACGTTGCGACAACTCGTCATGTGAAGTTTTATCAAAACCGCTTTCAGATTCTTTTCGAAAGCTTCATTAACGAGCCACGTCGCAAATTACGACCTGCTGGTATTTTACCTCTTTTAGATATATTCAGAGCTTGGCATAATTTGTGCTATCAGGATAAACAAGGTCTTACCGCTGCACAAAGGTTAGAAGTCTCTGATGCACCTTTGACAATCAAACAGCTCCTATCGTAGCTATTCTATTGGTAATTTAGATGTAGTAATTAGGGGTTGTAACGGTATACATTACGGCCCCTGATCGTTTACCAAAACGTTATCCGCATCGCTTTGGTAAAGAAACATGCATCTAACCACTTAATATTAGGTGTGATTTCCAGTTCGATAGTCATGGATGTGAACGTTGGATAAAAACCAAATTCAGCTAGAAGATGATCTCACTAAGCTTAAAGGCCAAATAAAATCGGCCCCTAAACATACCTTTAATATTGCGCAGCAATATCGTATCCGCGCGGAACAAATTTTATTTGTGGACGGAGAGATCAAAGCCTTACTCATCATGGCGCAATGCTGTTGGTGCCTAATGGATTACCGACAAGGCTTAAAACTCGTCAAAGACGCTTACAGCAAACAAACACAGCTTGAAACCGACGATCATCTCCCGGAAATTCTCCATCTTTTTGCTCTCCAATATTGGGGCCAAGCAAAGTATTATTCCGCGCAACAATATTGGATTAATGCGCTCGAACAATCTGCTCTCGTTGATGATGTTGAAATTCAAATCGAATCTCTAATTGGGCTTGGTAATGTATGGCGCATCACTAATGAACACCAACTTGCCGCTTCAACTCATGAGTTAGCCGTTAAAGTGGCAAACAATGTTCGTATTGCTTGGTTAGAAGGTAAAGCGCGCATCTTATTAGCTTGGGACTATTACTTACTAAATAAGTTTGTCGAGATGCTTACGGTACTGGATGGAGCAACCGAAGTATTAAAAGATCATGATGATAGTACATGGCAAGCCGAGATCTGGGACTTTAAAGGGTTAGCACTGCTTGGACTAGAACGCCTTGATGCGGCCGAAGAAGCCACCCAAAAAGCCCACCAGCTCGCCATTGAGCATGACCTCGTTTGGATGAAAGCACACTCTTTTATTAGCCGAGCAAGACTTGAGCTTTTGCGCCAAAATACAGACAGCGCTGCCAAGTTGCTACTTGCAGCAGAAGAGTCTGCACTCAGTTTCGACCACGGTGAGCTACTCAGCCAAATTTGCTTCCAACAATCACGAGTCGCTGAAGAACAAGGTGACTTTGAGTCTGCGTTTAACGCGTTCAAGAAATACCGTAAGCACGCACTCAAAATGCTCAAAGAACAAACTCATCGAATCAGCATGGATAAAGCAAGAGGCTCTAAACGCCAACTAGAGCAGCGAGCACGTAAGCTGATCAATCATATTCGCTCTCAACACGAATACGACCCTGAAAAACAGTTCTCTAATGTCGTTTCTGAGACCTACTGGTGGGAACAGTTAGTTTTGTTTAAAACGGAGCTCAAACGCTCTAACCACGCCATCATTATGATTCAGCATTCAAACCCCGAAGTTCTCGATGTTTGTACCGAGCTCGTTCATGCATTGACAACCTCCAGCGACCTCATCTCGAGAATTTCCAGTAACAGGCTAGCAATGTTAATTGCAGAAAAAGGTCAAGCAGCAGAAGAGGTCTACCGCACTGTCCAAGCGATGTTAGACATCTATCCATGGAAGCGACGCGGAATCAAAGGCCCGAAACCGATACTGTATTTGCAAGATATCCTGACCTTCCCATTCACGTTAGAACAGCTCGAAGAAAGTTATATTGAGGTAATGAAGAATGGAACAACTGCTTAGCAAGGTGACTGACGCAGGTATCGATCCTTCTTCCGTTTCAGGTGAAGAAGCGATTACGCTATGGGAACACATAGGGTTACATATTGCGTCAACAAACCGAGAGAAAGCGCATTGCTATATCATTAGCGCCGAGTATCGAAGAGAGATCAAACAGCTCAACGACAGCATTAGTGAATTGAAACAAGCGCTTGAGTTGCTTGTTTTACCAGAGGATGTAGAAGATATTCTTTCTGTGAAAGCAAGCTTGAGTGAGCGTTTGGTTGAAGTAGGTGACTACAATGCGGCATTAACCGAGTATGTTGCTTCAACCAATATCGCCGTCGAGTACGGCTATATTGATGAGTACGTATTGGCCATTATTGGAATGGGTAATTTGTGCGATGCCCATGGGGATCACCAACGTGCATTACGTTATTATCAAAAAATAGATGCTATCGATCACGCTATTGGCAGTCGATCCCTACGCCTTCGTTACAAGCTGTACATGCTTGCCTGTTATATCAGCTTGAACCGTACCGCAGACGCCAAAGAACTATTGAGTGAATGTGAAGAACTGAGCATTCTCGTCAGTGATAAAAACCTCGCCGCACAAATTCACCTCTACCGAGCCAAATTACATCGTCTGCAAGAAGACTACCCCAATGCGTTGCTGGCTATTTCGAATGTTCAGTATACAACGGGTAGTGCCACGACATACTGGTTATCCACGATGGTCAAAATTGAGACTGCGTATTGTCTAAACGGTGTAGGGCACACTTCTTTAGCTAATTTAACGTTGGACTCCATCAGTAAAAGGATTCAAAAGCAACTATCTCCTATCGTTACTCAACATTTTTATAACGCGATGAGTCAAGTTTACGCCTCTCAAGGGTTGTATCAAGAAGCATTAAATTGTGAAAAAAAAGCGCATAGAATCGAATCTGATCTTGTAAAACATATTCCGATCGGTGAGTTAGGGTCTGCTCAACTACGCCGACTTTCACGCTTTGAGTTACAACTCAAACTCATTTTGTCAGAGCTAGAAAACAAAGAACTAAAAGAAACCACCAAGCAGCATAAAAATACTGTTGCTCAGCTACAGCAGGACGTCTTTACCGATCCACTTACGTCTTTACACAACCGACGCTGGTTAGAAGTTAAACTAAAAGATCTACTTCTGCACGATACTGCATTTGCATTGATGGTCATCGATATCGATCACTTCAAATCCATCAATGACGAACTAAGCCACTTGGTTGGCGACAAAGCGATCAAAAGTGTGTCACAGGAACTGGCGTCCTACTTCAGATTTAAAGGCGCATCGTGCGTACGATTTGGTGGTGAAGAGTTCCTCGTGATCCTTGAGAATACCCAACTGGAACGCGCAGAAATGCATGCCGAGAATTATCGTGAACGGATTTATCAATATGGTTGGGACGATATTCTTGGTGAACGGGGGCTGACCGTATCCATAGGGATTACCTTGCATCGAGAAGGCGAGAATACTCAGCGAACTTTTTATCGTGCAGACAAAGCTCTTTATCGCGCCAAAGCCAATGGCAGAAACCAAGTCTGTACCGAACTTTAAACCATGCCCCGGTTGACACCTGGGGCTTTAGTATACTTTTTACTTATCCTTCCTATATCACTTCACTGCTTGTTTAAATAAGTACTCAGCAACACCTTAACTGCCAATAAACATCAGTGGATACTTACATCGCATAAACATAATTCCTACATAAAAACCGCTTGATTCATCTGTAGTTAAGACAAATACTTAAATTGTTAATTTACGTAGATTTTCCATTTCGCAATACGCACAGGTAGGTAAGATGTTTCTAGACTATTTTGCACTTGGGTTACTCATCTTCGTTGCTTTAGTGATCTTTTACGGAATCATTGTCATCCATGATATTCCATATGAAATCGCCAAAGAGAGAGAGCACCCGCACCAAGACGCAATTCACTACGCTGGCTGGGTCAGCCTTTTCACTTTGCATGCGCTGTGGCCATTTTTATGGATCTGGGCAACATTATGGCGCAAGGAACGCGGCTGGGGTTTTAAACAACTAGAACAAGAAACACACGACATTCATCACCGCCTTGAAGAACTCATCGATGAAGTCAACGAACTCAAAAACCAAGTATCGATGTTGAAACAACAAAAGATTCAGCAAAAGCCTTTGCCTGAACAAAGTAAAGAGGACGAATAATGGACTTATTGCTGATTCTGACTTACGCCGCTCTTTGTATTGCCATTTTTAAAATTTTCAATATTCCTCTAAACAAATGGACCGTTCCAACCGCCGTACTTGGCGGCGTAGTGTTAGTGGGCACACTCGTGCTGCTTATGAACTACAACCACCCATTTACTCAATTGGGTAACCAAGTGTTCCCGACTACGCCTATCGTCTCTGGCGTGCGTGGCCGCGTGGTGGAAGTGCCAGTCCAAGCCAACCAACCGCTCAAAACGGGCGATATTCTTTTCAAAATCGATCCTGTGCCTTTTGAAGCAGAAGTTGCTCGCCTTGAAGCGAAAGTCAAAGAAGCAAGCCAAGGTGCGTTGGGTTTAGAGTCTGATCTAAGAGAAGCAGAAGCTGCTGTATTGAAAGCGCAAGCGGACAGAGATAAAGCACAAAGGGAGTTTAGCCGATATCAAAGGGGCTTTGATCGTGGCGCGTTTACTGAACAAGATTTAGATACTCGACGCCAAGCGTATAAAGCGGCAGAAGCCATGTTAGACGTTGCGATTTTGCAACAAGAACAAGCGCAAATCGCTCTGGACTCTGAAATCGGAGGCGAAAATACCCAAGTCGCGCAACTTCTTGCCGAGCTGCGTAAAGCAGAGTTTAACCTAGAGCAAACCGTCGTTCGTGCGCCAACCGATGGTTACGTTACGCAATTGGCTTTGCGTCCTGGTGTTATGGCTGTGCCGTTGCCACTTGCCCCGGCAATGACCTTCGTACATACCGAAGACATTACGTACACCGCGGCATTCAGACAGAACTCATTACAACGCTTGAAGCCAGGCTTTGAAGCAGAATTTATGTTCCGCGCAATTCCGGGCAAAGTGTTCCGTGGCGAAGTCATTGACGTGATTCCAGCCATTGGTGAAAGCCAAATTCAAGCGCGAGGCGCTCTGCTTGGGACTGATGCCTTGCGCACGAGCGGACGTGTTTTTGCGAAGCTGAAAATTACCGACGACTTGAGTGGATACCACCTACCAATGGGTACTGCGGTTGAAGTTGCAGTTTATTCAGACAGCTTTACTCACGTATCAGTGATGCGCAAAGTGCTTATTCGTATGAAGAGCTGGCAGAACTATTTATACCTCGACCATTAATGAACATATAGCGCATTCATTTATTGGTAAAAATAACATCAAACCGTGTAATCAGGGGCTGACGATCAGCCCCTGATTCATTCTAGCCATCCAGATAGATAGCATTCCCACTTTTATTAATATTCTGTATAATGCGCGCCTTATTTTTAATGCTTGCTAAAACCAAAGCCAGTCAAAGGGATGCGTGAATCAAATCACACATTTCCTGAAGAAAAATAGAGCAAACAATAAGCAGCTTGGTTGTTTTGAATATATGTTACACAATCAAATAACTAACGCTTTCCAACAATATAAATGAACGTTCTTTAAAATCGACTATTGAACTGAGGTTATCTATGAATCTTTCCGCTAAAACTGTTGTGGTTATTGCAATCGGTGCTGCTCTTTACGGTATCGGCGGCTTACCTATGTTTGGCATCCCTGTGTTTGCAAACACAACGCTAAAACCAGCAATGGCAGTATTAGCATTGTTCTCAGTACTATTTGGACCACTTGTTGGCTTCTTGGTTGGTTTTATTGGTCACTGGGTTACTGACCTATTTGCAGGTTGGGGCGTATGGCTCACTTGGGTACTTGGTTCAGGTATTGTTGGTTTGATTATCGGTCTATTCCCTTCTCTAACGCGCTACCGTTTGGAGAAAGGTGATTTCAATATGAAAGACTTCGCGTTATTCGTAGTACTTGCGCTATTAGGCAACGTATTTGGTTACGGCTGCTCTGCATTCCTCGACACGATTTTATACGCAGAACCGTTCACTAAAGTGTTTACCCAGCTTTCTATTATCGCGATCGGTAACACCATTCTTATTGCTATTGTTGGCTTCTTCATTCTTAAGTCTGTCGCTAAACGTAACAAGCAAAGCCGTAACTTAACAGAGGCTTAATGTCGAATGACAATCGAATTTTCTAACTTCTCTTTTAGATATGAGTCGCTGGACAAACCGACGCTAAAAAATATCAATCTAAGGATAGAGAAAGGAGAGAAAATCGTCATTATCGGTCCAAGTGGTAGTGGTAAATCTACCCTTGGGCAATGTCTTAACGGACTGATCCCACACGCAATCAAAGGGGAAACCAGTGGAACATTGACCATCAATGGTCAAGACACCGCCCCTTTCGACATGCACCAATACACTGAGCAAGTTGGCACCGTACTGCAAGATACGGACAGCCAATTTGTCGGTTTGAGCATTGGCGAAGACATTGCATTTGCGCTGGAGAACCAGCTAACTTCAAATATCGACATGTACCCATTGGTCAAAGCCACGGCCAAAATGGTCGACTTGGAACAGATGTTAGATCGCTCACCCCACGATTTATCTGGCGGGCAGAAACAGCGTGTTTCTTTGGCGGGCATTCTCGTCGATGACGTCGATATCCTTTTGTTTGATGAACCACTAGCTGCGCTTGACCCTAAAACGGGTAAAAAAACCATCGAGATTATCGATGATCTACACCGCGAAACGGGCAAAACCATCGTAATCATTGAGCATCGTCTTGAAGACGTTCTGCATTGCTCAGTTGACCGTATTATCTTGATGGAAAGCGGCGAAATCATTACCGATACAACGCCAGATGAAATTTTAGCGTCGCCTCTGCTAGAAGATTACGGCATCCGCGAACCGCTTTATATTTCAGCACTAAAAGAAGCAGGCTGCGCGATTGAGGGCGATGCAAAACCTTCTAGCTTAACTACATTACCGTTGGAGCTATATAAACCAGCGGTACAAGCATGGTTTGATGGTTCAACAGCACAACCACCTAAAACGCCAGCCGAGACTTTGCTTGAAGTCCGTGGCCTCACCTATTCTTACGACGGTGAGAAAAACGCGTTAGAAGACGTGAGTTTTGACATCAAGCGTGGCGAGTTTGTCTCTGTACTTGGCAAAAATGGCTCGGGTAAATCGACCATCACCAAACTGATTATGGGCGTTATTGAAGCGGATAGCGGCTCAATGAGCATAAATGGTCAAGATCTTAACGAACTGACCATCTTCGAGCGTAGCCAGAAAGTGGGCGTGGTGATGCAAAACCCGAATCACATGATTTCCCATCACATGATTTTCGACGAAGTGGCCTTCGGCCTCCGTAATCGTGGCGTTGAAGAGAAACAAATCGAAGCTAAAGTATTTGAAGTCCTTGAGCTGTGCGGTTTGAGCAAATACCGTCACTGGCCAATCGAAGCATTGAGCTACGGCCAGAAAAAGCGCGTAACCATTGCGTCAATTTTGGTATTGGAACCAGAGCTTCTGATCCTTGATGAACCGACGGCAGGTCAGGACTATCGAAACTACACGTCTATGCTGAGTTTCATCGAAAAGCTCAATCGCGAGTTGGGCGTAACCGTGATGATCATCTCTCATGACATGCATTTAGTGCTGGAATACACCACGCGCTCTATCGTGATTGCAGACAGTAAATTAGTCGCGGATGCACCAATGACGCAGGTATTCAGCAGTCCAGAGCTACTAGACCAAGCAAACCTCACCACAACAAGTCTGTTTGAGTTGGCTACGAAAGTTGGCATCGAAGACACCAATGGCTTTATGCAGCACTTTATCAATGTAGAAAAAGCGCACCGCCAACGAAAAAGCGGCGAAGTAAACCAACCAGAGAAAGCTGTGGCATGAAAGACAATAAGATGAAGTTTGGTATCAACTACATCGATACCCAATCACCACTTCATAAGTTGAATGGCATTACTAAGTTCTTGCTTTTCATTGCTTGGGTAACGGTGGTGTTGACCACATTTGACTTGCGAATCATCGCGCTGTTGATCGTGCTTGGTGTAGGCTTATTGAAAATGACCAAAGTGCCCTTTCATGTCTACAAACCGCTGTTATTCGGTACAGGCACGGTATTGCTGATCAATGCCCTGTTTATGTTCGCGTTAGCACCGCAACAAGGTACTGAGTTCATGGGCTCATCAACGGTTTTACTCTCGTTACCCGGTAATTACTCGCTCACTCAAGAGACGTTGTTTTACCTAGTAACAGTGACGTTGAAATACTTCAGCATGTTTCCAATCGCGTTGGTGTTTGTATTTACCACTCACCCGACGGAGTTTTCAGCCAGCTTGAACCGCTTGGGTGTACCTTACAAAATCGCCTATGCCGTAAGCTTAACGCTGCGCTACTTGCCGGAAGTGAAAAAGGACTTTGTTAACATCATGCACGCGCAACAAGCACGCGGAGTAGAACTGAGCAAGAAGGCTCCGTTGTTCACTCGTATGAAGAACGTCGCGAAGATTCTTGGACCTCTGATTTTCTCTAGTTTAGACAGAGCCGATCAAATCTCAAACGCGATGACGCTACGTGGTTTTGGCCGCCACTCCTCTCGCACTTGGTACAGCTTAAAACCACTGACCAAAGCCGATATGATCTGCATGGCTGGGATTGCGGTGATAGTGATTGCTGCGATCAGCAAGCGCGTGATGGACACACAACTGTTCTGGTATCCGTTTTAAATTCTGAAGCTTCAAACTGAACATAACGTGGTTAGTGTTGTGACCACGTTATCTTCCGTCTTTCCCCTCGATAACTCGCCTGCTGGCTTCTTGCTTGCAAGTATTCAAAAGAAGCGGTAATTTCAGCGGCTCGCTGATGTGCCAGAAAGTTGCTTATTCAAACGACCAACATGAACTAAACTCATCAGTTTTATCAGGGGCTTAATGATCAACTGCGCACTGCCCACGATGAAAAGCCAAGTACCACTTTCAATCAACGAATCATTCAAAAAGAAAAAGCTACCAATTAAAAACCAAATAGCAATGAGTAGGTCGTTTGCAGCACCTAACGCCTCATAGCGGCGCTGAATAACGATGTGACGGCTTCCTAGATCTAAATCCAACTCTCTGCCATGTATCTGCACTGTATAGCTCCCCTCTTATTGTTTCGCGTCAGTTATGCCCAAGTTATTTCGAAATACTTAGTTCTAAACCCTAACGGACGTGGCATGCATTGACAACCATTGGAGGGATTATCTATTTGCAATAAAAAGAAAAGGGCGCATAAGCACCCTTTTTAGCGAGTCTAATTACAGGTATTCGCTTTAATGATTAGATAGTGAGTACCAACTTAACTCCACTTCAACAAGCGAGTTTCGTTGCCTTCTTCCGGCTTCGCTGGAATATTGAGTGACAACAGCAAGCTCACTGCTGCCATACCAGCGCCGATGTAAAATACGCTAGCAGGTGAAACCAGCCAAATCACACCAAACGTAACAGGTATTACAACCGCCGCAATATGGTTAATCGTAAACGCAACGCCCGCGGTCGACGCCATATCTGCTGGGTCGGCAATTTTCTGGAAGTAGGTTTTAATCGCAAGCGCTAACGCGAAAAATAGATGATCGACAACATACAATGCTGCCGCCCACTCAGCCGTTTGCACCAAACCGTACCCGACAAACACGAAGATCAAACCGACGTATTCAAACATCAACGCTTTGCGCTCACCTACAACGCCGATAAAACGGCCTATTCGCTTCGCAAACAAGAAGTTAAAGACATAGTTAATCAGGAACAGCAACGTAATATCTGCGGCGGAGTAACCAAACTTTTCTACCATCAAGAAACCAGCGAACACCGTAAAAATTTGACGGCGTGCTCCACTCATAAACGTAAGCGCATAGTATAACCAGTAACGTTTACGCAGGATGAGCTTCTTGTTCTGAGGCACTTTTGTCTTAAATTGTGGGAAGGCAAATGCCATCACCAAAATGAGCACAAAACCTAAACCACCAGCCATTAAATAGACCGTTTTAAAATCAAGTTTGAGCTGTTCGAGCGAAACCCAAATGGCGCCGTAGGTAAACAGAGAAGCCAAAGCTCCAACAGAAATAAACTTACCCAGCATTTCTGGCGCTTCTTCTTTAGATAGCCATTGTAAAGACAAAGACTGCTTGAGTGTTTCAAAGTAATGGAAGCCGGTGGACATTAACAAGGTTGTAAAAAGTAGACCGTACAAAGTGGGAAAATAACCTGTTAATGCCGTACCAAGCGTAAGCATCGCCAAAGAGACGAGCATAAAGCGTTGCTCTCGGATAAACAGCAATACAAACACGGCGGTAAAGGCCAAAAAACCCGGAATTTCGCGCACACTTTGCAATAGGCCTATGTCGGCACCATCAAAGTTTGCTTTCTCTATAACAAAGTTGTTCAACAACGCCATCCAGGTAGAAAAAGCAATGGGCACGATAATGGAAATTAACAGGAGGAAATTTTGCGGCGTTCTCCAGCCGTGCGATGAGGTAGTCATGATGTTTCCTTTAAATATGAAGGCATCATCATAGCTTTAAATGTAACAAATTCGCAATATCATTATTATTTTCAACCCAGAGCAAGCTGATATGGCTGAGGAATATTGTTATGAAGATAAACATCGCACTCAATTCCTTGGCTAAGCGCGATGTTCAAGTATCAAGAGAACTAAAGCATGAGTAAATGTGCTCAGTGGCTTAATCAATGACTTTTACTGATAGGCGATTTTTAAATTCAAACACATGTTCTGGACACACATCCAAACAACGGCCACAGCTAATGCAGTTTTGATCCATAACTCGACGATCTCCCTCTTTCAAAGGCTGCCGAAGCACTTCTGGTTCTGGGCAAACGTAAAAGCAATCCATGCATTTGGTGCAATCTTCGCGCCGAACAGCAGTAACGCGCAACAGGCTTTTTCGGCCTATCACGCCATAGGTAGCCCCCAGTGGACATAAGTGCCCACACCACCCATGCTCAACCAAGAGTAAATCCAACACAAACACTAGGGCGATTAGCACCCAACCTGCGCCCATACCAAACACCAACCCGCGATGCAGTGCCGCAACTGGATCTAACCATGTCCAAAGAATCGCGCCAGATAGCGCACTGCCCAACATCAAAACAGGGATCAGCCAATAACGAATCATGGGAGACCAACGATAGCTCGCTTTAATGTTGAACTTTCGACGCAACCACGCCGCCAAGTCTGTCACGATGTTCAACGGGCACACCCAAGCACAAAATGCGCGCGGCGCCAAAATCGCGTAAAATACCACGACAATCACTACGCCTAACAACGCATTAAACTCCGGAACATGCCCTGTCGCCAAAGCTTGAAGCACGATTAACGGGTCACTTAACGGCACGGTATCGAGCAACATACTTGATGACAGATTACCAGTTAGAATTCCCAGCGTCGGCCCAGCCATAAATAGCGCAATGATGGTGAACTGACATAGCCGACGTAAAATCAAAAACCGATGCGCGCGCCACCAACCAAGCTTTTCAAGCGCTTCTTTGCCAGCATTTTGAGCTAAATTCTTTGCCATTACTTACCTCCTTTTAGCGATTCAAGCGCACCTTCCGGCACAGGCGTCTCACTAGGGAGGATATTTTCGAGTGGTTTGTCGAGCTCTTTCCAACCAAAATTGTAGTGGCTGCCCACTTTGCCTTTCGCCAAATCCGTCGGGACGACTTTAATAGCAGCGACATCCAACACGCACGCTTGTTCACACTTACCACATCCGGTACACACTTCGGAATTCACTGTAGGGATAAGTTTGGCGTGATAGCCAGTTCGATCGTTGTGAACCATCTCTAACGTGATGGCTTCATCAATCAGCGGACAAACGCGATAACAAACGTCGCATCGTAACCCTTGCCAGTTAAGGCAAGTTTCATGGTCAATAAGAACCGCTGTACCCATTCGAGCATCATCAATATCGGTTAGTTTCGGATCCAGCGCCCCACTCGGACAAGCGACAACACAAGGAATGTCTTCGCACATTTCGCAGGGAATATCGCGTGCAGTAAAGTAAGGTGAGCCAGTCGCGACGGGTGAAAGTAATGTCGCAAGTTTCAGGGTATCGTAAGGACATGCCTGAACACACAAGCCACATCGAATACAAGCTGATTCGAAATCGCCTTCCGGCAATGCACCAGGCGGACGAATAGGCACACCTTTGGTTTCTCGAGCTTGGCTTTGTAGCGATTGTAAGCCCAATACACACGCAGCTGCGCCAACACCAGCCGCAGTTCGAGCTGTATCACGCAAAAATCGGCGCCGACTTTGCGATATTTTAGACTGAGAGGATTTCATGCTATTTCCTCAACAAAACTCCCTTATCAAGTTAAGCATAAATAGCCCTAAACGTGTCGTTTCCCTATACCTCATAGGAGGTAACTCCATCCTCTATTGATTCAAGTCAACTGACGCACAGTGCCGTCGTCACAGTTTGACTAAATGCGTTTATTTACTGCGACATGAAATTCACCACGATACTCTGCAGTACGCGCCATTCTCAGTACAATAATTCAACACCTTTGCAATCTACTCGTTCAATTCGATGACAAATCACTACTAAAAATTCAAAAAAACACATCATAACAAGCTAATTTAAAAGGCATTTATCCATTAAACATAAAAAAACACTATCCAAATAAGAAAACTGTGGTTAGATTAAAAATTAAAACTAAAAAGCGAAGGAGAGAGGCATGGAAATTATCGTACGTCCAACGACCGTCGAAGACGCAGCGGCACTCGTAGAAATCTATTCACAACCAAAAGCACAACGTGAAACCCTGCAACTCCCAAAGCCTTCGCTCGCGATGTGGGTGGAAAGGTTGTCAAACATACCTGATGGTGTTTATAGCTATGTCGCTGAAATTGATGGTAAAGTCGTCGGAAATATTGGCTTTCACCACTCTCTACGTCCAAGAACGATGCACACGGCATCGTTTGGCATCGGAGTACATGATAGTTTCCATGGACTCGGTATTGGTAGCAAATTGATAGAAACAGTCACTGAACTAGCAGATAACTGGTTAAATGTGAGAAGAATTCAGATAGAGGTCAATGCCGATAACGACGCCGCCATTGGGCTTTATAAAAAGCATGGATTTCAAATTGAAGGTGAAGCGATTGACGGTTCCTTCCGCGATGGTGAATTCATCAATACCTATTACATGGCGCGCATCAGACCAGGCCAAAGATAAAACAAAGCCTCCTACTAATTGGAGGCTTTTCTTTTTAAACTTCGACTCACTTTCGTAAGTAAGCCAACGCTCTGCGAGTCAATGCTTCTGTGTAGGGATTGATCTTCCAGTGGTCGGAACTCCAACCTTTCACAAAGCGCTGAAAGTCTGCCCAAGCCACAGCAAACAAAGGACGCCATTCACGCTCGACTTCATTAGGGTCAAGATTCGGTTGATAGCCTATTAGCGCGTGTTGCAACTGAGCAAAATACGTATCCAAAACCCAAACTTCCATCTCTGCACAACGTTCTGGCTTAACGGCACTACTCATAAACAGTGCCACATCTTTCATGGCACACCCACATCCAACGTATTGAAAGTCAACCGCAGCAACGTTTGATTCTTCTTCATCAAAACAGAAGTTCGCCAATTTGGCATCACCGTGTATTAGTGTTTTAAACTTAGCTTGCGAAAGCGTTTGATCAATCAATTGAGCCGCATTTTGTAGCTCAGTGTCTTGCAATGCTTCAAGCTCGTCGGGTCTGGTTGCTAAGTGCCAGTATGTACCGATATGCCACAACTTATCAGAACGAACATCGATGTATCGCGCATGAAAGTTCGCCAACCAAGTGAGGCAGGCTTGTAGATGCTTTAGCTGTGCATCTGTGATGACTTTTGGAAAGCCCACCTCGGCGAGATCTTCCATCACAATGAGCCATTCATTCTCCGATTGGAACGTTTTTAGACCTTGCGGTACTCGGCAGCGAGTATCCACCCCTCCGGAAAAATACTCATACCAATTCACTTCCACCTGATAAGAGTGCAACTTTCTTTGATGAGAACGGTCCGTATTCCAGCCTCTAGGATGCTCTGAAGGCTTAGGGAGTTTTACATGCTTAATGATCACCGAACGAGTAGAATAAGTAACTCGGACTAACTCCCCATAGCCTCCCCATAGCGATTGTATGACTTCTACAGAGCGGTAATTACCGAGATTGAGTTCCTGGCCAATATTTTGGTAGCATTGGTGGTTGTTACTCATCATGCGATCAGATGTGACCACGTTTGGTTCTTCTCCATATAGTGAATAACATATGGGCAAACTGGTTTGATTTGATAACCGAGTGACTCAATTTCTGGCAACACCGCTTCCATCATCACTTTTCCGTACCCCTTACCTCGCAGTGCTTCAGGAACAACCGTTGATGTAATGTGCATGACATTACCCTTAAGCTGATAAATCACCTTGGCTTTATAACCCTGCTCTAAATCAACCCAGAATGTACTATTCGTGGTCTCATGAGTTACTTCATGCATATCTTGCTCTCTAATTTTTGTTACAGATTGATTGAATCAAACTATATCACTGAATAAAATCGATACCATGCGAGAGTGCTGCTTCGCCTCACGCGATTACCTTCTTACATCAGGTACGACAATTATAATGAGAAATATGAGCCCAATTGCCAGAGACGGCAAGCTACCTCTGCAAAGCAAGAAGGCACCAGAACGTCAGGCAAGTACATTAAATAGCACCGATGCAATGGCAATGGTCGAACATGGCAGTGAAGTGAGCTTAAACGTCACCACCCCCGTTGGTACAAAGTTTATTACAACCAGCACATTTGTTGGCTGTCACTCAAATAATACTGCATTGATAGAGGTTCCGAACATCTCCGATGAAGACTTGAAGTTCTATTTTCAAGAAGGCTTTTGGATCAATGTAAAAGCCTACTCTCATCGAGGTGAAGGGGCCGTTATCCCATTTCGGGCCCAATTACAGCATCGACTAGGCGATCCGTACCCAATTTTGGTGCTAGACCTACCCAACACTATGCAGGTCTTTCAGCTTCGCAAAGAAGTGCGTTACGAAGTAAATTTGAGAGCGCGTGTTTGTTTAGAAGCCTATCGAACTGAATGCGAAATAAGAGATTTATCTCGTAGTGGCTGTCGTTTTGTAACATCACCAATGAGCCGACCACTTCAGGTTGGTGACCACGTTTCATTGGATCTAACGATGCCCGGAGAAAGTCGTATGCTAGCGCCGTTGCGAGGTCGTATTTGTAATTTACAAAAATCAACGCATTATGCTCGCTACGGAATGGAGTTTGATGAGGTTGGTAAAAACAACGCTAAAAACCTCCTCAGTCACCTCAAATTTGATGGGACTAAGCTCACACTAAAAAGATAGATTTGATAACCCCTATCGCTTATCAAGAAGCTTTGAAGTGCTAGAAAACAAGAAACCCCTTACTTTTCAGTAAGGGGTTTTTATTTACTAAGAATAAGGCAGTATCTTAGATAAGAGTCATGACTTAGAAGTCGTAACGTAGACCTAGCGCTAGCTCATCTTTTTCAGCCGCGCCTTCGTTATCCATTAGATCGAAGTTGTATGATGCGTAGCCACGGAAGTTAGGCTTGAAGTAGTAAGTTACATCAACAGCTAGGTTTTCTACAGTATCTGCGTCTTCTAGTTCACCTTTGTTGAACGTAGAAGTGAATACAGTTTGACCCATAGTGTAAGCAGCGGCTAGTTCGTAGCCTTTGTAATCAAAAGTCTTACCTGCAACATCCATATCCGCGCCAGTGTAGTTACCAGCGAAGTAGAAGTCACCTACAGAGTATGCAGCTACCAGCATGAACTCATCGCTGTCGTTTTGATCTGCGTAACCAGCACCTAGTTCAAAACCAGTGTTAGCAAACGCGTAAACACCAGATAGAGAGAAGCCATCTTCCTCGTTGTCTGTAAAGCCTTGTGCATCTGTTGTGCGATCAGCAAAACGGTAGCTAGCGCGTACAGCTAGTTGCTCGAATTGGCCTTTGTAAGACAGCATGTTATCTGTACGGTCAGAAACAGGCAGTTTAAGTGCTGCTGTGTTACCGTGGTAAGCCATAATGTCAGTAAAGTCAGTAAGAACCACTAGTGCGCCGTCGTTTTTACCGTAAGTTACTTCACCGTATTTGCCACCCAGACCCGCATAAGCGTAACGAGTTTCAAGACTGTCTGTCTCACCAACTTTGTTACCTTTAGAATCAAATACATCATAAGTTTCAGTTACAAACTCACCTTCCCAAAAACCAACGCCGTATAGGTTCTCATTGATTTCCTGTTTGCCTAGGAAGTTAAGACGGATGCGAGTACGGTCTTCTGCCTTACCATCCATCATAGAAAGACGCGCTTCAGCGCGGCCGCCCATCTCAAGAGAAGTGCCATCTTGGTTGTATAGTTCTGAAGCGACAACTTGAGATCCTGATGCCATTAGCGCCACTGCTACAGCTAAAGTTTTTAATTTCATTGTTATTTTCCATATCATTGTTTTATATGTGTTTTCTCACCAGAAAAACAGGACTTTTCTGTACCAACGAGAAAACTGGCGGCATAGTAGCAGCTGTTATTTTTCACGCAACGTGTTGAATAAACAGCACTTATAGAAGAAAACACCACTTAAAATGACGATATGAATACCTCTCAACCATCAAGTTATCGGTTGAGTTAAAAAAAATGTTCGCGTCAAAAAAAAATTGACGAAAAAAATGTAAAAACAATATCACAAAACGTGATATTGCCCGCAAAAAATCTTGTTAACTGACTGTTTTAGATAGACTTATTGATAATAAATCCGATTATTACAAACAAAAAAATCCCTGAGCATTCACTCAGGGATTTAGAGATTTGATAAGTAGATGGTAAATTAAAGCTTAAAGAAACTTAATTGCTCTTTCTGCTTCTCTGCAAGTAATGAAAGCTCAGTACTCGCACTTGCACTTTGGCTGATGCCCGCTACGTTTTGGTTTACAAGCTCCGACATGTTAACCACGTTGCGATTGATATCTTGAGTAACTTGAGACTGCTCTTCGGCTGCGGTTGCGACTTGCGTGTTTGAATCGTTGATGTTGGCGACCGACTCGGTAATTCCAACCAACGCCTCATTCGCTTGTTGCGTCAGCTCGTTGTTGCGGCTAAGCATATCAAGGCTGACTTGCATACTGTCATTCGCCAGCCCAGACTGCGCTTGAAGCTCTTCAATGATCGTTTGGATCTCTTGTGTCGAGTCTTGAGTACGCGCTGCTAGCATGCGTACTTCATCAGCTACTACCGCAAAACCACGACCAGACTCACCAGCTCGCGCCGCTTCAATCGCAGCATTCAATGCTAGCAAGTTGGTCTGCTCAGATACGCCGCGAATCACTTCAATAACATCGTTGATCTGTACAGATTGCTCTTTTAGACGCAAAACAACTTGCGCTGCATCGTTCAATGCTTGAGACATTTGCGCACTTGCTTCCGCACTTTCTTGGAAGATAGCCAAACCTGATTGAGCAAGTCCATCAGCTTCACGCGCGGTTGCGTCAGCAGAGGTCGCGTTATCACTCACATTATTCGCAGTGCTTGCAAGCTCGTTAACCGCAGATGCAACTTGCTCGATCTCCGCCAACTCTTGTTGAGCGTTCGCTTCCGCTTGCGTCATTACCGCAGCTAATTCGGTCGATGCAGATGCAACTTCCTCACTAATACGGGTTAACTGGTCCACAGTGTTGTATAACTGCTCTGCGGTTTGGTTTACATCTTTGCTCAGCTTAGAGATCTCATTGTCCCCATCGACATCTGCACGTACTGATAGATTACCCATTGCTAACTGACGCATCACTTCTTGCAGCTTTTGGATTGGTGTAACAATCATGCCAGATAGGAACCAAGCGCCTATCAATGAGAAAGCAAATACCGCTAAAACCGTCAACATAGCGTTATTTTGCACACGTTCATTTTGCTGATGACTTCTGATAGTAGATTGTTCAGCTTGCTCGTTTACATGCTTTGATAGCGTGTTAATTTGTTGGACCATTTCTCGGCCAACATTGCGATACTCTTTGACAAATGCACGGTACTCGCTATCCGATTTCAAACCTTGATCGTATTGGTTGAAGAAAGCAACTGAGCGCTCTGAATATCGCACATAGGATTCAATTGCTTGGCGAACTTTAACGGCATCGTCACGGAATAGGTTTCGGGCTTCAATTGCGCTTAAATCGGCATCAACTTGCTTTAAGCCTTCTTTCAATTCGGTTAGAAAATTCTCACGACGAGAAGCATCGTAAATAGCGTAAACCGCGCTTATGCGCAGAGGGTAAATTTGGTCGTCAATACTCGCCAATGTGTCTTTGTGAAAAACCAAAGATTCTTGGTTGGAAGCAATAACATCTTGCTCTGCTTGAAGGTTGTTTTTAGTAATCCAAAGAGCAATAAACAAAACAATCGCGGTAAATAATACCGGAACCAAAATTTGCGTTCGTACTGACAAATTTTTCAGTGATAACTGCATGACAGGGCCTCAGTTGTATGCGTGATGTCTATATCCAAACAAACTCGAGCAGTGCTTATAACAACGTTACTTTTCGGCAGTTTGAATATCTATGCTTCCTTGCGACGGGATAAATCCCAGACGAATAAACAAGTGGCGAATATTAGAGGTCGATCACACTTTTGTCTAGTACAAAAACTCTCCATTTTCAATCTGTTATTGACAATATCCCGACAGTGGCGTCGGGATATTGTCGTTATGATAACTTATGATCACTTATGATGAGATACATTCACATTTAGGACGGTTTCAGCCTATTTTCTCAACGAATTGAGCTTAGCTTGAGCAAGGCCAAAAATGGTATCGATTGGATAAGAACCTTCATCGGTTGGCTCACCAGCAACTTTCCCCGTAAACAATTCGATAGCTTCAGTAACATGGTCAATCGCCCAAATATTAAACTCGCCTTTTTCGACTGCTTTCACGATGTCGGAACGAAGCATTAGATTGTGAACATTAGAGCGCGGAATAATGACTCCCTGCCCGTCATGACGACCTTTAATTACACACACATCATAAAAGCCTTCGATCTTTTCGTTTACGCCACCAATAGGCTGAGCTTGACCAAATTGATTCATCGACCCTGTTATCGCAATGTCTTGTCGGTTTGGTTGCTTTGAAAAAGCAGACACAACCGCACATAACTCAGCCATGCTGGCACTATCACCATCAACACCACCATAAGATTGCTCAAAGGTAATGGTTGTCGTTAATGGCACTCGTGCCGTTTTACCAAATACGGAAGATAAGTAGGCAGACAAAATCATTACGCCCTTAGAGTGAATACTGCCCCCCAAATCCACGCTGCGCTCGATATCGATAACATCCCCATCACCGTAACACGTCGTCGCTGTGATGCGATTCGGTGCACCAAACATGTAGTCACTAGTGCTCAATACCGAAAGTGCGTTCACTTGGCCTACGGCTTCTCCTTCGGTGCGAATCAGCGTTGTGCCGTTAATAAAGGTTTCCATTACGTTATCGCGTAATCGGCTTACTCGCATTTCTTGGTTATTGAGCGCCTCTTCAACATGCCCAATACGGATCATGTTGGAGTTGGCTTGACGAGCAACGTAGTTCGACTCTCGAAGCAAGTTGGCGATATTAGCCGAATGTAGAGATAGCTTGGATTGGTCGCCAGACAAACGTGAGCTGTATTCGATGATCCGAGCAATGGCTTTGCGATCGCAATGCAGCATATTGTTGTCATGCACCACGCTAGAGATAAAGCGCGCGTAATGCAGCTCAGACTCCGGCGTACGTTTCATTTCGTCTTCGAAATCTGCCGTCACACGGAACAACTCGCTGAACTCTGGATCGTAATGTTGGAGTAATTGGTAAGTTCGGTAATCACCAAATAAGATAATTTTGATATCAAGCGGAATCGGTTCAGGATCGAGTGATACCGCTCCCGTCAATGTGACTTCTTTTTCTAGAGACGTAAAACTCAATTGACGAGCACGCAATGCGCGCTTCAAACCATCCCAAACGTAAGGCTGTTCAAGTACTTTCTGAGCATCCATTAATAGAACGCCGCCATTCGCCTTATGCAAGCTCCCTGCACGAATCAGCGAGAAGTCGGTAAACACCGTTCCCTTGAAAGTGGCAGTCTCAATCGACCCGAAGAGTGAATGATAGTTGGGATTTTCTTCAACAACGATAGGAAATTCGCTGCTTTTACGGCTTACCAAGACATTCACTTTATAACGACGTGGCAATTTTTTATCCAAGGATGCCGTCGCAATTTCGCCTTGCTCGCCACTTTGGTCAAGGAAGATATCTGCGTTTTCAACAATATCTTTTTGCAGCTCAGTTAAGTAGGTTTTGATTTCGGAATATTGCGCGTAATCCACTTTGAGTTTTTTGATGAAGTGAGTAATCACATCAAGCGTCACTTCATCATTGAGCTTTTTGATTTTATCGCTGTATGTCTCTTCCCACTCCGTAAGCTCACGAACCATCGAGCGCAATCGCACTTCGAGTTCATCAATAGCATCGCTGAATTGCTCTTGTTCTTTTTTGCTTAGTACATCAAAAGACTCTTCCGTATGAAGCTCATCACCGTTCATGGCGACAAACTGATAATCCCCCTGCGTAGTCAGTGTTAGGCTGATGCCCTTTTCTTTTGCCTCTCGACTAATACGATCCAGCTCGTTTTGTTGCTTAGCTGCCAATTGATTTTTTAATCGCTCAGCGCGGCTAAAGTACATTTCATTGTCGAATGCTAGGGGTAAAGCATTTAATAATTTGCCCATTAAAGCTTCAATATCAACACGTAGCTTATTTCCGATACCACAAGGCAGCTTTAATACCTTTGGTGTACGGGTATCCTCAAAGTTCGCAACGTAACACCAATCAAACAGGGCTGCTGCATCGTGCTGGTGACGATTCAGATAGCGCAAGATCATGGTGCGTTTACCTAGCCCATTCTGACCAATGGCGTAGATGTTATACCCTTTCTCTTTGATGGACATCGCAAACTCGACCGCTTTTTGCGCGCGCTCTTGGCCCACGATTTCATCAATTGGAGGTAACTCCTTGGTCGACTTACATGGCATATTCTCTAGATCTGCTACAGAATATAGCTGCTTAGCTTCCAATCTTAGTATTGCCATATCCACTTCCTTTTTTCTTATTTTCGTTATTTGAGTGTAGAGATTATTTGCTTAATTTTAAGTGATTTACCTTCCACCCTAGATTGATTGGACATTTTATGAACACATAAGTGATATTAACACGCACTTGCAATTGATAATCAATTTCATTTAATATCTAAACAAATCAAATGTTGTGGAGATGGATATGAATATTGAGCAATGCTGGATGCGCTACTTAAAAGCGGAGCAACTGATGGAACAAGGCCATTGGCCAGAAGCTCATCGTTTATATGACGACGTGCTCAACAATCTACCCAACCACATTCATCTAGCGCTAGAAAATGCACAAACTAAACCTTGCCAGTTTGTATGTCTCATTACGGGGCTTAGAGATGCCAGCGTGACGCAATCAGAGATTCTCAACAAACTCGGCTTACAGCATGATGCGTTCTCAATACTCAATCAAACTTACGCGCTATTTCAATTTTTGCAGCTAGAGAGCCATGAACTGATTGAGCGCGTAGGTCACCTACTTGGTCAACAGAGCGAAGACTTGTTAGCTCACATGGCGGCATTTTGCTCTGCCCAACGTAATGCTCAATGGATGATAGAACTCGAGCACGTAACGCGCGCACATGAGCAGTTCTTACATTTGCAAGCAATGAGTTCGGCAAAATCTTCGCCTTCTCACCTGTATAATTAATCTAAAGCTCAAGCATTGAGGACAACTAGGTTTGTGCTGTCCATTACTTGAGTATCATTTGCTTTATCAACCACAAGGATCTGTGATGTCTTCTAAAACCATTCTTTCGGTGAACAACCTATCAGTCAGCTTTACGACAAACGATGGTATCGTCGATGCAGTAAAGAATGTTAGCTTCGATTTAAAAGCAGGCGAGACGCTGTCCATCGTTGGCGAATCTGGCTCTGGCAAGTCAGTATCAACCAATGCACTGATGAAACTACTGCCAGACAACGCTATTTTGCATGAAAGCTCATCCATCATGTTTGAGGGTAGCTCCATCTTGGATAAAACAGAGCGTGAAATGCAAAGTATTCGCGGTGATCGCATTGGCATGATTTTTCAAGAGCCGATGACCTCACTAAACCCGTACATGCGGGTGGGTATCCAAGTCGCTGAGGCCATCATGTGTCACCGCCCGGTCGACAAACGAACAGCAAAAGCAAAGGTGTTAGAGCTGTTTGAATTGGTTCATATGCCAAACCCAGAAAAAGCGTACAACAAGTACCCACACGAATTTTCTGGTGGTCAATTGCAACGCATCATGATTGCGATGGCACTGATTAACGAGCCCGATATTTTGATCGCCGACGAACCTACAACAGCGTTGGATGTCACGGTTCAAGCAGAAGTGTTGCACCTGATTAAAGAAATTCAGGCTCAGATGGGCATGGCAATCCTATTTATTACTCATGACTTAGGCGTCGTAAAACACTTTGCAGATCGTGTCATTGTGATGTGTAAAGGAGAAGTCGTCGAGGAAGGCGAAACGCAAACACTCTTCGAGGACCCAAAGCACGAATACACACGTATGCTAATCAACTCGATTCCTAAAGGCAGTAAGGAGCCTATTAGCGAAAGTGCTACACAGCTTTTAAAGGCCGACGATATACGAGTCAAATTCTTGGTAAAGTCGCATTTTATTGCGAGCAAGAATGAGTACTTCGAAGCGGTAAAAGGCATTTCTCTTGAGCTTAAACAAGGAGAGACCCTCGGGATCGTTGGGGAGTCCGGTTCAGGTAAGTCTACACTCGGCCGAGCTTTGATAGGTCTTCTGCCCTCAACTGGCAAAATAGAATATAAAGGCCAAGATATGGCCTTGCTGACAAACAAAGAACGTTTTGAGCTGAAAAAAGACGTTCAGATGGTATTCCAAGACCCTTATGGTTCGCTTTCTCCTCGTATGACTATCGGCGAGATCATCACAGAAGGATTAACTGTCCACCAACCAATGTTGAGTAAAAAAGAACGTATGCAGAAAGCGCGCGACGTGCTCCGTGAGGTCCGCTTAGATCCCGCGTCCATCAACCGTTATCCGCACGAGTTTTCAGGAGGCCAGCGTCAGCGTATTGCTATCGCGCGAGCACTGATCCTTGAACCTTCGTTTATTCTGCTTGATGAGCCAACCTCTGCATTAGACCGCTCGGTGCAACTGACAGTGATTGACCTTCTGAAAGATTTGCAGAAAAAACACAATATTGGCTACTTGTTTATTAGCCACGATCTATCAGTAGTTAAAGCACTCTCTGATCGTGTTCTAGTCATGCAAAAGGGCGAGGTCATGGAACAAGGTACGGCCGAAAAGATTTTCCAAAACCCTAAAAATGACTACACGAAAAAACTGATAGATGCCTCATTTGATCTTGAAAACAGTGAAAATCAGCACAATGCGGCTTAGGTTCATCACAGTTTCATATTCATAAACTAGGATTAAGAAAAGGTGATAAATTCATCTTGTCTTAAGAATGGCGTAGCTGCCTTTCGGTTTGGCCGCCGAGACTGGTTGGTTCAAGAGTCAGACTTAGTCAACCTGGCTCAAATACTGGCAAACAGTATGAATTGAGTTCCCCCAACCATGAAAAATGCCGCGACACTGTCGCGGCATTTTTTTATTCTCAGAAGCTTCGAACAACTAGGGCATTAAATCGACTCAATACCCATATTATGTAACGTAAATGCATACATGTCTGTGGTGAGGTCAATTTGCTTACTCAGCGGCATTCCTGCACCATGACCTGCATTGACATCAATGCGTATTAATACTGGATTAGCGCCTTGCTGTTTGTCTTGCAGCTCCGCAATAAATTTGTACGAATGTGCTGGCACAACTCGGTCGTCGTGATCAGCAGTTGTCACCAAGGTAGCAGGATATTGCACGCCTTCTTTTACATTGTGAACAGGAGAGTAACCAAGCAAGTATTGGAACATCGCTTCACTTTGCTCCGACGTGCCATAGTCATACTTCCAGCCTTCTCCAGAAGTAAACGTGTGATAACGCAGCATATCAAGCACGCCAACCGCAGGCAGCGCGACTTTGAATAGTTCAGGGCGTTGCGTCATACACGCTCCAACTAACAAACCACCATTAGAACCACCGCGAATCGCTAGGCGATCCGAGCTAGTGTAGTCGTTTTCAATCAGGTATTCCGCCGCCGCAATAAAGTCATCAAACACGTTTTGCTTTTGCTGCTGAGTGCCTGCGTTGTGCCAGGCTTTACCGTATTCACCGCCGCCTCGCATGTTGGCGACAGCGTATATACCACCCAACTCTAGCCAGTTGGCTACATTGCCAGAAAACATTGGAGTAAGGCTGATGTTAAAACCGCCGTAACCATACAACATGGTTGGTGATCTACCATCAAGTGCAACGCCCTTCTTGTATGAAATGATCATCGGAACTTGCGTGCCGTCTTTTGAGGTGTAAAACACCTGTTTTGATTCATACTCATTACGATCGAACGGTGCCTTTGATTCCTGAAACAGTGTGGATTCACCAGATTCGACATCAAATGAGAAGATCGTCGGAGGCGTCACGTAGTTAGTGAATGTGTAATAAAGTGTGGTTTCTTCTTTTTTACCCGCCAGACCATAAGCCGTGCCTTCTCCCGGCAATTGTACATCTCGAATCCACTCACCTTGGTAGTTAAACTGCTGCACTTTAGAAAGCACATCTACCATATAAGTCGCAAACAGATAACCGCCACCTTTGCTGATTTCTAACGGCTGTTCTTGTTCAGCAATCACGTCAGCCCATTGTTCTGTCTGAGTGTTGTAGCTGACAACTTTGCCATTCGGCGCGTCTAGGTTGGTGTAAAGCAGCAAGGTTGCGTCTTGGCTATCAATTAAGTAGGTGTCGCCTTGCGTTGTATCGCGCAGCGTCACAATTGCTTGGGAGTCAGACTGTAAATCGATATAAAACAGACGATTACCCGATGTAGATTCTGCGCCAGAAATAATGAGGAAGCGATCATCTGTCGTCGTCGTACCAGACACATAACGATGAACTTGCGTATCCAACTCACCAAAAATCACTTTATCTTCAGATTGAGGGGTACCAAGTTCATGATAATAAAGCTTGTGATGCTCAGTTCGAGCAGACAACTCACTGCCTTGCGGCTTATCGTAGCTTGAGTAATAGAAGCCTTTGCTGCCCAGCCAAGAAATCGACGTAAACTTCGCATCAACAATCTCAGGCTCTAACTGTTCTTTGGTTTCCGTATCAATGACAAAGATCTTACGCCAATCACTGCCCCCTTCCGAGATGGAATACGCGACCAAACGGTAGTCTTTAGAGAAGCTGACTTCGCCAAGAGAGGTCGTGCCCTCTTCGGAGAAAGTATTTGGATCAAGGAAAACCTCGGCTTCTCCCTCGCCTTTACGTCGATACAATACGCTTTGATTTTGCAAACCGTCGTTTTTGTAGAAGTAGGTGTAGTCACCACGTACAAATGGCTGGGAATATTTTTCGTAGTTTTGACTGTTCGCCACTAAGTCACGGATTTGTTGGCGGTACGGTATCTGACCAAGGAAATCGAAGGTGACCGAATTTTGACCCGAAACCCATTGTGCGGTTTCTTCACTGCGATCATCTTCTAACCAGCGATAAGGGTCGGCAATGTCGTGACCAAAATAAGTGTCCACGACAGAATCTTTACGTGTTTTTGGGTAATGCATAACGTCCGTGTTACTCCGTTGTTTTTATTAAGTTGTTTATCTTCAATCGTTTTATTGCGGTGATTACCTTAGAGCACCCAATTTTGATTTCAACGACATTGTTTTAAATCTATGAAGAACCTAGAAATAATGAGATATCGTTAAGTACCGGTCACGAATGTGCTCAATAAGCAGCTTCACTTTGTTCGGTGGTTGACGAGTAAACGGATACACCGCGTAGATACCCAACTTTTTACCTACTAATTCAGGAAAAATATCCACCAGTTGACCATTACGAATATCGTGATACACCAAGCAGCGCGGGACGTAAGCAATACCATGGCCGCCCAGAGCGGCTTTACGTAATGCGGTCGCGTTATCAGTAGAAAAGCAGCCCGATACTTTGACGATGTAATTGCCATCTTCTCCTTTAAACTCCCAATCCGTTGCACCTGTGGTTTGGTAAGCGTATTGCAGACAATTGTGCGTGGTGAGATCAATCGGCTCGATCGGTTTCCCATTTTTCGCAATATAAGAAGGTGACGCGCATACCACCCATTGGGAATCGAGAATATGTCGTGCGATCAAACTAGAGTCAGCTAGGTAGCCAGTTCGAATGACTAAATCGTAACCATCAGCCACTAAATCGACAAAGCGATTATCCAATGACATGTCCACGGTCAGACCCGGATGAAGGTTACAAAACTCGGCAACAGCATCAGCAAGTATCAAATCTCCAGAGATACACGGCACGGACATTTTTATATGACCGCTCACATTCTCTCCAAAGCCTGCAACAGCATCCATAGCCTCCTGAGTGGCCTGCTTCACATTTTTAGCACTGTGGAGTAACACCTTACCTGCCTCGGTCAAGGTTAATTTGCGCGTTGTTCGATATAATAGCTGAGCCCCTATTTCTTCCTCCAACCTCGCCATTCTTTTGCTAACTACCGAATTTGTAAGGTTATTTGCCTCTGCAACCTTACTAAAGCTGCCAAGTTCGATTACTTGAGAAAATAGGATTAAGTCGTCTGCTCTCATACCATTATGTCACTTTTGGAATTAATTATTTTCATTATTTCCCTATATCAACAAAAAATAAAGGAGTAAATTCACGCCAAATTAACAAAACCATTACAACAAAAAGTCACCTCTACAGCGGATTGACACCGTTCGAGAAGTCAGCGTACGAAGGATGTACAAATGAGTGAAACCCTACTTGCCCTAGTGGCATTTTCGCCAATTGTTGTTGCCGCCATCTTATTGGTTGGTCTCAACTGGCCTGCTAAAAAAGCCATGCCTGTTGCGTTCGGTCTAACCGTCGCTATCGCACTAATGTTTTGGGATATGTCAGCCAATCGCGTACTGGCCTCCGTATTCCAAGGACTGGGCATTACTGTCTCTGTTCTATGGATCGTGTTTGGTGCCATCTTCTTGCTCAACACTTTAAAACACACTGGAGCGATCACCACAATCCGTAATGGATTTACCGATATTTCGGCTGACCGCCGTGTACAAGCCATCATCATTGCTTGGTGTTTTGGCTCGTTCATTGAAGGCGCCTCTGGGTTCGGTACCCCGGCAGCAATCGCTGCACCACTACTGGTTGCAATCGGCTTTCCTGCGCTAGCCGCTGTCCTAATGGGCATGATGATTCAGTCTACGCCTGTTTCATTCGGCGCGGTAGGCACGCCTATCATCGTAGGTGTAAACAAAGGTTTAGACACCCATAACATCAGTGAGTCGTTGGCCGCACAAGGTGCAACGTGGGAAATGTACCTGCAAGATATCACAGCGCACGTTGCTGTCATTCACGCAGTCGTAGGTACGATGATCCCAGTATTAATGGCGATGATGTTAACACGTTTTTTCGGCAAGAACAGAAGCTGGAGTGAAGGCCTGGATATTCTACCATTTGCGCTATTCGCTGGTGTCTCTTTCACCGTTCCATACGCGTTAACCGGCGTATTCTTGGGCGCAGAGTTCCCTTCACTTATCGGTGGTTTGGTTGGTCTGTCTATCGTTGTTACCGCAGCGAAAAAAGGCTTCTTAGTACCAAAGACTAAGTGGGATTTCGAAAGCGAAGACAAATGGCCTGCAGAGTGGTTAGGCTCGCTAAAAGTCGATCTAAACGACAATCCGGGCAAGCCAATGAGCATCGTAAAAGCTTGGGTTCCATATGTAATGCTGGCAGTTATTCTCGTCGCAAGCCGCGTTAGCCCTGAGCTGAAAGGCTTTGTACAAAGCGTAAGTTTGTCGTTCAGCAACATTCTTGGTGAGACTGGCGTTAGCGCTGCTATTCAGCCGTTATACCTTCCTGGTGGCATTCTGGTGTTTGTCGCACTACTTGCTGCAATGTTACAAAGCGGCAGTGTAAAGCCATTGCGTGAAGCGTTTGGCGAGTCAAGCAAAACACTGATTGGGGCGGGTTTTGTCTTGGTATTTACCATTCCGATGGTTCGTATCTTTATCAACTCAGGCATCAACGGTGCTGACCTAGCAAGTATGCCCGTCACAACCGCAAACTTCGCCTCTGACCTTGTTGGTTCTGCGTTCCCAGCGCTGAGTGCCACCGTTGGTGCACTGGGTGCGTTCATCGCTGGCTCAAACACGGTATCAAATATGATGTTCAGCCAGTTCCAATTCGAAGTGGCACAAACGTTGTCTATTTCGAGTGTGATTGTTGTATCACTCCAGGCCGTCGGTGCTGCTGCAGGTAACATGATTGCGATTCACAACGTTGTTGCCGCATCAGCCACGGTAGGTTTGCTTGGTCGAGAAGGCGCAACATTGCGTAAAACGATTATCCCTACGTTCTACTACATTGTAATGACAGGCATTATTGGATTGGTGCTGATTTATGGCTTCCAAATGACAGATGTCTTAATGAAGTAACGCGAAATGCAGGGTTTACAGCCCTGCCTAATTTGACACAGCTGTCTGCACTACTACCCCGACATGTTGATTTAGCTTGCTACATCAATTCCCCCGACAGCTGTGTCACCCTTTCCAGTTTGCATAACTGATTGAGTGATTTAATAAAATTTTTCAACCAATTATGTAAATGGGTTACCAACATCACCGATTCAAACGTAAGTGAACCATAGGTAACTATACTCATTTTGATGTCTTCACTGCTTTGCGATGAAGGCTCAACGAAAGAGCAAATTGCTCCACAACTTTGCTTAGAATAACCGCTAGGACACCATTATGATTATCTCAGCTTCTACTGACTACCGCGCTGCCGCGAAAGCCAAGCTTCCCCCGTTTCTATTCCATTATATTGATGGCGGCTCTTACGACGAACGCACGCTGAAGCGTAATACTGACGATTTAGGTGATGTCGCTCTTCGCCAACGCGTCCTACGCGATATGACAGATTTGAGCCTCGAAACCGAGATCTTCGGTGAGAAACTGGCAATGCCAATCGCGCTAGCTCCTGTTGGTCTAACTGGTATGTACGCGCGCCGAGGCGAAGTGCAAGCAGCAAAAGCAGCCGAGAAAAAAGGCATCCCGTTTACTATGTCGACTGTTTCGGTTTGTCCGATTGAAGAAGTCGCACCTGCAATTGAACGTCCAATGTGGTTCCAGCTTTACGTACTTAAAGACCGTGGCTTTATGAAGAACGTACTTGAGCGTGCAAAAGCAGCAGGCGTAACAACGCTGGTGTTTACCGTTGATATGCCAGTTCCTGGCGCACGTTACCGTGACATGCATTCAGGTATGAGTGGCCCTAACGCGGCCATGCGTCGTGTATTCCAGGCGATGCGCCACCCAAGCTGGGCGCTGGATGTGGGTCTACTTGGTAAACCGCACGACTTAGGTAACATCTCAACTTATCGTGGCGAACCAACAAAGCTAGAAGATTACATCGGCTGGTTAGGCGCAAACTTCGACCCTTCTATCTCCTGGAAAGATCTTGAGTGGATTCGTGATTTTTGGGATGGTCCAATGGTTATCAAAGGCATTCTAGATGAAGAAGACGCGAAAGATGCGGTACGTTTCGGCGCGGACGGCATTGTGGTATCTAACCATGGTGGCCGTCAGTTAGATGGCGTACTTTCAAGCGCTAAAGCACTACCAAGCATTGCGGATGCGGTAAAAGGTGATCTTAAGATCTTCGTAGACTCTGGTATTCGTACTGGTCTTGATGTCGTTCGTATGCTCGCACTTGGTGCAGACTGTACGCTTCTTGGCCGTTCATTTGTGTACGCATTGGCAGCACAAGGCGGAGCAGGCGTTGAAAATCTACTGGATCTGTACGATAAAGAAATGCGTGTAGCAATGACGCTGACTGGCGCTAAGTCTATCGCGGATCTTTCACGCGATTCGCTAGTGAAAATCCCATAATCTTTGCAATCGAGCAAAACAGAAACGAAAAAACGAGCCAACAGTGGCTCGTTTTTTATTGCTCTTCAACCCGATAATTTGACGAGCAAGCTAGCTAACTTGGTGAACGTACTCGATCACGACTTGGTTTCCGTCGATAAACACGTTACTGATATCGCCATCCACCGTCACACGATTTTGTAAATAAACGGTACCAGATGCAGATAGGTCACGCTCCGTCAAAGACGGAATCACCTGACCAGGACGTACATGTAGCTGCTCGCATAGCTGTTTTACAAAACCTAGCGTCAGTGGAGAATTACCACGTAACAAGCCAGAAAACTCGTGTAGACTCAAACCAAGGCGCTTCGCCATTTCCATTTGAGTGATGTGCATTTTGGCTTTTTGTGACATCCAGATGTCGTAGAGCGCGTTTCGATCCAGCTCTGTAAATTCCATATCTGCCTCCGCTAATTCAAGAGCCAATACACTCTCACACTTGCTTAAGATAAATGTTAGCGATAAGTCAGAGAAGTTATAATTGATCGTCCAAATATCAACCCTCAATCATTGGTAGCGTACCTCTGAACATGCATGAGGCGGTCGCTCAACAGAACATTGAGGTGACTCTCTTGTCATCGGAAGGAAAAGTCCATCTCGGACGGTTTAGACATAAGTAAATGATTTAAAGGAAATCACTGGGGTGAAGGAGTAATATCTGCTACCTTTCCTTCCATGGTTCACTAGAAATAAGTTACATATGCCACAGTGGTTTACCGAATTACAAAGCTACATTGAAACGTCTCATCAAAATTGGAGTGGGAGCGTCCTTTTCATTACGCTCGCTAGCTTTATAGCTTGGATAGCTTGGCGGCTGATTCGCTCTCGCCTCGCTGCGCTCGTAGAGAAAACGCCCTTCCACTGGGATGATATGTTGCTTGATGCGCTAAAAGCGCCAGTCAGTACACTCATTTGGTGTTGGCCAGCAACCGTCTCTATCGGCATCATATTGGAGAGCGAGCTCAACGATAAAATAAACTGGTTAAGTACGCTGAAACTGATTTTAATCATCAGCATCTTCGTATGGACCGTTATGCGGCTCATTACCAATGTTGAAGAGCATGTTCTCGAACAAAAGAACCGAGATGAAACAACAGTACAAGCGATAGCTAAGGTCGCGCGCCTGTTCTTTATTACCGTCGGAATTCTAACCGTAATGCAGGCATTTGGTCTGTCACTATCGGGCCTCCTTACCTTCGGTGGTGTTGGTGGTTTGATCGTCGGTTTAGCGGCGAAGGATTTGCTGTCTAACTTTTTTGGAGGTCTTATGATCTACTTCGATCGTCCATTTAAAGTTGGCGATTGGATCCGTTCTCCAGACCGACAAATAGAGGGGACAGTAGAACGCATTGGCTGGCGCATGACCATTATCCGAACTTTCGATAAGCGTCCACTGTATGTACCAAACTCAGTGTTTAGCAGCATTGTCGTAGAAAACCCATCTCGCATGCTGAACCGACGTATCTACGAAAAAATTGGACTTCGTTACGACGATGCAGAAAAAATGCCGCAAATTATCACCGCGGTAAAAGAAATGCTGAAAAATCACAAAGACATTGATGCACGCCAAACACTTATCGTTAATTTCGATACATTCGGTCCATCATCATTGCACTTCTTTATCTATACCTTTACTAAAACCGTGAATTGGGTGAGATACCATGAGGTTAAGCAGGACATACTGCTTAAGGTAATCAACATCATTAAAGAGCACGATGCAGATATCGCGTTCCCTACTCAGACGCTTAAGCTCGACCCTATACAAATGGTAAAATCGGAAGAGCAAGAAGATCACGGCTTCTAGTTCTCACCAATACCCCAATAATCAAGCCCGCTGTGTTTAAGCGGGCTTTTTATTTTTCTTCGCATGAAGTGGTTATTGTTGCGTTAACACCATACGTGCATTCAGCGGTTGGATTGGGCGATTGTTTTTCCGCATTACTTCCGAAAAAGATTTTATCTGCTCAGGAGAAATAGTTTGTGCTTCTTTCATCACCAACCAACGCACACCTTCAGAGCATGGTGGTGTCGTTAGTGAGCCGTTAAAGCGGTAGTAGTCTTTATCACTTGGGATAAGGGCATCAGCATCAAATGGAACCTTGATGGTAACATCTTGATCTTTAGTTGGAATGTTAGCTAGCATCTTAGCTAAATCTGGGTTCGCGTCACCCAGTTTAAAGAACACCGCGACAACAGCTAGATGACCTACTTTGTCGGCATGCACAAAGTGTACTTCTAGTGGGTATTCTTTACCATCCACATGGTTTTCAGATGGCGTATGGAAGTGGAACTGTTTCAACGTAAACTCTTTACCATCAATGGTGAGTGTGTTTTTACCTTCTAAACCAGTCTGTAAAGTGTGACCGTTGTTCAGCAGTGAAATTGCCTTACCTTCGTAGTCGAAATCCAATTTTTCTAGCTTCGCTTCGGTCGCCGATTCAATGTTGATTGGGCTCTGGTTTTGACCTTTCGCGCACTCAGATGCAAACTCACCCCAATGAGCTGGCCCATGGTTTCCCTCGTAGCCCCAGCTTGCTGCATAAGCTGTTCCTGTAAATACCAGTGCCAAACCTAATGTTGTTAGTGACTTCTTCATCATTTTCCTTATTTCTGAAAGTTAAATTCCGTGAGAATAAAGCCATACTAATCTCACAAAATTAAGCAGTGACAGAGTGAAAACTATGATTACAAAAGATTTTTGGAATAGAAGCCTCTAATGATGTAATTGACATGATGCTCAAAATTGAACGTCAACGATTATTGAGTCGGTGTAAGTACCTGCAGGAGGGGTCGTTTGGCTGGTTAGTATCTGCGCGCGATAATTATAATTCTGTGGCGTGATACCATCCGGAATGGAGCCGCCAGTATCGACGTCACTGTGTTCACGACGTTCAGAACTGGTTCCTCCCCAGCGCTCCATCGTTGATGACTTATAGATTTCATACTCCAAATAGTGACCACTAGAAATCATTCGCCGCTGACCGCCGGACGCATTTAGGCCGTCATTCAAGCCAATGGAGAAGGAGCTATTCTTGGTACAAGTTAACGATATAACCTGACTGACTGGCTCAAAACCGGCCACTAATGGGGACGAACCAAAATCAATATCTGGCGCCGTGATCATACAATCAGGGGTCACTTCAAACTCAACCGTAATCACGCTTTGAGCGCTGCCATTGGCGCGGCCAATGCATACCCCTAGAACCCCGATACCCTTACAGTAATCCCAAATCCAGGATACGGTGATTTGGTCTTTATAAGTCCCAGCGGAAAGATTACTGCCTACTCCCGTCCGAGCATAGAGCGGAAACTCAGCTTGAGAGCCAAACAACCCGAGTAAATCGAGTAACCCGATTTCAAAAAAATTGTAAGTTTGGCCGAATTCATACTCTTGTGAAAGACCTGGATCGCCAAAAATCCGATAGCTGAGCTCCGAACTCGGATCATCCTCATTTAATAGCAAACCATTATTTATACTGTTAAACGTTGCTGATACGTAGTCGCCACTTAACAAAGACACAAGTGTAGAAAAGTCACACGTAATCCCCGCATGAGGCTGAGCTGAGCTTTGCTGCTGAGAGCTTGAAACAGTAAACGAAGAAACATTGCCAAACAAGATTAAAGGTGTTGCCGCCGTGAGCTGACAAGCCATTGTCGAGCACGAGAAAAAGAGAAGTAGGCTAGCAAACCAGCTGCGCAAAATCATAGTGCGATCTCTTCTTCGGCTTTGATACAAACCTGCTCAGGCAATGTTTGTATTTTTTGACTGTCACGCTGATACAACCCCTCAATAAACACTTTACATGGCGACTGTCCTTGAGGATAAAACTGAATGTAGCGGCCTGGGTCAACGCCTTCAAAGTAGGTAAAACCATCCCAACCAATTTGGCTTGTTAAGCCCGTTTCTGAGCGGCCATATGTACCAATCGGAAGGAACAAATGATTTTCGTCTACCACCGTCATGCTCAGTGCAATTTGTAGCTCTATTGGGAACTCTAACAGGTAGCCGTAGCCCGAATGTATCGAGGCAAACTGCTCTGTTGCAGAAAACGCAGCATTGGCTGGTAAATTAAGTGGATCGATTTCATATTTGGCGGTGTAATACGCCGTAGCCCAAGGAACAAGTAGGTAACCTTCATCGTCTGTCACTCCGACAATTTGATTCTCATATTTAACCGGAATACCTTCAAAACCACTGGTGCTCACTACCGCAAAGCTGTCATACACTTCATTCGCTGGGAATATTTCTCCATCCAACGTAGAGACTGAACCTGCCATTTCCGCAAAATAATCATAGTCGCCACTGGTGCCATTTAACCCCGCTCTGAACTGCGCCCATGACGCACGGTAGGTCAAATCGGCCTGTTTACGGTTTTCTGGGTGTTCGTTAATATCATGCGCTAAATTGACGCCCCACCCACCTCGTATTGGCGCAAGGCGGCTGTAACCCACTCGCCCTCGCACATCGCCATCGTCCTCTCTTTTCAGCGTTAGCCCCGAACTTCCCCCCAAAGAACTGAAAGGTAGAGAGAATTGCGCCAGCGTAACACTCTGACCACCAATACTATGGTTGTAAGAAAGGGACATATTGATATTAAAAGGCAGAGCGTAGCTATAAGTAAGATTTAGGGTACGTGAATCTGAGTCGGATTGTTGAATATCAAAGTACCCACCAGAAAGTGAGCCCCAATCTCCCAAACGGACTCCCATACTGATTTGTGATAGATGGCGCGACGCGAGTGAAGCGTCCTTGCCTTCATCGAGCATTTCGTAATTTGGTAAATGAGATAAGGTATAAAAGTCGGCTTGTTCTACTTGAGTTCGAGCAGCGAAGCTAAACAGCCGAGACTGATAACTATAACCTAGCGCATATGAGGTAGATTGATCCTGAAAATTACTCACACGAAACGAGGCATCCACCGTACCCAAGTTGAAAGCATTGGTGACAAAGCCCAGCCCCGCAACGATCAGGTCATCTTTTGCTTCAGCTTGAGCTTCTAGTGTTAACCAATCAGTCATGCCATGACGCAGAGCGGTAACCACGCCACCGTCTCCATAGTCGTTAGATGCATTACCGAAATTTTCTCTGATCGCACCAATACTCGCACTGTAAGATGTAAATCCGGTCTTGAGTAGATCGGAAGAGAGAAAAAATGGGCTGGTCATGACCGTTTGCTTACCTTGAGCATCCGTTGCAATTACCGTTGCTTCCCCAGCACCAGAGAGCATTGGAATATCGTTAATAATGAAAGGACCGGGCCCAACATTCATTGAGTCAGTTTTAAAGCCATTGATAAACAAATCTAACGTAGTGGGCGCTGTGACCTCACCGTAAAATGCAGGTAACGGCGTCGTCACGACATCCGGACGCATAGAGAAATCATGCGACAACTGAATACCCGCCAGTCTTACTGGTTGGCTCCAAGATAAAGGGCGAACAATATAGTCCCCTACCTCTATACGAATTCGCTTCTCTTGATTGACGTACTCGTAACTCGTATCAAAACGAGTGTACTGGCTGCTTTGCTGGGACTGAACATCGCGATGAAAGTTAGATTTAAATATCCCGGTAGTAGAAAAAACGCCAAACTCAGAAAAGGCTCTGACTTCATGATTGATAGAAACCTCCTTTTGTCGGCTTTCGTTCTCGTACACACCAAATACGTTGTAGTTAAGCAGGCCACCACGCCCAAACTGAGCCGGGGAAAATCGCCCCATATCCTGCGCTGATAAGTTCTGCATCGGTAACCAATTAGGCGGTACGTCAATTGCAAGTTGCAATGACGATTGCAAGTAACGCACGTTAACACCTGGGATAGACGTAACCTCAAGTCTCTCTTCGGTTCCAGGCAACGACTTGGCGGTAACCCCAACTGAAATGAGGTCCTCCCGGAGCAAAAAGAACTGATCGCCAACTCGCTCAACTTTCGCAACAAGCCCTGTTGCTCTTTGATTGATCACCAACTCCAGATTGAGGCTGATATTCTCAAACTTTTCTAAAGAGAAATTTTCAGGACTCGGTAGCTCAGAGAAGTGGTTTGCTGAATTTGCACAAAGACCAATACTGCTCCACGTTACGCTAAGTAATACCAACCAAAAGAAAGCATTCATTGTATTAAATCTATTCATTATTGCTTCAATGGTATTTGGTAACGTTTACCTCCAATATTCGCGCTCAAACTCATAGGTCTGACATTACTATGGGGAATAGACCAAACCTTATACTGTTCAGGAAGAATATAGCCAGCTAGTCCATCGGAAATAACGACAGGATCTTTATTTGGTAGGTTCAATTGTAAATTCACTAAGCGAACATGGTGTTTTCCTGAATTTTTAATGTGAACAAAACGCTGATTATTTTTCTTAATAAACTGTGCCTGTAAATCATCCCATAATTCACTGTCACGGTTTGGTTTTTGAGTATCAGTCAGCCCTTTCCCGTAAATAAACAAAGGTATCGAGTAACGCATTCGGACTTTTACAGCGAGTTCATTTTCCGTCAATTCTGTTTGAGGGTTTTGAGTTGGCGGTAATTCATCTATGATCACTCGGTATGCATACTCCTTACCCGCAGAGGCTTCATCTTGGTTGATGATGCGGATTAACTGCTTTTCACCTGGTTCAATTTTGACAAACGGAGGGGTTGCAATTAACTGGCTTTGACTTGAATAGCTATCTTCTCCTTCGTTTTGTTCCCACTTAAAAATTCTCACCTGTAAATAAGAATCAACACTGCCTTTATTTACCATCCAAAGTGATGTTGCATTGCTCTCCTCTGATATTTTGGGGTAAATCGGCCAAATTAATAATGAGTTAGCGTTGGCATTTGAGAAAAAAACAAAAAGGAAGGCTATTAATAATAGTTTTTTGAGTATGAATTCCATTTCACCCCTCCAAAGTTCACTTACCACTCTAATGTCAGCGTAAGCGTATCCATATAAATTCCAGCCATTTCATTCCCATTTATTGTCGCCTTTGCCCAGATAGGAAACTGAATATTATCTGGGTCTTGGTCAGTATCGACGGAATATTGCGTGTCAATATCAAGCACCTGCGTGTAATTTAGATCCTGGAACAAAAAGTAATCTACCGTTGTCGCTTCTTCACTGTGCTTTAGCTTACGTACACCATCCGATGCATTCATCCCGCCATTTACGGAAACATTCATCGTAATACCCGGAGTACAGCTTAATGTGAGTGATGAACTGTAAGTGATGCTGCCTTGTACTTCCGTCGCGTAAACTGAAGAATGCTCACCAAAATCTAACGTGCCTATTTGCCCGGCTTGGGTTGCGCTTTCTTCTTGTACTACGCCGTTAATCAAACAACCTGTATCTACGGTGGCAGACACCTGAAAAGTTTGTGTCGCATCAGCCAGCACAGTTAAAGAGCACAAACTCATCGCGACAAGTGAAAAGCCCCTAACAACCAGCGTCACGTTTTACCAGCTTAGCGTCACACTGATGGTATCGGAGTATGTACCGGCAATGCTGCTCGTACCGTAAGCTTTCGCAAAAAGCTCAATAGTTTGCGATGTTGCACTAGTAAATTCAGACAGAGCTACCGTCCCGCCTTGTATAATTTGTGTGCTTCGGTCTGAGTCGGTAAACAACGTATAATCAATAAATTGCGCGCCATTTGACATCGCATAGGTACCAACGGTCGCACTTGCATCATACAATCCGGTGCCCAATGTAAACGTCGGTGTCACACCGTTACTACAAAGCACTTCAATACCCGTCGCACTACCACCATTTACCACACCATCTTGTTCACTGAAGATTGCAGGCACGTCTCCAAAGGCGAGTGAGCCAAAGCCAACGCCAGAAGCTGCATCTACCGCATTATTTCCATTAATCACACAACCTTGTACAAGGTTAATTGAAACATCAATCGTACCGCTAACTGACGCTCCACTCGCTTGCCAACTAAATGAGGTTAAGAGCAGAGGCATCATCAGATAAAATCTTTTCATATAAAGCTCCATTTTTACATTCCACTGTATATCGGTAACCTTTTTATTAGTTATAGCTCAATTATGACAAACCAAATGCATATAAAATGTAAAACAATAAAAAGAAGCAGGATAAGGATAAAGACGAACAGCAAATAAAAATATTAAACTTAAAAGTGACGATTTTTAAGCATGTAATGCTAAATAATAACCACCAAAAACAAATGGTTATTATCTTGTTCCAAATATAGAATCGACAATGAGTTAGAAGGTAGGGTGAAGTTGAGTGGAAAAAATCTAAAAAAGTAGCAGAACGATACGAGAAGTTTAGAAAAGATTGGCGACCATTTCTTCCCGAAACAAAAATCTTCATGAAACAAAAATGCGCCCCAAAAGGAGCGCATTTCTTACTTGAATAAGTTATTCCCAATCAAGAATAACTTTGCCTGACATACCGCTGCGCATTACATCGAAGCCTTCTTGGAAGTCATCAATCTTGTAGTGGTGCGTGATGATTGGCGATAGATCCAGACCAGATTGGATCAGTGAAGCCATCTTGTACCACGTTTCGAACATTTCGCGACCGTAGATACCTTTGATCACCAAGCCTTTGAAGATAACTTGGTTCCAGTCGATACCCATGTCTGACGGTGGAATACCGAGTAGTGCAATGCGACCACCGTGGTTCATTGTGGTTAGCATTGAGTTGAATGCTGCTGGGTTACCAGACATTTCTAGACCAACGTCGAAGCCTTCTGTCATGCCTAGCTCAGCCATTACGTCTTCTAGCTTCTCTTCAGCCACGTTTACTGCGCGTGTTACACCCATCTTACGAGCAAGTTCTAGACGGTATTCGTTCACGTCTGTGATCACTACGTGGCGAGCACCAACGTGCTTTGCTACTGCCGCTGCCATGATACCGATTGGGCCAGCACCTGTGATAAGCACGTCTTCGCCTACTAGGTCGAAAGAAAGTGCTGTGTGTACTGCGTTACCAAACGGGTCAAAGATAGACGCTAGGTCGTCAGAGATCTCGTCTGGGATCTTGAACGCGTTGAACGCTGGGATAACCAGGTATTCTGCAAATGCGCCTTCGCGGTTAACGCCCACACCAATCGTGTTACGACATAGGTGAGTACGGCCGCCACGACAGTTACGACAATGACCACACGTGATGTGACCTTCGCCAGATACGCGGTCACCGATTTCAAAGCCACGAACTTCCTGACCAATCGCAACCACTTCACCCACGTATTCGTGACCGACAACCATAGGCACTGGAATTGTCTTTTGTGACCATTCGTCCCAATTGTAGATGTGTACGTCTGTACCACAGATAGCGGTTTTCTTAATTTTGATCAGAATGTCGTTATGGCCAACTTCAGGTTTATCAACCTCAGTCATCCAGATGCCTTCTTCAGGCTTTAGCTTTGATAATGCTTTAATTTTCATAATGTAACCTTAATTAAAGGCCCTATTGTCTAAGGCCTAGAATCTTAAATAAGACCCATGTCCTTACCAACTTGGATGAACGCGTCGATTGCACGGTCTAGTTGCTCGCGAGAGTGCGCCGCAGACATTTGAGTACGGATACGTGCTTGACCTTTTGGTACTACAGGGAATGAGAAGCCGATTACGTAGATGCCTTTCTCCAGCGCACGCTCTGCAAATTCTGCTGCTACTTTTGCGTCGCCAAGCATGATTGGGATGATTGCGTGGTCAGCACCACCCATTGTGAAACCCGCGTCTTCCATACGAGTACGGAAGTGTGCTGCGTTTTCCCATAGACGATCACGTAGGTCACCGCTCTCTTCTAGTAGATCTAGAACGCGGATAGAAGCGCTTACGATTGCTGGTGCAACAGAGTTAGAGAATAGGTATGGACGAGAACGCTGACGTAGCCAGTCAATCACTTCCGCTTTACCAGATGTGTAACCGCCTGAAGCGCCGCCCATTGCTTTGCCTAGCGTACCAGTGATGATGTCGATACGGTCAACCACGTTGTGGTGCTCGTGCGTACCTGCACCTGTTTTGCCCATGAAGCCAACAGCGTGAGAGTCATCAACCATAGTCAACGCGCCGTACTTCTCTGCTAGGTCACAGATAGCCGGAAGGTTTGCTACTACGCCGTCCATTGAGAACACACCGTCCGTTACGATAAGAATGTGGCGAGCACCTGCTTCTTTCGCAGCGATCAGTTGTTGCTCTAGCTCTTCCATGTTGTTGTTTGAGTAGCGGAAACGCATTGCTTTACATAGACGAACACCGTCGATGATTGACGCGTGGTTTAAAGCGTCAGAGATGATTGCGTCTTCTTTGCCTAGAATAGTTTCAAATAGGCCCGCGTTTGCGTCGAAACATGATGTGTAAAGAATCGTATCTTCTTTACCTAGGAACTTAGAAAGCTTCTGCTCAAGCTCTTTGTGGATGTCTTGCGTACCACAGATAAAACGTACTGAAGCCATACCAAAGCCGTGCTCGTCCATGCCTGCTTTACCCGCTTCGATAAGTGCCGGGTGGTTAGCAAGACCAAGGTAGTTGTTCGCACAGAAGTTTAGTACTTCTTCACCAGTAGAGATTTTAACAGCCGCTTGCTGTTGAGACGTGATGACACGCTCTGATTTGTAAAGGCCTTCCGCCTTTACTTCTTCGATTTGCTGCTGAATCTGTTGGTAGAATGCAGAAGACATTTGAAATTCCTTCCTAGTTATTTTGGCGAGTATTTACTCGTTTAGAATTAGGCTTAGCCTTTATGTGACGGGCGTCACGGGCTATCACTCATCAATTAATTGTAGTGTAATTCAAGGAAGGAGGAAGGATTATACCTTAAGGTGGAAAAGCATTAATGAATCCTAGGCACAAATTCGATTAATGCTTTTCTATGAGTTTGTTATAAAAGGAATTATAGCCAGGTAGGCTTAGCCAAAAGTGCTTCAAAGTCCTTAGCAGGTAATGGTCGGCTATAGTGGAAACCTTGTCCGAACTCACAGTTTAGGTTTTTCAGGTAATCCACATGACGCTGTTCTTCGATGCCTTCTGCGACGATCTTAAGATCCAGCGCTTTTGCCATTGCTATGATTACGTTCACAAGCTCGCGGTCTGAGTCGTTCTCGAACATATTTTGCATAAAGCTACGATCAATTTTTAAGCGGTCGAACGGAAACTTCTGCAAGTAACTCAGCGCAGAATAACCAGTACCAAAATCATCAATAGTAAGTTTGGTGCCTAACGCTCGTAAGTTATTAAGCATGTCTAATAGCTCAGAATCGTGATTGAAGAGGAGACTTTCTGTCACTTCAATATCGAACTTATCTGACGGAAGACCAGACTCCTCAAGGCTGTGTTTAATAAACGTAAGTAAGCGCTCGCAGTACCTAAATTGAACACTAGAAAAGTTTACAGAAACAAACAACGGAGTCAGACTCTGCCATTGTGCCGCTTGTCGACACGCTTGTTGAATAGCAAACTCACCAATTTGATGAATTAAACCATTTTTCTCTGCAATAGAGATAAACTCTTCAGGGTTTACGAATCCGTACTTGTCATCATTCCAACGCATTAGCGCTTCTGCCCCTACGATTTTACCACTACTCAGCTCAATAATTGGCTGATAATACAGCTCTAACAACTGATTGGAGATCGCACTTCTCAGACGATTTTCCAGATCTAAGTAGCGTTGCAAGTCTTGGTTCATATTATGGTTATAAAAACAAAAGCCATCACGCCCATCTTGTTTCGCCCGATACATTGCCATATCTGCACATGCAAGAAGCTGCTCAGCGTTGTCTCCATCATCCGGGAACACAGACATTCCGACGCTGCTACTCAAGAAGAATTCATGGTTGTTCCAAACAAACGGATCGTTAAACGCCGAAAGTACACTTGAAGCAACTCGCTTTGCAGTATCATTATCAGGCAAATCAGGGATGACGAGTAAAAACTCATCCCCACCAATTCTCGCCAATAAGTCTGTTTTTCTCGCGACTTGATACAGTCGCTGAGCACTGAGTTTAAGGATTTCATCCCCAACAAAGTGTCCCATTGAATCGTTAATCTGCTTAAAGTGGTCTAAGTCGATGAACATCACCAAAACTTTAGACCCACTACGCGATGCCCTAATTAACTCCAAAGCCAATCGCTCGGAACCATAACTACGATTAGGTAAATTGGTTAATGTGTCATATTTAGCTTGGAAGGCGAGTTCTTTTTCAGACGCTTTTCGACGTTCAATTTCGTTCGTTAATTTTTTATTCTGTTGAGAAAGAATATCTTTACGCTTTTTTTCTTCCTCAAGCTTAATTTTCAATTCAATCCTATTATTGTTCGTGATGAATGCATAACATAAAGCAATGACGATCATAACGGCCAGAATACTCAAACCAATAATAAAGAGCCGTGATGTAAATATATCTCGTTCACTCAAAGGCTCGAACCACGCCATCAATTTGAAGTGATGTTTATCCACAGGAACTTCAAAGTAAATTTTTCCGTCTACAGCCTCAGAAACGAAATAATTCTCATCCTTATTGTGAGAAGGTGTTTTATTTATGGTATCCCATACAACCATTTCCACGTCTTTTATTTTTAGCACCATTCGGCTATAACTATCTTCGTGTTCTTGGTTAGTAAGTTGGTCAATAACAATATTCTTATTAAGATCGGCAATTAAAAAAGCAACAGGCTTTCCGGAGAACTTAACTTGCTTAATGACTTGAATGCGAACGTCATCATTGTATCGCGTCGCACAAACCTCTTCGGGATGCCCGTGTTGAGTCATTAAGGTTTGTATGTCCATTTTGTGCTCGGCAAGGTTTTCAGATCCAGTGGTGACAATGGTGACTCCATCACTGCCTACCAGCGTGAGCTTCTTATAGATTTGGCTGCTATTAATTAGCTTACTGTCTATCTTCTCATCGAAGCGACGCTTTAAATTAATTAGACTGGCTCCTAATCCATACTCCATTGACATGCCAGAAGCTAAATTACCAAAGAATGTTTGTATTGTTTTATCTGTAGCTAGATTATCAACATCTTCACTCGCTATGGTAAATAAATTATCGAGTGTGCTTGCATAACTTTTTACTTTTAAATCTAGTTCTCTGTATTGAGATTCTTTTAACTTATTTTGACCTACGCTAGTCACAGTAATAAGCATAGCTAAGTAAATTGAAACTAATATTGCGCTTATTGTAATAAATCTTTTACTGGAAAATTTTTTAACGGCCTTATTCATCGGACTTTCTTTTTATCTTCTATAAAGTAATCGTTATAAAAGTAGTAAATAGATGGATAGTATTTTTTTACTAGTTTTTCGTATGAACCGTCTTTTTTTATCGAGTTTAAATAACGATCAAATGCTTTGCGTAATTCAGGGGAATTTTTACGGAATGCAACAGCCATTTTTTGATTTTCAGATATAGGGCCAATGACTTTTATTTCGCCCGGCCATTTTTCGAGGGCAATTAGCGTATCCGCAACATCTAATAATGTGCTTTCCGCGTCATTTTTCATTATCGCTGGAACCATCTCATTAAGGAGACGCGCCCCATCAGGTAATATAACTTTTGCACCTGTGTCATATAAGTCATAAAGGTTAGGATCCAAGCAAGAATGTTCTAAAGCTAACACTTCGCGACCATCGATCAGCTGCTTGACGTTTTTAACATCTTCATCGACCGACCCACTTGGTTTAATCGGGCTCAGACTAGAGTCGGATCTGGAAACCAACCATACACCTGAAGGAAAATAATCTTGTGAAAAATCGACAACCTCAGAACGCCAATCAAGAATAGTAACGCCATTTGCGATCAAATCGCCTTCAATTGGAACACTTTCTCCGACAACAGCCTGCTTGTTGTGATATTGCACATTTTGCCCTGTCAACTTACCAACCACGTCGCTCCACTGTGCTGGAACATACTGGTACTGAACACCTAACGACTTGGCAAAACCTTTTATTATCTCTACATCCAAGCCAGTCAAAGTTTCCACTTCACCTTGTTCAATATAGGAGACAAAGTTAGCGTACGGGACACCAATGTGACGCAGTACACCACGTTCACGGATTTGTTGTAAATCGTCTGACCAAGCGGCAGACGACGCAACAGAGGTAACCATGAGCGCCACCGTCGCTAAAGTTCTTTTGAATGTTATGACTGACATAATAATATCCTTACCTTTCACAAAGCGCCCAATAATGGGCGCTTGAGTGATAAACAACGATGTTAGAACGACGAGTAATACAAATTCGTCATCGCCACTACGAGCCCTTCCACATCTTGTTCGTCATGGAACAAATGCGTAGAGATACGCAGCGCGTAAGTATCAAAGTCATCATCCTTATGCAGCTTAAAGCTAGTCGTACGGATGATGTAACCATACTCTTCACGTAAACGATCTCGGAATTCCGTCAGTATCTCTTCATTAGTTACATCGGAGAACGGGTTAACCGTCGTTAAGCCACTGGTTAAGCCTTCCACGTTTGGTGAATACATTTTGGCTTGTGGTAAGTACTCTTGAAGCAAGGTTTTACATAAACTACCAAGGCTTACAACTCGCTCTTCGATACGGTCTCGACCAATCTCATCCCACATTTTGCAACTATCAACTAGTGCTTGTTTCGCAGGATAGTTATCGTTACCAATGTATTGCATTTGCAGCTGTTTACCCAGGTAATCAGCATGAGAAAGTGAGGAGTTGATCAACCATAACGGGTTCTCTCGGTCGCTCCAATACTCATTCAAACGGTTACCGTTATCACGAACATACAGAATACCTGTCGCGCCCGGACCACACTGCCACTTATGACCAGATCCTGCATAGAAATCACAATCCATATCGTGGAAATCAAGGTCAAACATACCGACCGTATGCGCGCCATCAACAAGAGTAGGTACACCATACTCTTTTGCTAAAGCACAAATGGCTTTTGCTGGTAGCGCGGTTCCTGTTTTGTATGTGATATGAGAGAAAACAATTAGGCGAACGTTTTGATTCGCATCAAGCGCGTCTCGGAACGCTTGAATGTAATCTTGCTCAGAAACGTTTTCGGTACCAGTAAATACTGGTAGTTGAATTTCTACCACATCCACACCAAAACGATGTTTCGCTACGTTCATAGGTGATGTTGCAGCAATATGTTCATGGTGTGTCGTTAGAATCACATCACCTGGTTCAAAGTGTAAGCCATTAATGATCGAGCATAAGCCATCAGTAGTGTTGCGGCTGAGAATGATCTCTTCTGGGTTAGCACCAAAACCTGGTGCGACGTCTTTAACCATCTCTGAAACATAAGGCCAAGAGCCAAATTTGCCTTTCATATCCCAAGGATATTTAGCCACTAGCTTGTTGTTATGCTCGTAATCTTCAAGAACATGTTTTGGCATTGAACCTGTTGTACCAATGTTCATGTAAGTGGTTCGTTTGTCCAAAACGAACTGTCTTCGCACTTTACGCCAGAAGCGCTTATCGTGTTTTCTACCTAGCCCGCGGCTGCTCCAATCAATTTTCTGTTCTCGTGCTTGAGCTACGCCTGAGAAAGCGGAAGCACTCACACCAGCAACAACAGCTCCTGTTGCGCCTTTCAGAAAATTACGGCGGCTGCTATTAGTCTGAATAGATTCCTTGTCTTTCATCTTTTTCAATCCTTGTCGGAAATTAGCCATATTATTAATTTTAAGTGCGTAACTATCTGTTACTAAAACATTATTACCCATTACAATCAGAGTTTAATTTTTTCCTCTGCCATTAAGTGACTTTAGTTCCAATTTTTTATCTTATTTGATGATATAAGCAACAGTTTGACCACAAATCTATAAACAACAATGTTCACATTAATATATTCGTTAATTTGATTATTCTTTATTGCGGACAATTCCACCAAATTCTTTATAAAACAATTATGAGCTTTGTTATAAAGTCATTAAAAATTTAACTTTGCGTTAATTTAAAAATATTCAGGCTATTTTAAGATTGGCGTCTATTCTTTTTATATCTTAACGATCTCAACATGTTAAGACTAAATAAAAGAAAGCTGATTTCGGATCGAGATATCAGTTTAAGACCATAAAGTGATACACATCACTCTATTACATAAACTCACCGCTCAACAGACATAAGTACAACAGGTTTTCACTAATATGTGCTTGAGCGTACACCCTAAAAGAAGGAGGTCCCATGTTAAAAGGATTGCTATGCATTTCAGTTGCATCCGCTCTTGTCGCCGCCCCTAACGTGCTAGCGAAAACGGTAGAAATGACTGCTCTCAACACCAATGAGAGTGCGGGTACCATTGAGATTTCACAAAGTGATTATGGCGTTGTTTTTACGCCTCAATTATCAGGTTTGTCAGCAGGTGTGCACGGTTTCCATGTTCACACTAATCCATCTTGCGATAGCATAGAAAAGGATGACAAAACCGTATTAGGCGGCGCAGCAGGTGGCCATTATGATCCTAACAACACAGGGAAGCATGGCTATCCTTGGACCGATGACAATCATTTAGGCGACTTGCCTCCACTCTATGTGGACATGGACGGCAATGCCAATCAGCCCGTTGTCGCGCCTCGCCTAAAATTATCAGATTTAAAAGGTCGAGCGTTAATGATCCATGCAGGTGGTGACAATCACTCCGATCACCCAAGTAAGCTAGGTGGTGGCGGCGCTCGCGTCGTATGTGGTGTTATTGAATAAACATTAACTTATGTCTCACACTTCTCTTTAGATTGCGAGAAGTGTGAACTTCTGTTGATATTGAGAGGATGTTGCATTGGTCTCAAGGTAGCTGTGGTGAAGCATTAAGATCGATTGGACAATCTTCGTCCCGATCCCCAAAGAACCGCCCTCCGCTTCTTCCTCGATGTGATTGACGAAGGTAAAGTGGATACGCGACTTATCTTCACTCAAATGCGCTTGGCAATGCACTTCTGAACCGATTGGGCTGTGGCGCAATGCATTTTCAAGCAGGTTCAATACCAATCGCTCCAATAGCCCCTTGTCACCCACGGTTTGGATTTCGCTATCGATATCCACTTTCAATACCACTTCTTTACGAGAAAACTGGCTCTGCATCGTTTCAGCACATTCTGCCATCAAAGCGCCCAGATCTACGGGGCGGTACTCGTAGTTTGGCATTGGAGCTTCTTTGCGTGCGGCGTCTAATAGAGAATGCAATTGAGTTGAGAGCTTCTCACAATTTCGGAAAGCGACGTCAATTAAAGGATCGGATTTCGGATGTTGCAAACGCCACGTTTCCAAATAGCCCAGCACGCTCGATAACGGCGTTTTTAAATCATGACTAAGCTGCAACAAGCTTTGACGACGATGAGACGATTGATACTCCAACTGTAAAAATTGCTGCTGAATATGCTTCGCCATCATCTGATAAGAGTGCGCAATCGGTACGAGCTCCGGCACTTGGTGAGTAAAATCAGGTTGCAGGCGGAAATCATGTTCAGCTTGCTGTTGAAGTTGCTTGGTCACACGCTCAATCGGATTCAATAGGCTACGTTTGACCAGTACATAAGCCCCAAGAGCAAAGCCTAAAATGGAGACTAAGACCAATCCTGCCAGCGCGATATAAGGAGTATCGACTTGAGCATTAGCAATGGCGTCATGTCGGGTACTGCCAATCACCACGTAGAGATAACCAACCGTTGAGCCTAATTCCTCTATCGCCGCGACAGAAAAGACTTTGTGCTCACCACGATTACGTGGGTCTTCACCCAAAATAGGAAAAGGCTGGTCATTTAAGAATTGCTTAATGGGATTGAGATCCACCTTCCCCATGATCTCCGCCCCTTCCGGTGCAGCATGGGTGGTGATATTGCCTTGGCTATCAAGGAAGTAGATTTCAAAGTCAGGGCCGATCAGCATGAGCGTGTGAAAAATCGACTTGAGCGCTTTAGGGTTGTAATCCGTCCCGATCATCAGCGGGTTATCATCACGCATGTGGCTGGCTAGCTCTTTATGCAGGCTTTGCTTGGTGCGTAACTCAATGGTTTCTTTTTGCCAATTGTAAGTCAGTGCAATCACCACCGCCGCGAGGCAGAACCACAAGCTAGTAAATACTACCAAGCGAGATTTGAAGCTCATCCTATCGCCTCCTTAAACAGCGGTGTTTTTGCAACACCCGTGATGATTGAAAAATGACGGTGAAAACAACTGCCGACTTACTGTCTTGGCTTGATGTTTTGACTTACTTTCTTGCATTAGAGTCTTGGCTGAAACTTATATCCAACACCCCACACGGTTTGAATGAAGTGATGATCAGAATCAGACAACGACAACTTGCTGCGTAAACGGTTTATGGTACTGCACACCGTATGGTGATAACCAGAATGACTGGTGTTCCAAACGTGATCGAGCAATTCATCTTTACTGTAGACTCTGCCCGGACGAGTCGCGAGAAACTGCAGCAAAGTAAACTCTGTCGCGGTAAGAGTGACGTCTTTGTCGTTTAGGGATACTCGGTGCAACTCCGGAATGATTCTCAGCGGACCAAAATCCATCGCATCGTCGAGGACTTCATTTGCCACCTTTGCTTCTGCGGTTTGGCTGACTCTGCGTAGCACGTTTCGCACTCGTGCTTGGAATTCTAATACGCTAAATGGCTTAGTGATGTAGTCATCAACGCCCGCTTCTAAACCGTCAACCTTGTCCATTTCACCGTCTCTGGCTGTCAACATGAGCACTGGACTCCAATCTTGTTGCTGACGCAAATAATGGCAGATGTCTAGGCCATCACCATCTGGTAAACCTCGGTCAAGGATCAATAAATCAAAGGGTTGTTGCTGATATTGCGCTTTAGCATCGGCGACATTTGTGGCCCGCGACACTTGGTGTCCTTGAAACTTGAGATGCATCTGAACCAGTTCTGCCAAATCATCGTCATCTTCCACCAACAAGATGTTCGCGACTAAATTGATTGCCTGTTGTTCCATGGTCCTTTCCTTGCCTTCGAGTATCCTCACTTTGCACATGACCGGAACAAATTAGAAATTCTTTCAAAAAAGGTTCCGATGACGCCGTGAGGGATAAAGCGCTCGGCTACAAGCGCTTTGGAAAGGAGACGTCATCGGAGCCTGTGTTACTCGACTCGAGTGATGGTGACTTTCGCACCTGGGTTCAAGAAACGATGGTTCGCAGAAAGTGCTGAGTTTACTAATCCATCATCTTGGCTAACAACACCCGCATGGAATGCAACAACGTCATTGCTGTCATTGCGAGCAGCATTGAAGCCCTCACCGCCACCTGCTGGACCCGGAATGGTTGCGGCAAGCTCATCGTTCAGTTCCGTGCCCGAATCCCAAACGTTCATGCTCATTTCGTAGCTTTCACCTACTGCGAGCGATTTGAGCGATAACCCCGTTTCGCCAACAAAGGCATCGTTGGTATTCACGAACATAGACGCCACAGACAAGTAACCGTAACGACTAGGGTCAACCGTGATGGTGACTTCGTCCGATGCGCCAGGCAACACCAATCCATTACCCGAAATACCTTGGTAAACACTGTCATTGCTGTTCATCAATTCAATCAGCTCGGCGTTACTGCCGCCTTCGGCAAGGTGCTCAAGTTCAACAGATGCGGCTTGTCCAATTTCAAACAGTTGGTAGTCACCATTGTGAGTGAGTACCGCGAGCGGAGACATTGGTTGATTCGCAGTCAAGTTCGCCACGTTGACGGTGTAGCGGTACGATTTCACTACGTCATTATCATCATCGCTTGGGCAACCGGCGAGCAAGCCGACTGAAGCTGCAACTAGTAAGATTCTGTATTTCATACATCCCCCTTACTTCACAACGATTGTGATGGTTGCAACTGGGTTTAACCAACGATGGCTGCTGCTGTCTAGGTCACTGATGCCGCCGGTTGGGTCGCTATCACCAAGGTTACCCGGATGCACGTGAACTTTGTCGTTAGTTACCGTTGCTTCAACGCCTGTGCCGCCAGTACCAAAGGTAATGAAAGGTGGGTTTGGCATGCTAGACGCAAGTTCATCGTTCGCTTCTGTACCAGCATCGTAACTTCTTAGCGTTGCTCGGTATGTACCCGCTTCCGTTGGAATCTTCCAACTATCTAGACCGACAAAACCATCATTGGTTGGCAGCAACATTGCGCTTAGAGAAAGATATCCGTGGTCGCCACTGTCCAAGGTGAAGGTGGTTGCAACGCCTGGATTCAAAATGCCACCAGCAGGGTTCTCAACCACCGCACCACCAGCGTTACCAATCACACTAGCAAGCCCAGAGATATCACCGCCTTCTGCCATTGCTTCTAGTTCCGGAGTCGCTGCTTGACCTGTTCTGAACATTTGAAGGTCAGAGCCATGTGCAGCAACAATAAGCGGCGTAAAGTAGATGCCTTTAGTTGCGTTTGTCACGGTGATTTCCAATTCCGCCGCATTCACTGATGCAGAGCCTAATGCCATAGCGACTGAAGTCATGACGAGTCCGAGTTGGGTACGTTTTTTCATTGTGATTCCATCCTTTAATGAGGGTTGAACTACCCAAGCCCATCTGTACGGCTTTACTTCTTTGTTCGTGACTTGAGTAGGTTAAGCATTACGTTTCGAACGTTTTGCGTTCTTGCCTCTAAGAATGACGAGCAAATCTATCAGCAACTTCATCGAATTCTCATAAAATTCTCACAAGTTCTGTTCGAATCCTGTCAGCAGCACTTTTTTACTCTTAATCAGGTGTTTACACGTCGCGCTTTCCCCTCCTACAATGCGATATTCCCTGTTTAAATCACGATTCTCACCATGATTCATAACGTTCTGTCTGCCTACTATGGCGAAATCTACGGCATCGCTTTTTTCAACCACTACTTGAGCCATTACGCCCAAAGTGAACAACAAACGCTGTGGCAAACCTTGATTGAAGTGGAAGAACTCACCGCAGAAAAGCTCAAACCTGTACTGCTGACAAATGGCATGGATATCGAAAGTCGATACCAAGAGATGCTAGATAAAGGCTTGGCAGATGCAACCAAGTGGATTGTTTTACCATGGCAAGAGTTGGTGGCGACTCTTCTGAAGTGGGTGGAGCCTTATGAGGTCAAGTATCGAGAGTGGCATGAAGAAGTGAACGCTTCACAACAGTATTCAATCGCTGAGCGAGAAGCTATCGAGTTAATTGCAGACCATGAAACGGCCATTTATCACTGTTGGCAGCAATACCATACTGGTGAATCTGGCTTGCCTGCACTCAATGCATTTTTAGCAAAATATCGTTAAAGCGAGACGGTGACACTTGAACCTCGTGAAACCGTACCAGACAATATCGTTATTCCGCTGCGCAGAACTGAACAATTATGGTTAATCCAAAACTCATTGCCCTACTTCCTGATCTTGCTTCGTTTATCTTAGTGGTAAACGAAGGCAGTTTTACCGCTGCAGCCAAACAACTCGGCGTGACGCCATCGGCTTTAAGTAAGTTGATCACACGATTAGAGCAAGCCCTCTCGGTCAAACTGTTTGAGCGCACGACTCGTAAGTTGATCATCACTCAAGCTGGGCAAAAGGTTTACGACCAAAGCATCGCAATGGTGAATGCCGCGCAGCAAGCCGTTGAGCTATCTGCGGAAGATCATGCTGAGCCAACAGGCGCACTCACAGTAGCAGCCCCTGAAGCATTTCTTAATTCGGTGCTTCAACCGTTTGTATTGCCATTCCTAGAACGTTATCCAAATATTCAGCTTAAGCTGCGTGCAGCAGATGGTGAGATCGATCTGTTCCGCCAAGGCATTGATGTCGCGTTTAAGCTCACCGACAAACCCGATGAGAATCTGGTACTCAAAGAGATCAGCAAGACCAATCTCGTTTTATGTGCCTCTCCAGATTACCTTACCAAACGCGGTATGCCTGAGCATCCCACTGAGCTTGAGCAGCACGACTGTATTTACCTCGCCGAGAATGACAAAGACAACATCTGGTCGTTCTTTAAAGAGGAAGCCTTTCATTCGATTGCAGTAAGTGGACGCTACGCCGTCAACCACTCTCAAATGCGCTTGAACGGGGTTAAGTCTGGCTTGGGAATTGGGATCTTCCATGACTTCGTGATCAAAGACGCGTTAGAGCAAGGAGAAGTGGTGGAGGTATTACCGGATTGGATGATCAAGAGTAACTACCACGGCGCTATCGCGATGCAGTATGCACAAACCAAATACATGCCTGCTCGTCTGCGCGTGTTTATCGACTTCGTTAAGGAGCATTTAGTCTCCGAGGACACTAACCATGCTTGAGGATACGAGCCATGTTTGAAGAGGCTAACCATGTTTAATGCCATTCATCACGTCGCGATCATTTGCAGCGACTACCCAAGGTCAAAACGCTTTTACACTGAAGTGTTGGGATTAAAAGTCATTGCTGAAAACTATCGTGAAGCCAGAGACTCCTACAAGCTTGACCTCGCTTTACCTGACGGCAGCCAAGTGGAACTGTTTAGCTTTCCGGGCGCACCAGAGAGACCGAGCTTTCCTGAAGCACAAGGGCTACGACATCTCGCGTTTTTGGTAGATGATGTTGAACAGGTGAAAGCCTACCTAGAATCGAATGACGTTGAAGTTGAGCCAATTCGTATTGACGAATTCACAGGCAAAGCCTTTACCTTCTTCCAAGATCCAGATGGCTTGCCACTGGAGATTTACCAGAAATAAAAAGAGCCAGCACGTCGCTGGCTCTTTTACTATTCCATTCTTTGTCTTTACTAATTCAACGCCGTTTTCAGCTTCTCGACGCGGTTAAACAACAGCCAATCCAGTGCGAGAACCGTAACAATTGCCAAACCACCCATCGGGAACGCCAAGCACAATATCACCAACGTTACTAAGCCAAGCTTCCAAATACCGTCTTGCTGAAACTTAGGTGGCGCGCCCAATGCAGCACTGCGACTTGGTCTACGAATCCACCACATCACCACACCTGTAATTGAGATTAAGATGAACGCCAAACAGAACACCACGTTGAGCACTTTGTTAAGCACACTGACATCACCTTGATGCAATGACACACCTGCCGCCATGAACTTGGCAAATAGGCTGTAATCTTGCCACGTTACATCCACCAACAAGCGACCGGAATATTGGTCAAAGTGGCTGGTGCGATCTTGTCTTGGGTCGGAAATGTCGCCGCCCATAGAGTTAGCTGCAACGGTGTAAACGCCCGTCTCAGAGCGCGGCAAAAACAACTTATAACCAGTGAAGCCCAACATTTCAGCCTTGAGGATGATATCATCAATGGAGAGCGCATCATGGCTGCCTGCGTATGCCATCTCTTCCTTCATGTTGGCATAATCATGAGCGGGCTTATCTTTCGATTCAGGCACAGCAGCAAGCTCTAAGTTCCATGGCATCTCTTCTGAAGCACCATGGTTAAGATCTTTGTGTGTCAGTGTGGATTCCGGTTTCTCACCCCATGTGTAATAGGTTGGGAAGGTATTCCAAGCTTGTACCATTTTCGCACCCCAGATCCCTACCCACGACAATCCTGAAATCAAAAAGAACAACAGTACAATCGACAGCACGCCACCTAAATTCGCATGCAGGTCACGCATCAAAATTCGAGGGCCATTGTTAAGGCGAATTTTCAAAAAGCCGGCGCGACTTGCGTTGTCTCTAGGTAACCAAAGGTACAAACCAGATACCAACAGCAAAATCCCCAGACTTGCGGCGATTTCAATTAAACGGTCGCCTAGGTCGCCAATGAGCAGCGTACCGTGAATACTATTCATCAGTTCATAGATGCTATCACCACGATTAATGGTGCCTTGTACGTCTCCTGTGTAAGGATTTACTGCAACAATCAGCGAGCTGCCTTCTTGGTTTTGAATCGAGAATCGGTTGGCGATATCGGCCGTTTTAGCAGGTACAAATTGAGTGACATTAAAATCGGGATACGCCTGCTTTACGGTTTCCAATTGTGCAGAGACAGGAATCATGTGCTCTTGTGGTGAAACTTGTAATGTCGCTTCGTATCGAGCCAGTTCGATTTCATCATCAAACAACATCACCAACCCCGTGAGGGAAAGCATGAGCATAAATGGAATGACGAACAAACCTGCGTAAAAGTGCCATCGCCACGTCATAAAGTAGATGGATTTTGCGCGTGAGGCTTCCTTGAGTTGAGGCTTTGCCGAGTTTCTCAACATGTGTATTTTCCTTTTTTCATTGTTGAACACCCAAATTCAGCCAAACGCATCCTGCACATACACATTCGTATGCGGCGTTATTTGACTTAGATTTGGGAGTACCACTGCTCGAAGTGGCAGTGTTATGTGACTTTACTTGTTATTGTTTTCGTTATGAGAAAAGAGAAACTGGCGGCGCTCTAGGAACTGGTGTTTCAAATCGCACACTTAGAGCCAAATAAGCGTAGCTGTCAGAAGTCACCAAGCTCTGTCTTGAAAGTATCGGTGTCGTTGGAAGTGTATCGTGATGAAAAGTCGAGAAGTGGCTAAACGGACAAGGCTTGCCTTTGTGGCTGACCGAATTGTCGCCCTCTTCTATTTGAACCAACTCAAAACCGTTAAGCGTACATAGCGTCGCCCACACGCCCATGCTGTTACCATGAGCATTGATAACAGGCATCAGCGTCACTAGCACCCAACTGAGAGCACTAGCAAATAACATCGAGCGGTAAAAGGGAATTAATCTACGCATAACGGTGACTTAACAAATTTCACACAGCGTAACCAATTTTGAGTGATAGCTCAAAAAACAGTATCAATAAGTGGTTGCTACCTCACAGGTTTTCTTGAATGCATCGATTGACAGGCGCAAAAAAGCCCGCCGAAATGGCAGGCTGATAATGTGTTCATTCATTACTTAGAGATAACGCGTAATCCACTGCCACGAGCAAATGCTCCGCTCAGTAGATAATTAGCCGAACAACTTGCTCCAAATGCTTGGATTGCGCTTGTCGTGGTACTCTTCACGAAGGCTATCGATTTCACGCAGTTGGTCTTTTGCTTCTTGTAGCTTGCCCGCATCAAGATCCGCTTCAATCTTATCTAGCGTTACCGTCAGCTTGTTAAAGCCTTCTAAGTAAGTATCAAACTTCTCTGGTGGGTAATTACCACGCTTAGATTGTTCAACAATCGCTTGCAAGCTATCAATCGCAGATTTCATGGTTTCGACATCAGATGCTTCTGCCGCCTGTTTGAATTCCATCTTCATCTGTTTCATGTTTTGTTTTAAATCAACCGCTTCTGCCATTGCGTATGTTGAGCCAAACGCAATAGCACACCCTAGGACTAAAGGACGTAACATTTTTCACTTCTCCATTTATAGTGCCGAATTCTGTGTCGGCTTTATTCACCCAAATAACCTACGCCATAAAAGGCGAAAAACTAGCTTAGTTGAGTATTTCCGGGTCGCAGTGTAAAGCAATCTGGCGTCGGGTGCATACCTTAAATGTAATCAAGTTTATGCGTTGAGAATGCTGTCATATTCTGCAATTGGTTTACGGCCTCTCAAAGCTAAGAAAGACAAAAACTGCTGAGCGGTGTGAGTAATCACTTTCTTGCTATCAATACCCACTTTGTCCATTAACTCTCCAACCAACTCCAGATTACCAACATCGTGACAGAAGTGCGCGTCACTGCCCGTGGTGAAGAAAACACCGAGATCTTTCCCGATTTGTGCAATCTCGTGGCAACGGTCTACGCTGCCTACTCGGCTGTTGCCTTTCAGCGTGGTGTTATTAATTTCAATCGCGACATTGTGCTCTTTCGCGCACGCTAAAACGGTCTGAAAATCAAAGTCGAAATTTGGATTACCAAGATGACCGAGCGCATCAATACGACCACTCTGAATGACATTAACAAGTGCTTCCGTGTGAGTTTGCTTGTTTGCTGGACGAAAAACGGGTTCATGAAAACTCGCGATCACCCAATCTAAGTTGCGGTCCACACTCAGTGGAATATCAATGTCGCCTTCGGTATTCATAATGTTAGATTCAACGCCGCGAATAATCGCAACGCCTTCAAGAAAACGAGGCAGAATTTTCTGGTTAGAGAAGAACCAGTAATGAGGCGCACCCGGCATTGATTCTGCGTGATCGGTCGTGCAGAACATATCCAGCCCGTTCTCTTTTGCCAACTTTGCATTTTCAATCAAGGTACTGTACGCGTGACCACTGGCGTACGTATGTGTATGGGTATCAACTTTAAATTCCATCATCCACTCTCTTAGGTGCGCTATCTTGCGTGCTATTGTATACCTTCAGGTAACGCATCGTCAGCCCAAGATAAGCAAGAACCCTAAGCTTGCTCTTCACTAATGGCTTTTATCAAGGGTAAAGCTTTTTCCCATCCGTGATTAAACATGGAAACAAAGTCATTGTGAGTATGAATGGTAACATTGAGTAGTAAACGATCGTTGTTGGTATCGATCTGGTAGATCTCTCGCGATCCGATCCACCTAGATGCTAGGTCAGCATCGAGTTGTTGACGATTATCCGGATTAAAAATGGCAACATGATGAAATTCAAGTTTTTGAAGGGGTAGCACCGTATCTATGATCGCCCTTGTCCCGCCCATATCTGGATCAAAAAAAGTGATGCCACCTCCTTCTTCCCAAGCTCCTTCAAATTGAGACTGCGGTGAAAAGGCTTGTGCCCAACGTTTATACAACTCAACATCGGTTAGCACTTCCCACACTCGTTGCGGTGTCGCCGAAATTTCGACGTAATAATTTAGCGTAAGCATGATTTCTCTCCCTGAACCTTTCTTGACGCTAGCCCATACTCAGGAAAAATCAAACCACACGACCAATTTATCTACCTGCCCCCTTCATTTTCCGACAGACTAAGAAGTTCTCGCTTGTAAACCACCACTGCGATGCGCCGTAAAACGAACCCAACATGTGTTCAGTATGATTGCGAGCACTATTAAACTCATCCCAACAATTTGACTTTGACTCATTCGGTCTTCAAAAAACAGGCTCTGCCAAACCGCAGTGAACAATAAGTTAGTAAAAATGAGTGGTGCAAGTTGAGAGCCACTGCTTGCCAGTTTATATGCTTTGGAGCGAAAAACTTGGGTGTTAATGATCATCAGAGACATCATACCGATCCACAGCGTATTTGAAGAAATCTCAGGCGCCATAACACTCATATTAAGTAACACGTCGAAGTCGTTAAACAAAGTTAGCGGCAACAGAAATACGGCAGCAAAACCAAACGCCCAAAAGTTGATTTCTAGCGGCGACATATTTGTTTTACTCACTTTATATAACGTAAGCTGAGAACCAGAATTGAAGAGTCCACCAGCCAAGCCGAGCAATAAGTCCGCTCGCCATGTGATCTCACTTCCACCGCCCGCCAACATAACCACACCAGTGAACGCCATTGCTAAAGCCGCCAATGTTGAAACACGAATGCGCCCCCTCATGAACAGCTTTTCAACCAAGGGAATAAATAATGGGCCAGTAGCAAACAAAACGACCCCCTCAACGAGCGTTAACGTTTGTAATGACGCGATAAAGCAAAGTTGTGACAAACCGATACAAAGAGCACGCAATAAAATAGGCTTTAGCGTGCCCGCTTTAGGAAAGGTAAGGTTTTTCACACGAAGTAAGATAAGCAAGATAAGCGCAGGCACCAAAAAACGTAAGAAGCTAAATAGTGTGACGGAAAGTTCGCCTGACAACTGCTTTGCTAACAGTCCAGTAACAGATAAGCTTAACGTAGACATCAACATGAAAAGGATAGATTTATTTACAGCATTCATTCAATACTCCTTAATATATGGAGCATTTTAAAAGACATCACTTATCGTAAATAGCGAGTAATATTAACCATTGATGTAAGAAAAACTTACAGTTTAACTTATCTATCACCAGCTACGGTTTTTAAATTATGCGGAAACTAGTCCCCTTAAAGTCCATCTACGCATTTGTTGCAGTAGCTGAGTCTGGCAGCATGACAGAAGCAGCACAGATATTAAGTGTGAGCCACTCAGCCGTAAGTCAGGCAATTAAATCGCTGGAGAGTCAAGTCAACAAGCCTCTATTTGATCGCATAGGCAGACAAGTTCAACTCAACGCGGACGGTAAAAAGTATTACAGGAAGGTGGCACCCGCTTTAGAGCAAATTGTCGATGCAACGGAAGCACTCATCCAAGATCAGAACTTGCAGCGTGTTACGCTCAATATGGTGAATTCATTGGCTCTTCACTGGTGGATTCCTCGAATGTCAGATTTACAAGGGTTTGCTCCTCAATTAGACGTTCGTTTATCAAACCTGTCTGGCAGATTCAATTTAGAACAAGAAGGTATCGACGCGGCCTTGGTGCATGGAAATCCCGAAGAATGGCAGGATTACTACTGCGAAAAGCTTAGTGAAGATGAACTGGTTTTGGTGTGCAGTCCTGAATTGATAGCGAAGACCAAGGACTCAAACATCACTCAACTCTTAAAGCAGTATCCCATCATTGAAGTTACTAACGAACGAAGAAAAAATGACTGGAACGTGTGGCTGGACGCGACGGGTATCCAGCGACCTAAAAATAAAAAACCAATCACTTTTAACATGTCGATACAAGCCGTCCAGGCCACAACTCGTCGTTTGGGGTTATTGGTCACTCATCGCTTGTTTGTGAAGGATGACATCAAATATGGTCAGCTAATCGAGCTGGGTGAACCCGTCATTAATCCTCATCAACAGCTTTACTTTGTATGCCCGCCACACAAGCTAAAGCTTGAATCGTTTCATCTGTTGCGATCTTGGCTACAACAATCATTCAACTATTAGAAACTTTTGTTAAGCACATTCACTGAAAAACTAGTATAAAGTTAGAAGAGCACTTTTCATCCAAGGATGGTTTATGAAGCAGTATCAAATATGGCTAAGCGCACTCTGTTTTGCAGTATCTTTGAGTACGACCGCTGAAGTAGAAAATGATAACCGCCTTTCAGAACAAGGGATCTCCACGGCAATTATTGGGGGTCAGCAGGCTACCCAAAACCAACTTCCTTTTTTTGCACGTCTTATTCTACATAAAACTGGCGCGAATCAGTTTGCCAATATTTGTGGGGGAACCATTGTAAACGACCGCTTCATTTTAACTGCGGCTCACTGCGTAGAACCAAGCGTTTTTACTGACGGCTGGACAATCAACGACCTACGAGTGCTAGTCAAAAACCCTACGATGAATGACGTGTTTGTTGAAGAATTCAAAGATGTTCGCTCTATCACGATTCATCCTGATTATGTGCCTAGCGATTTATGGATTAATGACATCGCTGTCCTTGAATTGACTAGACCTATCACCGATAACGTCCAATCCATCACTTTACCGCAAGACTTTGGAGACTACAGCAGCAAGTCAGTTTATCAGATATTCGGTTTAGGTCAGACCTCAACCAATGATGAAAGCCCCCCTAACTATTTACGCTGGGCAGAAGTAAAACCCCTTACCGACACCCAATGCGCTTCGTTGGTAACAGGGTTTAACGCTCAGGAAAGTTTATGTGCGAATGGATTTCCTGAACGAAGCTACACTGGCATCTGTCGTGGTGACTCAGGCGGTCCTCTCACCTATCAAGACAATAATGGCATGTATCAGCAAATTGGCATTGTGAGCTACGGTTCTTCAGTTTGCGAATCCGCTGCGATTCCAAGTGTGTTTACCGAGATTTTGAACTATGCAACATGGATTGAGACCCAAACCAGCTCAGGTGTAAAAACCAGTTATAACGCCCTCTTAGCAAGTTCGGAAGATTATCATAGCGAAGGGGACTCTGGCTTTGAGCCTGTCGATACCAACACATCTGGCTTTGGTAACAACGGCAGCAGTGGCGGCGGTGCTCTCGGATCAGGGTTGATCATGCTTGGAGGCTGGTTTGGTTGGCTAAGACACCGCAGAAATTATTCGCGCTCCTAGTAGCGTCAACAAGACATCATAATATCTTGCGCTTAACGCGAGAGTTAATGATGTCTTCAATCATCTTTTGCTCTTTTTTCGCTTTTTCATAGTTCTGCTTAGTACGCCAACGTTCAAGCACTTTTTCTAACCCTTGAACGCGTGCGTGCTTGTGTTCTAGCGTTTTCTGTACAGATGCACATTCCGCTTGCATAACGGCTTGCTCTTGCTCGTGGTGACGAAGCATTCTTTGTAGCATTTGGTCAACACGATTAAAGTTCATCAAAGCCGCGCTCGTCAGCGTCGGGCCGGTTCGGGTTGATTGTCCAGCGTGGCCTTTCAACGCCGACAACTGTTCCAATTGCATTGAAAGATGGGAGTGACGCTGACGCATGGCATCAAGTTGTTGACCCACACGGTCACGCTGTTTTTCTTCCATTTGCTGTAACTTGCCTACGGCTTTTAACTTGGATTTCATTTCAGCCTTGTCACTCCCATTTGATTAAGCACTTTGAAAAAGCTGCGCGAGCTCGGTCAAACTGGTTGGGTAATCTACAGACTCGTTGGCAGCTTGTTGTAGATATGCACGCAAATTTGGATACATAGCAACAGATTGATCTAACTCAGGATCTTGTCCTGGTTGATAACCCCCTAATGGCAGTAACTCTTTAACCTGAAGGTAGTTGGAGTACATTTGACGGAAGTTATTCGCAATCGTGCTGTGTGCGTCCTGCGTACAAGTATTCATACAACGGCTAATAGACGCGTTGATATCTATCGCGGGATAATGCCCTTGCTCAGCCAGTTGACGCGATAAAACGACATGCCCATCTAAGATGGCGCGCGCGGAATCCACGACAGGATCTTGTTGGTCGTCCCCTTCTGCCAATACGGTATAAATTGCCGTTAAGCTACCATGTTGATTTTCACTGTTACCCGCTCGCTCTAGGAGTTGAGGTAACACGCTGAAGACTGAGGGCGGATAACCACGAGAAGCTGGAGGCTCACCGAGCGAAAGAGCGATTTCGCGCTGTGCCATGGCGTATCGGGTTAGAGAGTCCATAAGAAGTAGAACGTCTTTGCCTTGGTCTCGGAAATACTCTGAAACGCGATGACAAAGTAGTGTCGCTCTTAACCTCATTAGCGGGGATTCATCAGCAGGAGCCGCGATAATGATCGCTTTCTTGCGCGCTTCTGGGGTTAAGTTTCTCTCGATAAACTCACGTACTTCTCTGCCTCGCTCACCGATAAGCCCGACCACAATTACATCGGCCTCCGTGTTTTTGGTGATCATCCCCATTAACACACTTTTACCGACGCCACTGCCAGCCATCAAACCAATACGTTGGCCTTTGCCTACCGTCAATAGTCCATTAATCGCTCGCACGCCTACGTTGAGTGGCGTATCAACTGGGCGTCGCTTCAGTGGGTTAATCGGTTTTGGTTCAAGTGAAACTCGATCACCCCCCTTAAGCGGTGCCCCGTCATCTAACGGCTCACCTAAACCATTCAGTACGCGTCCTAACCACTGAGAGCTTAGCTGCACGGTACTGTCACCATCAAGAGGGATGACTTTTGCACCTGCAAACAGACCGCCTAAACGGCGGATAGGCATGAGGTAAGCAATAGTGTGTTCAAAGCCCACAACTTGCGCTTCGATCATATCGCCTTCCGCGGTTTCTACGAGACAACGCTGCTCAAGCTTAAACCGACACCCTACGGCTTGTAACATTAAGCCGTTTACTTTTATCAATCGCCCTGTTACGCGAGCAACAGGGATTGAATCGAGCGAAGCCAAGGCTTCGCTCAAACGCTCACTTAATAGTTCATGGCTTAGGGTATTACTCATGCTCAGACTCTACCTGTGGAATACTGACTTCATCCAAAAGGTGTTGCTTTACATTGTCCATACAGGCTTCCAAACGAGAGTCGCAGCTCGCATCCGCTTCTGCGTCATCAGTCACTAACTGACAGCCACCAATAGGAAGCTCCGTATTAGGGACCAGTTTCCAAGATTGCGGCAAATCAGCATTGATGTGAGTAATGCGCTCTAAATCTTGCGGATTTAAATGCACAGTTACTGTTTCCGCTTTACCAGGCATGGCAGATAATGTCTCGTCCACCAAAGCTAGGATCTGCTGAGGCATTAAAGTGAGCTCGGCACGAATCACTTGCTGAGCTACCTTTTGTACCAGTTCACAAATCATATGGCGTTGTTGCTGTTCTTTTTCATCTTGCCAACGAGAAAGGGCGTGAAAAAGTTCATTGACAGGCTTCGCCGCCTCCAAAAAGCCTTGCTTTCCAGACTGCTCACCGGAAACAAAGCCTTTTTGGAAACCTTCTTTTTGGCCTTCCAACAGACCTTGTTGCTTGCCCTGTTCGATACCTTGGCGTAAGCCTTCCTCATGTCCTTGTTGCAAACCTTGTTGAAAACCTTCTTCAAGTTGCTGTTGGATATCTATTTGAGGTTCTTGCCAGCCTTGGTTATCTAGCCCGAATTCGTCTTCGATAGTCTTAGGTTGCGCTAAAGGCGGAAAACGGTGTAAACGATACCCGCTCGGAGGCAATCGCATAGTACTTGATTTTGTCTCTAGCATGACCTTACTCCACCGTTGGCTCTTCATAGAGAAGCAGCTGAACTTCACCAGATTCATCCAGCTCACGTACCATTTGCATGATGTCTTGACGTGCTTTTTGAACTCGACTTAACGCAACAGCGCCGCGTGCGTCCATGTCATCTTCTAGCGCTTTCACCATACGTTGCGGCATTGAACGCTTAATAGCTTGTTGTAAGGTAATATCGGAACCTTTTAGCGCGACTGCCCACAACTCTAGCGGAATCTGCTGCACCAACATGTCCATGGTTTCTTCGCGTTGTCGGCCAAGAACCATAAAGTCGAACATGTTTTCTTCGATTGCATTAACAACATCTTCATCATGCAACTTCAGCATTTCCATCAATGAACCACGGTCACCTTCAAAGCGGTTAATGATATCTGCTGCTTGCTTAACACCTGATAACGGCGTGCTTTGACTCGCGGATACTTTTTCGATGCAACGCTCAACGAGTTCATGCAAATCAACGGCAACTTGATGATCGATATCTTGCAATTGAGCAATACGGAACAAAATTTCGTCATGGTAATCTTGTGGCAAGTGCTTCAATACCGCTGAAGAGCTGTCCGCTGGCAAATACGCTAGAAAAATTGCTTGCATTTGTGGGTGCTCGTTCACAATGAAACGAGCGAGAGTTTCTGCTTCCACCCACTGTAAGCGCTGCATATTGTTGCGAATTTCATCGCCATATAACGTATTCAATAACCCTTTTGCCAAATCGTTACCCAACGCTTTACGCAATGTATTAGATAGGTATTCCTTAGAGGCTCCTCGAATACCGCTGTGCTCACGGAAATCTTCAAAGAAAGTTTGAATAACACCACGAGCAGAATCGCTCTTAATGCCATTTAACTTCGCCATTGCACGAGTCACACGCTGGGTTTCATCACGGCTAAAGTGTTGCAAAACCTTCGCTGCGGCATCCTCGCCCATGCCTAATAGCACGAGCGCGGTTTGTTCAACATAACTAAGCGTCTGCTTTGATAGAACTGTGTTCATTGATGTTTACCCATTGTTTCAGTATTTCGGCTACGCGCTCTGGCTCTTCATTAGCAATAAGCTGTAGGTGTTTCAATTGAATTTCTAATGGCGAACCTGCTGGTGGTAGCATGTCGCTGTTTACATCTAAACCTGAAGAGGCTGAGATGCCTTTTTCAGATAGGCGGCGATCAAGTACTTCTTCATGCTCGCGCTCTTCACGCGTTTGCAAGTTTTCGTAGTCAGGCTCTTCCTGAGGCTCAGCAAAATTTAGCTCAGGCACAGGTTTATCAACGCCAGTTAGGTGCATGATTAATGGACGCAGTACGAAGAAGATCATCGCCAAGCCTAACAAGCCACCAATAACGTAGCGTATTGGCTGCTGTACTGTAGGGTCTTGCCACCACGGCAGTGCAGGAGGAGCATCAATTTCAATTGGGGTGAAGTTGAAACTCATTAAACTTAAGCTGTCACCTCGTGTGGCAGAGATACCAACAGCATCCATGATCATGTTTGAGATTTGCTCTTTATCGGCTTCACTCCACGCCACACCATCTGGCGAAGCTTTGGAGTTCAACAGAACCGAGACACTAAGCTTTTCTATTTGGCCTTGTTGGTATTGAGTACGACGAACACTACTACCTACAGCATATTGACGATTCACTTCAGATCGCGCATTCGTGTTTTGGCTATCGTTCGTTTCCACTTCACCAGATCCTGTCACTGGCGGTTGGTTACTTAGAGAACCAGGAACACCCAACGCAATTTGATCAACCGAGTTGTTATGAATGGTGTGCTCATTACGCACAACCGGCGCGTTATCCAAAATTTCTTGTGTTTCTTCAACTTGGCTAAAGTCCAGATCGGCAGCGACTTGTACGCGGAAGTTACTCGGCCCCACAATCGGCGTAAGCATATCTGCTGCGCGTTGGATGATCTGTTTTTCAACACTCTTCTGGTATTCAAGATATTTCGCGTTTACTTTGCCGGCTTCCGCAGAAGCGACATCCGCACTAAGAAGACGGCCATACTGGTCAATGACAGAAACAAATTCTGGCTTCATTGCCGTGACACTGCCGACCACTAGGTTAATGATCGCTTCAACTTGTTCGGGCTTTAAGTCTTCACCAGGTTTGAGCTCAAGCATGACAGATGCTGAAGGATTCTCACTGTTTTGGCGGACGAATAGAGTTTGACGAGGTATTGCTAAATGAACACGCGCGTTCGCTACTGAGTTCAAAGACATGATAGTACGTACTAACTCACCTTCTAAACCATGACGATAACGCGCTGTTTCCATAAATTGGCTCGTACCAAGAGAGCTATCTTCCTTGAGCGAATCCAAACCTGTCGGCAGCTTAGCTTTAACACCTTTTGATGCAAGCAACATGCGCACCTTCGCAACCTCACCTTCTGGTACAAGAACTTGTCCATTTTGCTCTTGCATGCGGTAGCTTACGCCTTCGCTTTCTAATACCGACACAATTTCGCCGATATCAAAACGCTCTTGCTGGCTATAGAGCGGACGAAAGCTCTGCGAGGAACTCCATAGTGCAACCACAATAATCGCTGCAACAATCGCAGCTAACACCGCAGATAGCACTAAGTTTCTCTGACTGCTAGACCAGATTTGCTTCAGCTTCGTTGTCACATCGTCCATGCCGTTGGCAGTAGAAAATGTCTGTGCTGTGCCGGTAGCCATAGCTGTGTTTCCGGCGACTTGGGGGGTTAGTTCTGACATGAATTACACCGGCATCTTCATAATATCTTCAAATGAGGTCACGACTTTGTTGCGCACTTGCATCAAAGCATTAAAGGACAAGCTGGCTTTTTGGCTCGCGACCATTGCACCAACTAGGTCATCACTTTTTCCTGTTTCTACGGCCGTCATTTTTTGACTAGCCACTGATTGATGTTGATTCACTGTATCCAACACATTTGTCATCGCTTGTGAGAACGATAAAGGTGCGTTTAGTGATTGTTGATCTAAAGGATTTGCACTCACGATAAACTCTGGCGGCTGCACTTGTGCCTGCATCGCCTGCATTTTTGACAACATAAGTTGCTCTGCCGAGACCGCATGAGTAGGTTGACTTGCCATCTATTTTTTCTCCTATTAGGCAGCCGAGCCTAGTGCCGACTGTAAATCAATACCATGTTCTCGCATTGCTGCGAGCTTGTAGCGTAGCGCTCGAGTAGAGACTCCAAGCGCGTTTGCGGTTTTCGTTCGGTTTCCACCAAACTGACGTAACTTTTCCAAAATAAACTGATATTCAGCTTGCTTCTTCGCTTCTACATGACCAAAACTTGCAGTTGGCTCTGCTGTAGGAACTGACGCGACAAGCTCAATAGGCAGCATCAGGTCATGGGCTGTAATGTAATCACCATGACGCATGACCAAAGCGCGTTGAATGACATTTTCCAACTCACGAATATTGCCCGGCCAGTGATACTGACTCAGCGCACTAATCGCATCTTGGGATAGGTGACAGCGGCTGCTATCTTGATACTTTTCAATAAAGAATTGGCTAATTGGTAGAATGTCCTCTTTTCTTTCACGCAAAGGCGGCCAGTGCAGAGGCAGCACATCTAATCGATAATAAAGATCTTCACGGAACGTGCCTTTTTGAACTTCCTCACGTAAGTCTTTGTTGGTTGCCGCAATAACACGAATATCGAGCTGAACGGCTTTATGGCTGCCAACACGTTCTACTTCACGCTCTTGAAGGACGCGTAACAATTTCGCTTGAACCGCAGGTGACATTTCACCAATCTCGTCAAGCAGAATCGTCCCGCCATTTGCTTCTTCAAACTTACCGCTTTGAGAATTTGTCGCTCCGGTGAACGCGCCTTTTACATGACCGAATAGCACAGCCTCTAACATTGACTCTGGAATGGCGGCGCAATTAACCGCCACAAATGGACCATTGATACGCGGAGAGTGCTCATGCACATATCGCGCCAGCACTTCTTTACCCGTTCCCGATTCACCTGTAATAAGCACACTCGCGTTAGTACATGCTGCACGATGCGCCAATTGCAGAACTTGTTTGCTTCTCCAAGACTCCGCAACAATGTTGGCCATTGGCTTACCTAACGCTTCAACACGTTTAAGCAGATTAACCAACTGATTAGATTCAAATGGGCGTAATAGATAATCAGTAGCGCCCGCTTTCATCGTCTCAGCAGCCAAGATGCCTTGTTCTTGATCGACAATCGCAATAACAACACCCGAATTTCGCTGCTTTTGGTGACACGCGACAAACTCACGAACACACATATCCGGCAGCGTAGAGCTCACTAAAGTGATTTCTGCTCGCTCTTCAAGCAAAGCGCCTCGACCAGTACGAGTGTGTTTCGCGGTGTAACCTGCATTTTGCAACACATCCAATACTGGTTGAGCAAGAGCTTCATTTGGCTCAACCAACAAAATTTTCGTTTTCGTCATCATTGAACCTTAACTTTCGTTTGTTGATTTTGTGATTGTAGATCTGGGTGGTGTTTCGCAGCCGTATACTCGTTGTCCCTCACTAAACGCAGGGTGACACGTCGGTTTTTTGCTTGGCCATTAACCGAGTTATTGCTGGCAATTGGGTAACGTGAACCATGAGCTCGTGTTTCGATCATCGACTCGTCGACCCCAAGCTCAATCAAAGCGTTGGTGACTTGCTCTGCTCGAGTACGTGACACAGAAAGGTTCGTTAAACTTGAACCAACGTTATCGGTGTGACCGTCGATGAGGATTTTGGTCACTCGATCATCCACAGATACATAGCTATACAGCGCTTCTAGTGTTGCTTTCTGTCCACGACTTAACGTCTTCTGACCAAACTCAAATGAGAGCGCCATATCCCTTGCCTCTGAAAAAGACAATTTAGGCAATCGCGCGCGACACGCATTAAATGATTTCAATGCGTTTTGAATTTGAAGAGTAGGAATCACAATCTCTGAAACAGAGGAAGCATTACTTCCTTTAAGTGACAGCGTCACCCAACTACCCGAAGCAATTGAATCCATGAATTCTTCAGCGCCTTTATTAAAGATGAAACGCTGAGACGGCTTAGTAAATTCAAGGGAGCCAAATTCTTTTCTATAAAGCTCATTACTCCAAGGAGCATTTTGAGTTGTTAAAGCAATCGTTTTCCATTTATTGTTTTCATATTCTATATCGGAAATAAAATAGAATTTATTATTAGGTTCCGCTAGGAAATAAAACTTCCCATAGTCATTATTTAATTGCAACAAGTTGCATTTGAATTTATTTCCCTCATATGTCCATTTAGAGAGGTCCATAGGGATTGTTAAGACTTCTTCTGAATATGACACTTTTGAAAAAATAAAACTGATAACAATAATTGTGTTACAAATTATCAAACGGACATGATTCATGTATATCTTACATTCCCATGACTTAAACCGTTTAATTAAATATGCCACCAAGCCGAGAGAACTGGCATAGCTAATCATTTTAATTACCTATTCTGAATATTAAAATTGGTTACAAAACGCTCAAGAGAGCACGCTTAGCCTCCAACGGAAGCTTTAAGCATAAAAAACAGTATCTTATAATTTATTTATTTGAAGTTGTTGTTACGCCATAAAGGCAATTTAAAAAATCTATAACAACTAAAACGCTCAACATTGTTATTTTATTTATTAAGCGATTTATAAAGAAAACTAACTCTTTTTAAATTTCATTAAAAGATTATGACTATATGAACAAAGCAACATGTGAACTAAAGTCACAATCTTAGAGTTTGGAGCTAAAAGATCATTAAAATTTCTGTGTAGACTACACGCCATTAAGTTAAAACACTTTCGATTGTTAACGCACGGTAAAATATAAATGGAAAATAGAGTTAGCGAGCCTATTTCTGATAGTCAACTACTTGATGTAGAATTATTAGGCAAACCTATTCATATCATTCGTGAGAAGCTCGATAATTTAATTTCAGAATCTTGCTCAAACCTTACGACTGAATTACAAAATTGGCTCAGCACAGGAAAAGTGGAAGCTAGCTTAACCTCAGTAGACTTGCACCGCTTTACATCGGTTGAGATGGACAAAGAGCAAACGTCGACCTATCAACATCAGGAAGGCGGCATGGTATTCATCCATGGTAACCCTCACACGCTCATAAAGTTGGCTGATAGATTTTATGGTGCAAGTGCAGAGCGCTCAGCCGCTACTCTGACGGCCAGTGACTTACGTTTACAAGAGCGCATCAGTCGAATCATCATCGGTTGGCTTGCTCCTGGTGAAATGTGGGACACGGGTGAGTATGAGACCCCTAGAGGTATTGGCATTAACGTTCAATTAAACATTGCGTTTGACGATCATCAAGGCTCAATTCATCTCAAGCTAGATGGTCATCTTATTCAAACGCTAATCGAGCAGCTTGAACTGCAGCCTGATACCGATTTGTTTCAACCTTTCTGTCGTTCTTTAGAGACGACCCCCGTTCGACTGAACGTTGTTCTAAGTAAAAAGAAGATGCCTTTAAGTGATGTGGTTGGCTTACAACCCAACGATATTTTACCTATTGAGCTTCTTAACACGGTTCCAGTAAGCATTGGCAACCAATCTCTATTTACAGGTCGTATTGCCGAGCAAGACGGCCAACTTGTTTTGATCTTTAACCCTGATAAGGAACCGCAGCGATGAGCGAAGCGCTAGAAACTAATGCATTCGACGCAGAAGAACTGAACTTTGATGATTTTCAATTAGAAGACTTTGAAGCCGAAGATACGCTCCAACAAGAACCAGCCACTGCGGAACGTGACCTTAGCTTTTTCAAAAGCATTCCTGTCACAGTCACGCTGGAAGTTGCGAGTAAGGAGATCCCACTTGGGGACTTAATGAAAGCGGGTGAAGGCACGGTTATCGAGTTGGAAAAGCTCAATGGCGAGCCTTTAGACGTGAAAGTAAACGGTTCTCTTATGGGCCACGCTGAAGTTGTCGTTGTCAATGATAAGTATGGACTTCGTCTGATCGATGTACATGACTCTGCATTGAGTGGCGTTGGTCAATAATCTTAGGTAGGCATCACAATGAAAAATCTGAGCGCTTGGCACCGTTGGTTACCTCTTTTGGTATTGGTGTCACTTTTGTTTGCTTTCCCAACAATGGCGGCTGACAACGGCTTAACTATCTTGTCCGTTTCTGATGGCGACACACAACAAGAATACAGCGTTAAACTGCAAATTCTGTTGTTGATGACGGCGCTCAGTTTTCTTCCAGCATTTATTTTGATGGCGACGAGCTTTACTCGAATTGTCGTTGTCCTTGCGATTTTGCGCCAAGCTCTTGGTCTTCAACAAAGCCCACCTAACAGAGTGTTGGTCGGGATCGCTCTCGCATTGACCTTGCTGATTATGCGCCCTGTCTGGAGCGATATTTATGAAAATGCGTTTCAGCCATACGACAACGGCGAAATCACGCTAATACAGGCTTTTTCTGTTGCAGAGAAACCAGTGAGAGAGTTCATGTTGGCACAGACGCACCAAAGTTCTCTTGAACAAATGTTACGTATTGCCAATGAGCCTCTCGACCAAAACGTTGAGGATATTTCATTTGCCGTTGTCTTGCCTGCATTTGTCATTAGTGAACTGAAAACCGCCTTCCAAATTGGTTTTATGCTTTTCATCCCGTTTTTGGTCATCGACTTGGTTGTCGCCAGTGTCCTGATGGCAATGGGTATGATGATGCTATCACCTTTGATTGTCTCACTTCCCTTTAAGTTGGTGGTATTTGTACTCGTGGATGGTTGGGCAATGACAGTTGGCACCTTATCTGCCAGCTTCGGTTAACTAGGAGCAGTTATGACCCCAGAACTAACCGTAACGTTATTTTCCGATGCAGTATGGCTGATCATTTTGATGGTTGCCGTATTGGTTGTTCCAGGCTTAATTGTCGGTTTGTGTATCGCCGTATTTCAGGCTGCCACACAAATCAACGAGCAAACACTCAGCTTTTTGCCACGTTTGCTCGTTACCTTATTAATGGTGATTTTTGCAGGTCACTGGATGCTACGTAAGATCATGGAACTGTTTGATTTCTTGTTCCACAACATACCAGGGATGATTGGCTAATGGCCATCACATTTGCAGAGCTCTCGGCGATACTCGGTCAACTCTGGTGGCCGTTTTTTCGTGTGGGAGCCGTATTTATTTCAATGCCTTTCTTTGGTGATGCGATTATTCCTGTTTGGGTTCGTACTTTACTGGCCCTCTCGATCGTTGTCATTACTGGACCGTTAATGCCACCCATGCCACAAGTCGAGTTATTCTCTATGACTTCCCTGTTCCTTGCTTTTGAGCAAGCTATTTGGGGAGTAATGTTTGGGTTAATTTTGCACATGCTCTTTAACGTTTTCACCATGCTTGGCCAGGTGATTTCTCTGCAAATGGGCTTAGGTATGGCGATGATGAATGATCCTATTAACGGGCTTTCTGTCGCCATTTTGGGACGCATATTTCTGATTTTCTCAACCTTGTTGTTCCTCGCGCTAGAAGGACACTTACTCGTCATAGATATCGTGATTCAAAGCTTTGTTGTTTGGCCAGTCGGATCTGGTATCACATCGCTTTCTCTGCAAGGTGTTGTCAATATTTTCGGTTGGATGTTTGCCTCTTCACTCGCTTTGGCTTTGCCCGCTATTGTTTCCATGCTTCTAGCCAACATCAGTTTTGGTGTAATGAACCGAGCCGCACCATCACTTAATGTCTATGCGTTAGGTTTTCCTATGACGATGCTGCTGGGTCTATTCAGCGTATTAATCTCAGTTTCTGGTGTTCCTGGTCGCTACACGGCGCTCGTTCACGACACCATTAGACACTTGAGTAACTTTATGTTGGGGGGAGCATGAGCGATCAATCTTCTCAAGACAAAACTGAAAAAGCCTCACCGCAGAAGGTAAAGAAAGCCCGCCAGGAAGGACAAATTCCTCGCGCGAAAGAGTTTACTACTGCGGTAATATTTCTAGCAGTGGCGCTCTACTTTTACTCTCAGCTTAATAGTATTTGGGAAAGCATGTCGGGTATCTTTCGCTACAACATGATGCTGACGCGAGCCGACCTAGAAAATCCTAAACAACTTGTCGAGCAATTGGGACAAAGTTTAGCGGTCATCATAGACATGCTATTACCATTGTTTACCGTCATTATTATCGTGACCTGTGGTAGTAGCCTTGTGCTAGGCGGCTGGATGTTCCGTCCCGCGAACGTGATGCCAAAGCTCAGCAAAATTAATCCTTTGAGCGGGATAAAGCGCATTTTTTCGACCCGCTCAGTGGTTGAGCTCTTAAAGTCAACGTTCAAAGTAGCCGTGATATTCGGCATCTTATATGGCTATTTAGACAACCACTTACAGCCATTACTTGGCATGCAAAATCTCCCGCTCAGCCAAGGTTTTTCTCTAGTAATGTCAATTCTGTTTGAAGGCTTACTCTTAATGGGCTTCGCCTTGTTGTTATTTGGGGTTATCGACATTCCTTATCAGCGTTGGGAACACCTAAAAGAACTCCGCATGACGAAACAAGAATTGAAAGAGGAATTTAAAAATAATGAAGGTCGTCCGGAAGTAAAGCAACGTATTCGTCAAATACAGCAACAGTTTGCGCGCCGTAAGATCGATAAAATGGTGCCGACGGCTGACGTGATCATCACTAACCCAACGCACTATGCAGTCGCACTGAAATACGAGCCTTCACTTTCTGACGCGCCCTTTGTCGTCGCAAAAGGTGTAGACGAAACCGCTATGCACATTCAACGTATCGCCCGAGAAAACAAAGTGGAAATCATTAACTCCCCGCCACTTACCCGTTCGATTTATCACACGACGGCGATTGAACAAGCAATCCCAAGCCAACTGTACATCGCAGTGGCACATATTCTTACTTACGTTTTGCAATTGAAAGCCTTTCGTAAAGGTGAGGGAAAAGAGCCAATTCCTTTACCTCATTTTTCGATTCCAAAACATTTGCAGCACTGATTAACCCGCGTTTATCCAAGGACACGAAAGTATGCTTAACCGGTTAAAACAACTTCAAACATCAACCAAAGGCTACGTTGGCATTCCAATCGTCTTGCTAATGATATTAGCAATGGTGATTCTTCCTTTGCCTCCTCTGCTACTGGATGCGCTGTTTACCTTTAATATCGTCTTAGCAATCCTAGTATTGCTGGTCAGCACAACCGCAAAGCGACCATTAGATTTCTCTGTTTTTCCAACTATTTTGCTGGTCGCAACATTATTACGTCTCACATTGAACGTGGCTTCTACGCGAATTGTACTCCTAGAAGGACATAATGGTGGTGACGCAGCGGGTAAGGTCATTCAAGCATTCGGTGAAGTCGTCATTGGCGGTAACTACGTCGTTGGTATGGTGGTGTTCGTCATCTTGATGATCATCAACTTCGTCGTAATCACCAAAGGTGGTGAACGTATTTCTGAGGTTTCAGCCCGCTTTACGTTGGATGCTTTACCAGGCAAACAAATGGCAATTGATGCCGACTTAAACGCTGGCCTTATCGATCAGGAAACGGCTCGCTTACGCCGTAAAGAAGTCGCCAACGAAGCCGATTTTCATGGTTCGATGGATGGTGCATCAAAGTTTGTGCGTGGCGATGCCATCGCAGGTTTGTTGATTCTGTTTATCAATATCATTGGTGGTATTAGTATTGGTGTCTTCGAGCATGGACTCGCTGCGTCTGACGCCTTTAAAACTTATGCCCTACTCACAATCGGTGATGGTCTAGTTGCTCAAATTCCTTCACTACTATTGGCAACGGCTGCCGCGATTATCGTTACGCGAATTAATGATAGCGATAATGGCATGTCGGAAACCATGCAAAAGCAATTACTGGCAACTCCTGCAACGCTATTTACTGTCGCAGGTATTATGGCGGTAATCGGTATGGTACCGGGTATGCCACACCTAGCCTTTTTTGCGTTTTCTGGCGCATTAGCGTTCGCAGGGTGGCGTCAAACCAAGAAGCCAGTGCAAGACTCCCAGATTGAAGAGGTCGAAGCACTTTCACAAGCGATGCAAGACGATGATACACCGCTGACATGGGATGATATTCCTCACGTCCAAACATTATCACTTGCGCTTGGTTACCGACTCGTCCATCTAGTCAACAAAGAACAAGGGGCACCTTTATCACAACGAATTCGCGGTGTGCGTCGAAACCTTTCTGAACAAGTTGGCTTTTTATTACCTGAAGTTCGTATTCGTGACAATCTGAGCCTCAAGCCAAACCAATACACAATTGCTCTAAATGGCGAAGTCATTGAGCAAGGTTTTATTGAACCAGAGCGTTTAATGGCGATAGCGGTTGGCGAAACTTACGGTGAGGTAGATGGCATTTTGGGTAGCGATCCTGCTTATCAGTTGCCAGCTGTGTGGATTGAGCATCAAGATAAAGCAAAAGCACTTAATATGGGTTACCAAGTTGTCGATGATGGCACTGTTATTGCCACTCATATTAGTAAAATCATGAAGACAAACCTTGCAGAATTGTTTACGCACGACGATGTGGAAGCAATAACCCAGCGTTTGACACAACAAGCCCCGAAACTAGCAGAAGCATTAGCAGCAGCACTTAATCCAGCACAGCAGCTGAAAGTATATCGCCAGCTTTTATTGGACCAAGTGCCACTAAAAGATATTCGCACGATTGCCAACACAATGTTGGAATCCGCGGAAAATACAAAGGACCCGATCCTACTTGCATCTGATGTACGCTGTGCACTAAAGCGTACGCTTGTTAACTTAATTGCAGGACAAAAGAACGAATTAAATGTCTACGCACTGTCTGATGAGTTAGAACAAATGCTACTAACTTCACTGCAACAAGCACAATCTTCTGGTACGGTAACACTAGATAGCTTCCCAATTGAGCCAAACATTCTTGGTCAGTTCCAACAAAACTTGCCATTGATTAGACAACAGCTTAAACAACAGGGGCTACCTCCGATCCTTCTCGTTATGCCACAGCTGCGCCCTCTTCTAGCGCGTTACGCTCGCACATTTACACAAGGGCTGGCAGTATTGTCTTACAACGAAATCCCAGAAAACAAACAAATCAATGTGGTAGGAAACCTTGGTTAATCTTATTTCAACACATGCGATGTACGAACATTTGGTTGGTCTCGCAGTACAACACATCGTCACGGATGACGATCAATTAGTCTTTGATGCTTTAAAACACAATGATGTCCAACACGCATGCCAAGCAATTAGGGAAGCTCAATCAGGGGAAGTAGAATTCCAACACCTGACGTTGAGATTTGGTATGCGTGGAGAACAAAGTGTCTATCAATTCAAACTCTCTGAACAAATGCAGTACTGCCTGGATTTGTTCAGTCTTTACCTTGCACTAAGACAAACACAATTTCAGTTAGAAGCCTTTCATCACGACTTGATTAGTAATGTTGTCGTGCCGATTCGCGTGGATGCATTACTTTGGGAGCCTGGGGTTTATTTTCTCGAACAGACGATTCAATTCCACTCTTCTGCTTTTCAACATGTGATTCCTTCTCTTCAAGCTGATGAAACGTTATGTGATAGTGATAAAGTCGCCACACTCACCAAAAAGTTAAAAGAGAATGCATATTCACTTTGGTTTGAAGTCGCGACATCGCAAGTGAACTTCGAGCGCGTCGCAGACTTTAGTCCCGATATGATCAAATTGTCAGTCACACTAGAGGATAAAGAAGAAAGACACGCTTTCCTACCTATTGCTAAGTTCTTAAGAAAGCATAAATATACTTGGGTTGCCGGACGTGTAGCGAGTCAAACGGAACTTAACCGCTATCGTTTATTGGGTGCCAGTTATTATTTTGGTTATTTCAGCGATATCCCAACCTCTCTCTCCTTTCAGTCTTTTGATGAGGAATAGTTGAAACTCAACCATTTATATTTAAAACAGCACGATTTATTCGTGCTGTTTTTTTATTTATAACGGATAACCACAAGATCATTGGGCAATAGTTTCTTTAACTTAACTAAAAAATTTAGGCTTATATGATGATTTTCCCGGTTTTCATGGAATACAAATCACTAAAAATCATCAATTTTTATCTTTTTTAGAAATTTTTTAATTTTCAAATTAATCATTAAAGCCGACCGACCGCCTCTAGTTAGTGACAAGGGAATATCCCGAGGCCTGAAAGATATAGTGACTAACTAAGGAGACTAAGATGGCTTTATCAATGCACACTAACTACGCTTCGCTTGTAACTCAAAACACAATGAACACAACAAGCGGACTTCTAAACACAGCAATGGAACGTCTAAGCACAGGCTACCGTGTGAACTCAGCTGCTGATGACGCTGCTGGTCTTCAAATTGCTAACCGTCTAGAAGCGCAAACACGCGGCATGTCAGTAGCAATGCGTAACGCACAAGACGGCATCTCTATGATGCAAACTGCTGAAGGTGCGATGGATGAAATGACAAACATCGTTTACCGTATGAACGACCTTGCTACACAATCGTTGAACGGTTCAAACAGTGCAACAGACCGTGCGTCTCTTAACAAAGAGTTCACACAGCTTACTGCAGAACTAAACAACATCGTAGACAACACTAAGTTCGGTGGTCAAAACCTTCTTAAAGGCGGCGGCTTCGGTGCAGGTGACGTAACATTCCAAATCGGTGCATCTTCTGCTGAAACATTGACTGTAAGCGCAAGCGCAGGTATCGGTGAAATCACTACTATTCTTGCTGATGCAGCAATTACAGATGGTATCGATGACGCGACTAAAGCAAAAGCAGCACTAGACAAAATCAGCGGCGCTGACGGTCTAGTAGAAAAAATTGGTAGCTCTCGTGCAGACTTCGGTGCGAACATCAACCGTCTTGAGCACACTATGGCTAACCTTGGTAACATGGTAGAAAACGTTACAGCATCTAAAGGTCGTATCATGGATACAGACTTTGCAGTAGAGTCTTCAAACATGACTAAGAACCAAATGTTGATGCAAGCAGGTACAACTGTTCTGTCTCAAACTAACCAGCTTCCAAGCATGGCAATGTCACTACTACGCTAATTACTTAGTTAATAGTGCGCTTAATTTAAATCGTCTTAATTATAAAGCCTTCCTATGGAAGGCTTTATTTTTATCTACGAATATAAATAGAGCTCGTATTATCTTTGTGAGATTCAGGCACTCTGAATCCGAATTTCAACATAATATTAAATAAAACCTTATTAAACAGTTCTAATTCTATCGTCTCTAATTTGCTTCCTATTTTACTATCTCTAAGTTCAGGAAAATTGAACTTAGCTTCCTTTAAGATACTAGCTATCTCATCAGAATTGATGCTCTGTTTACTTAATAGTTTTTTGTTAATGAACTCTTCATATGCACGAGCACATTTCATCAATCGCAACGCAAATTCATTCATAACTGACATTCTTTGAAACGTAAAAAATTTAATTTTTAGTGAGAACACTTGCACTTCGCACTATCAAAAATAATATCAGAACGCAATTAATGCACTCTGTAAGAATTATCTGAATCAAGCTGAAGTAAAGGCTGAATATAACGTCCAATTAAAACATCTCTCCTAATTAGAACCGTCAATACAATTAAATATTTTCTTTGTTTAGGTCGCCTTTTCTTATAAGGAAATTACTTTTTCCATGGAGGAAGGAGGAACAAACAAGGTGGAAACACCACTTCCTCCCAAGAAAACAAAATAGCTTTAAACCTTTGTTTTAATTGAATTTAATATACGGCACGTATCTTGCCACTGATAATTAAACTAAGGCGTAGCATTCAAAGTATTCAAGCCAATAAGAGATGAGAGGAGCACACCTCATGAGTTCTTTAGACCCAGTAAAAATGGCAACCCAATTCGCACAATTGGACACAAACCCATTCAAAAACCGTTACCAAGCGCAAGCTAATGTGTACCAGTCACAACTGTCAGCTTTTAATAAAGTTGAAAGCGCACTACGTGATTTTCGTACTGCAATGAAAGAGATGAATAACAGTACAAACAGCATCATCAAAAACAGTGCGACACTCTCTCAAGAAGGTAACTTTACTGCAAACGCGGATGCTAAAGCGCTAACGGGTAACTATCAGATTTTTGTAGAAAAAGTGGCAACGGCGCATCAAGTATCTACAGGTATGCCTGCAGACCTTGAGGCAACGACAGAAGTACCAACAACTGGATCTTTAGAATTCACCATCAACGGTGAAACAATGACTCTAGACTTGTCCTCCGTTGATGTTAATGGTGACGGCACTGCAACGATCAGCGATTTAGCCAGTGCGATTAACAATCACACGGATAACCCTGGCGTTAACGCCACTCTAGTTCGCTCGAATGGTCAAACACACTTTATGCTATCGAGCACTGAGACTGGTGTCGAAAATAAGATCAACGTATCTGCATCGGGTACTGGCCAAGCGTGGTTTGAAGACGCCTTCACCAACCTCAAGCAAATCAACGCTCCGCAAGATGCGGTTATGTGGCTAGGTGCAAAAGACTCAGGCCTGAAACTAACCAACGCAAGTAATACTTTTGAAGGTGTCATCGACGGTGTTGACATTACCGTATCTAAACCGCAAGCCGCGGGAGATTCGCCAATCGGTTTAAAAATTGGAGCTGATAGCGAAGGCACTAAAGAACAACTAGATAAGTTTGTGGAAACCTACAATGCCCTTGTTTCGACTATCGATCAGTACACCCAAATTGGCGGTGAAGATCAGAAACGCGGCGTGCTCGCTAGCGACTCGACATTGCGTTCTATTGAGAGTCAGTTAACGGGGTTAATCCGAGGTGAACACAATGGTATGCGCCTAAGCGAAATCGGCGTGAGCCTAGACCGCAACGGTAAAATGAAAGTTGATCAAGAAAAGTTCAAAGAAGCTCAACAAACAAACAGCGCAGGCTTAGAGGCGTTGTTTAATGGAGATGACGCTTTGCTAGATTCTCTTGACGCGATGGTAGAGCCTTTCTTGAAGTTCTCATCAGGTACCTTCAGCACGCGTAAAGACGCAATACAGTCAAGCTTAGACCGAATCAAAGATAAACAAACCAATTTAGAGCGTAAGTACGAAATGTCGTACAACCGCTATCTCAAACAATTCACTCAAATGAATTCAATTATGACCCAAATGAACCAAACCATGTCCATGTTTAATGCTCAAAAATAAGACATTTGGTTCCAAATTTAGGAGAAATATTCATGCTTATGGATTCTGGTTACGATTCGTACCAACAAGTCGATCTCGACGCTCAAGCGGCAGCAGCAAATCCACACCAATTGGTCATCATGTTAATCGATGGCCTACTCGATGAAGTTGAACGTATTCGCGGCCACCTAGCCGCAAATCGTTTGGCCGAGAAAGGGAATGGAATCAACAAATGCATGAACATCTTGATTGGACTAACAAGTGCTCTAGATGATGAAAACGGCGGTGAAATTGCGGAAAACCTACGCCAGCTGTATGACTTCTGCCAAGTCGAACTTTATTACGCTAGCGTGCAAAACGATGCAAATCGCTTGGTTAACGTTGAGCGTGTAATGGGTAACATTCGTGAAGGTTGGATGAATTTTGGACAACAAGCATAAAGTATCGCCAGAGCGATTCCGTCATTTATCTCAGCTCATCCAGTTCGCCGCAAAAACGGCCGATTGGCATGCGCTCAAGCGGTACGACTTGCAGTTGCGAGAGCTTTTGATCAGTCACAAGCCTTTTTTGAAAGATCCTAAGCTTGCACCTGAAATCCAGCGAGCGAAAACAGTGCACGCTAATGCCTTCGCAGTATTAGAGAAGTCGACCAACGAGTTGAAAAAAGAGATGAACATGGTCAATGACCATCAAGAACGCGCTATGGCCTATCAATTAGCAATGACCATGGAGCTAACTCAATGATCATACCTTCTTCCACTCAGCACTCGGGTAATTCGCCAGCTAACAATGAGGGTCACATCAAGCAAGCGAACTCGGTACACGGCTTTTCTCATGGTTTTAAATCAGGGAACAAGCAGAATGGTGAGCAAGACTTTAACTCTGCGTCAGCGGTACCGAGTTTTCACCTTACGGCCTCTACTTTGAACAACGCAAACAAAGTACAAAGTCATGGTTTTGATACTGATGACCGCTCAGCTTCAGATCCGGATGCCAACTTGACCAGTACACCAGGGTTAACAGAATCGACTGATCTTGCAGCGCAAGCTCAAGCTTTAACCCAGGGTATGATTACCATGGCAGAGAAGCAGGCTGAGAAACTAGGAAAAGCGTCATCTTTAATGGCTGCGAGCGAAGTTAAGTCTGTTACTCAAGATTCGTCTAACGCTATGTTAAACACATCATCAAAACAAGATGTGAAGCAAAGTCTGCCGACTTCATCGAGTTCGCGTTTGCCTATCTCCGGTGCTGAGTTTCAAACTCTTTTGAATCAACCTGTTCAAGGGCAACCAACCGCATCTCTACTTCAAGCACAAGCTCCTACAACACAACCTGCACATTCACCGGTTGCTACGAGTCATGTTCAAGCTCAAGGCTCTGAGTGGGCAGCGGTGCGTGTTGATACCACTGCCGGAAAGTGGGGCGAGCAAATGATGCAAGTTTTACATGATCGCGTGACGCTCCAAGCTCAACAAAATGTACAAGAAGCAAAAATCCGCCTAGACCCACCAGACTTAGGGAAATTGGATTTACTTGTACGTGTTGAAGGTGACCGATTAAGTGTCCACATCAACGCCAATGCCGCAGCAACACGAGAAGCTTTAATGCAAGTTTCGGAACGATTGCGTACTGAGTTACAAGAGCAAAACTTCGTTCATGTCGATGTCAATGTTGGCTCTGATCAAAACCAAGGTCGAAATGACCCACATGCAAACGAAGAAGACGCCAATATTTTCGCCGCACGAGAATCTGGTGAATTCCAAACCACGACAACAACTAACTATTCAGAACACTGGCTAAGCACTCAAGCTTAGTGAATCTTCGAGGAAAAAGGTTATGACCAAACAACAAATGATCGCCCTGTTTATCGCCATGATCATCACCAGTGCCCTCGTTTCGGCCGTCACAATTATGGGCGGAATCTGGTACTTAAACAAACACGCTCAAGAGTCACCTGACTCTGGTTCACTGATCGAAGACTCTCCACTGTCTTTTTTGGTCACAGAACAACCGACAAGTAAAGGTCCTAGCTTCCATCCTTTGGACAAAGTCGTTTTGACCGTTAAAGGCAAGAAACAGACTCACTTTGTGATGCTAGAACTGGCAATTGAGACACGCCGTCCAGAGCGTATCAAAGAGATCGATGAATACATGCCTATGGTACAAAACTCTCTATTAAAACTGTTTAGCGACAAAACGTTTGATCAGTTACAGCAAGCGGGTGCCATCGATATTCTGCAAGACGAAGTGAAGCAAACGCTTCTACTCGCTTTTGCCAAAACAGACATCGTCCGAGAAATCGACGATGTTTTGTTGACTAAATATGTTGTGCAATAACGGAGCACAACCATGTTAGACATGAATGTACAAGACACTTACACCACAGAAGAGGAAGTGACAACACCGTCACGACCAATTGATGAAAACGCATTGCTACAACGTCATCAGGTCATGGTAAAACGCGTAGTTAACCAGCTGCGCGTTCATGCCACTTCTCACTGTAGTATTGAAGATATGCAGCAGATAGGCCTTATCGCTCTAGTCGAGGCTGGACGCCGATATGGCGATGTTGACGATCCTCACTTTCCTGCTTTCGCCGTTTGTCGAGTTCGGGGAGCTATTTTAGACGAATTACGCCGACTAGATTGGCGTTCACGTAAGACTCGTCAACAAGCCCACGAGCTCAACGACGTGACTCGAGATCTCACTCGAACGTTAGGTCGAATGCCAACGGATGCCGAAATCATCCAGGCTTTAGGGACGAATGAGCAAGATTATTACAACCGCCAAAATGCCGCTCTCGCAGGCGAGATGCAAAGCCTTGACCAACTGATGGAGAGCAGCGGTGATAGCTACATTGGCGGGCAATACGATGGCATGGAACATGAACATATTCGTCGTAGTTTAGACAGTGCTTTGGGTAAATTACCTAAGCGCGATCAACTGCTCCTGACTCTGTTCTATCAACATGAACTCAACTTACACGAAATAGCTCTGGTATTGGATCTGACACCACCTCGTATATGTCAGCTTCACAAACAAGCGCTGAAACAACTCAACCAATTAATGTCCTCTTAGGAGTCACAAGATGCAAAAGTTTTTTGGAGTGCTCACTATCCTGGTGTGCGTCTTCGGTGGATATATGTGGGCCGGTGGTAGCTTAGGTGCTATCTGGCAGCCAGCCGAATTCCTTATCATTATTGGCGCCGCTGCTGGTTCTTTGATCATCGGTAATCCGCCTCATGTACTGAAAGAAATGCGTCGCCAAGTGCCAGCGACCATTAAAGGTCCAACAGAAGAGCATGAGTACTACATGGAATTAATGGCACTACTCAACAACTTGCTAGAGACAGCGAGAAACCGCGGATACAAGTTTCTGGATTCTCATATTGAGGCTCCGGAGCAAAGCTCTATGTTCCTCGCTTACCCGACGATCGCAGAAGATCATCGCCTAATTTCTTTCATTACTGACAATTTACGTTTAATGGCAATGGGACAGATGTCGCCTCATGAATTAGAGGGACTGCTAGAGCAAGAAATCGAAGCAATACAGAACGAAATGCTTTTACCTTCACGCTCACTACAGCGTACAGCAGAAGCACTACCTGGCTTCGGTATTCTTGCAGCAGTTGGTGGCATCATTATCACCATGCAAGCTATTGATGGCTCAATCGCTATGATTGGTTATCACGTTGCGGCAGCTCTCGTTGGTACATTCATTGGTATTTTCGGTTGTTACTGTGGCTTAGATCCACTAAGTAACGCCATGGCTCAGCGAGTAAAACGTAATATGACTGCTTTTGAGTGCGTTCGTGCAACCTTGGTTGCCTACGTAGCGAAAAAGCCGACATTGCTCGCCATTGACGCTGGTCGTAAACATATTCAGCTAGACATCAAACCAACATTCAACCAAATGGAGAAGTGGTTAGCTGAACAGGAGGGATAATGCAAAAACAAGAGCATGTAGTGTTCAAACGTGCCAAAGTATACAGCCATGATGAGTCGTCTCATGGCGGCGCGTGGAAAGTCGCGTTTGCTGACTTCATGATCGCCCTAATGGCGCTGTTTCTTGTACTTTGGGTTATGCAGGTGGTAGACAAAGAAGAGCGTAAAGCGATTGTTGCCCACTTGCATAGTTCAAGCGTATTCGACAAGAGTTACGGCAACCCATTTGATACATCACAAAGTATTTCTCCTATCGACTTGGCACAGGACTCTTCTGTGCCAAGTAAACACAACTCCAACCATGTGGTAAGCTCTTACTTCAAAGGTGATGGGGATGGACCAGAAATTGATTCTTTGATTCCTGGTAACTTCGATACTCAAGAGCAACTTGCCGCACTAGCGAAAGTAATTGAGCAAATGACTGCCCAAATTAATGCGCAGGGAAATGTAAACGTCACGGTGACACCACAAGGTTTGCGTATCGTCCTTCAAGATGATTACAAACAGCATATGTTCAGCCGTGGTGGTGCAGAACTTACTCCTTTTTTTGAAGATTTACTGCTCGCACTAGCGCCTATATTTCATCGTGTTAACAACCCTCTGATCATCAGCGGACACACAGATGCAATTCCATTTAAAAAGCGTTTTGGTCGTCAATCTAACTGGGCGTTATCAGCCTCTCGAGCAGACGTAGCAAGAAATACGTTAGTTGAAGGCGGTATGCCGGACGATAGAGTAATGCAGGTAACGGGTATGTCAGATAGAGCGCTGCTTAATCCTGATGAGCCAGATTCTAGCGAAAACCGTCGTATTGAGCTGTTTGTTTTAACGACTCCTGCCGCTAAAGTGCTTGAGACCCTTTTTGGCAACCACCAAGAAAGTGAACTGCAAAAAGCGAAAGATAAGGCTGAATTTAACCAACCAGTCATTCGTCAAGAAGTCATCAATTACTCCGGCGATACCGCCACCAGCGAAGTAAAAATTCAAGAATTATAACCTTAAAAGGTCACCACTCTGATGGTGACCTCTCTAACCAAAGCCTCTGTTACTGTGACTTTTTAGTTGAGTTCTATATGCACATAACATCATCCGAAAAAAGAAAAAGCGACTTACTAAAGAAAGCCTTTTTATGGCTCATTGTCTTCGATTACCTTTTATTGGCGTTTTTCTTAACTCAGCTATCAAGTATGACACTAAACAGCGGAACCATGATCAGCTTGTTACTTGTTGTTTATAACGTCTTACTTGTTTCGCTATGTTTTCAACGAACCAACAAGCAGGACTCTTACATTATCTACCCTGTTTTGTCCGCAACGTTATTAGCATTTGTCTGCTTTCTTTACTTCTTTTTTTTAATTTAGCTCCCCGACTCGACCATTGATTTTATTTTTACTGCTTTTTCGAAGTGGTCGAGCTGATGAGTCTGAATCCACCACGTAGCCGCTTCCATCAACAGCTCTGGGTCGTCATTTTTATTAGCGAAAAACGCATAAAATGAGAGACCAACCAATTCACCTTTACTCGCGATCTTTTTGTCACAGACCTCTATAATTTTGTCTCTCAGCGAAGCTCTCATTTCTAATCCCTTAACCTAGTACATACTCACTAACCATACGGTTGAAAGAAATCAAATCAAACGAGCCTTTAATTTCAAAACGCACTCTTCCCACCTCACTCATGAAGAACTCGATTTCACAATCCAAATCAAAAGTACCAGAGGTCTCGATAGAAAATGCATTGATCTTACTGTAAGGCAAAGAAGTGTAATCCACTTTTGAGCCGGTAATCCCTTGCACATTTGCCGCTATCACTCGCTTGTTCGTAAACACCACTTGGTCACGAACTGTTTTAAAAGCAGCGAAAATAGTCTCACCATCAATCAAGAACTTAAGGAAGTCTTCTCTGGCATTAGAAACGTCAATCGGCTTAAGCTTAAATACAGAGGAATTGTCGAAATCAATCATAATTAATCCTTTGAGTGGGCGTTAGAACGAATTATCAACGTATCAGATAGCACCACTTTTGCCTACTCGCAACGCACGTTTCTGCTTGATTCGCCCAACAACGAAGCGTCACTCACTTCCACCCTTGCATCCATTGCTCAGAGTCTTTTAGGTCTTGCCAGTTCATCTCTCGGTCGCGTTTACTAATGACTGCCTCGATGACACATCTCACAACGTTACCATCTTCATCTAGTTCCATTTCTGTCACGACAAAATGCTTCTCTTTGTTTTTAGGTGAAATTGCCGTCCATTTACTGTGCAATAGTTTCTTAGGGTGGATTCTGTTCATCGCATTGTACCAATTTAACTACCATGTTGATGTATACGACTGAATACCAAGAGAGAATCAGATTTTGTTTTTGCAAACCGACAAAAGATAAAACCGCAAAAGAGATCACTCCCTTTCGCGGCTCTAACTACAATCCGACTAGGTCTTCTGACCATTCAGTCGAGGGTTTAAGTACTGACTTTGTAGCAACTGTAACCCTTTACCGACCAGAACAATCACTACCGCGCCAATCAGGACAGGCGTGAAGAGAAAACTCCATCCCTGCCCAGACGCCATGATCAAAATTGGATTTGCCCCAGCAGGTGGATGAGTGGTCTTCGTAATCAGCATCGCAGACACACCTAGCCCCGTCGCAATCGCGAGCGTGACCGGCGTGACGTCAACATACTGGCTAAACGCAATACCGATAGATGCCGTAATGAAGTGACCAATGATCACGTTTTTTGGTTGAGCGAGAGGGCTGCTAGGCACCCCAAACACCAGTACTGCGGTAGCACCAAATGGTGCCATCAGGAGTACAACCTCCGTCAGTGATACCTCAGCGTAGGACAATACGCCAATAGCCAACGTAGCGCCAAGCCCGGCAACCAACGATAAAATTAAATTATTCATAAACACCTCAAAGTAGACCGAATTGTCTACAAAATAAAATAGACAAATCTGTCTACCTTTGTCAATATGTGTTTATGGAACTTTTTGAGGACGTAGTTATGAACAAAAAGAAACAGTTATTGATCGACACAGCTTTGTCACTGTTTTATAAACAAGGCATCAACTCTATTGGCATCAATGAAGTCCTCAATGTTTCCGGCGTGGCTAAACGCACGCTATATAACCATTTTGAGAGCAAAGAAGCGCTTATCATCGCCGCATTAGAACAACGCCACCAAGTATTTATGGAATGGTTGGAGGAAAAGCTTTCTTCAGCACAAACGTGCGCGGAGGTGATCGATCAGTTATTTACAGCACTCAACGGCTGGTTTCATGGCTCTGAAGAAAAATTGGGCGAGTTTCGCGGCTGCTTTTTCATCAGTACGTCCGCGGAATTCAGTGACGACAGTGGCGAGATCGCAACGTATTGCCGCTACCATAAACAGCAAGTCAGAGAGCTAATTCAACGCTATCTCAAATCAGACAACGCTTCATTACTCGATGCCATTTGCATCATGAAAGAGGGCGCGATCACTACCGCTTACATGACGAAAGAGTACGACAACGTCACGAAGAAATGCGTGACCATTTTGCACAAGCTTTAATGCGTTCAGGTATAGTCATTTGCGGATTAAGTATTCAAACGAAAGGCACCAATCGGTGCCTTTTGTTTTAGTTAATCAGTGTACTTACAGCTCGTGCTCAGTACGTGCGATGATGTCATCTTGAGCATCTGGTGATAGCGCGGTGAAAAACGCTGAGTAGCCTGCAACTCGCACGACAAGATCACGATATTGTTCAGGATTCTTCTTCGCAGCTAGCAAGGTCTCACGAGAGACGATGTTGTACTGCACGTGCCAACCTTTGTGGTGGTTGAAGAAGGTACGAATCAACATAGAAAGCTTGAGTTTATCCCCTTCAGACTCAACCGCTGCCGGGCTTAACTTCTGATTAAGCAGCACGCCACCAAGGATCTTATTTGCTTGGATCTTACCGACCGAATTGTACACAGCCGTTGGACCTAAACGGTCTGAGCCAGATGACGGGCTTGCACCTTCTGCCAATGGCGTTTTCGCTTTACGACCGTCTGGCGTTGCCATGGTTGAAGCACCGAATGGGACGTTTGCCGAGATACTTGAAGTACCTGCGTAGTAACCGCCGCCAATTGGACCACGCCCATGACGCGTATTAACGAACTGCTCTAGCTCATCAATGTACACTTGGTACGCTTCTGCCAGTCGTTGGTCTACCGCATCATCATCGTTACCGTATTTTGGTGCAAAGTTGATAAGACGTTGGCGAAGCTGCTCGTTCTCCATGCCGTCGAAATCTTCTGCCAATGCTTTTGCCAACTCTGGTTGGGTGATTTGCGCATCATCGAAAACAAGGTGTTTGATTGCTGCTAGGCTGTTACCCAAGTTGGCGATACCGACTTGCAAGCCCGATACCCAGTCGTATTTCGCGCCGCCTTCTTTCACAGTTTTACCGCGAGCCAAACAGTCATCCACTAGCGTTGAACAGAAGATGTCTTGAGCTTGCTGTTCAAGTACGCTGTCGACGACTGTATCAATCTCAATCGATTTGCGGGTATAGTAGCGGATTTGCTCTGCCCAAGAAGCCGTTACTTGCTCAAAGTTCTCAAAGTTGCCTTTTGCTAATGACTTATCGTGCGGCAAGAAAGCTTTACCCGTTGTTGCATCCACACCTTCGTTCAATGAAGCGAGCAGGATACGAGCAAAGTTAATGAAGCTCATGCCCGTACAACGGTAACCCCATTTGCCCGGAACCGCCGTCTCGATACAGCCGATAGATGCGTAGTTGTAAGCGTCTTCTTTCTCTACACCAAGCTTGATGAATTCAGGAATAACAATCTCATCGTTGTTGAACGCAGGCATACCGAAGCCGCACTTAATCACTTCGATACAACCCATTAAGAACTCTTGGTTCAAACCTTCGTGGTAACGCACACTCAAGTTAGGTTGCGTCGAACGCAACTGACCACAAGATTCCAGAATCGCCCAAGAAAGGGGATTCACTGCGTCTTCAGGTTCACCCTTTTCATTCAACTTCTGACCGCCGATACACACGTTTTGATACAACGGAGAACCTGCGGAGGCTTTTGAGTGCGCGCCAGAGCGAATCTTGTTTACTTCAAGCAGCTTCAACCAGCAGCTTTGTAAAAGCTCTAGTGCAAAGTCTTTTTCAATCGTGCCGTTTTCGATATCGCGAACATAAAATTCGTTGAGGAATTGGTCCATACGACCGAAAGAAACCGAGTGACCATTCGATTCGATTTGTAGCATCAACTGAACAAAGTAGCTCAATTGCAGTGCTTGCCAGAAGTTTTCTGGTGCGTGGCTTGCTACATGACGACAGTTTGCCGCAATGCTTTCTAACTCAGCTTTGCGCAGCGGGCGCGTCTCTTCTAACGCCATTTTTGCTGCTAATTCAGCGTAGCTCACCATGTGATCTTGAATGGCAAGCAGTACGATTTCGACTGATTTATAGAACTGCTCTTTCTTCAAGCCTTCAAAGGTCGAAACATCATTGTTAGCACGGTGCTGACGAACATCCTCTAACAAACCGTTCATGCCTAGCTTCAAGATTTTCTCGTTATCCACCGCAAGGTGCGCATCACCAGAAGTCATGTTGCCTTCAGCTTTAATGATGGTGCTGGCTAAGATCTCTTGCTGCTCATCAGTAAACAAGCCATAACAACGGTCTTGAACGGTTTTGCCACGCCAGTACGGTGTGATGCTGTGGATGCTTTGTTTATCTTCTTCAGTGACCGCAAAGCCTGCACCAGGACGGTCGGCTAGCTCATCAATTTCCGCTTCAATCCAACGTACAGTGTATTCTGGGAAAATAGGCGCAGCGCGCACTTTGCTCGCTTGGTTACCGACGATTAACTCATCGTGTTTAATCCAAATCGTACGAGTGCGTAAGTGCTCTTGCAGTGCTAGCGCACGTTGGACAATCACAGGTTTGTCTTCGTTTGCTTGATAAGCACGAGTGTATGCCTCTGCACGCTCGGTACAGACAGGTGGCGTTACGATATTTACCAGTGCCGATTTGTGCGCTTTGATACGCTCAGGAAGGTAATTCAGGTCCATAGTTAACCTCTTACAATCACGTTAAGTTGGGTGTTTTCGCTTGCGTATTGCATGGCGCTTTCTAGCAGTTCTGGTTTGTTTAGTGGCTTGTCAGAACACTCGTAAGGCATATCGAGCAAACGGTATTTATTGATGCCGAGCGTGTGGTACGGCAGCAAGTGAAGTTCTTGGCAGCTTTCTAGTGAAGCCGCAAAATCGATGATGTCTTTCAACTCTTCGATGGTGTCATTGAACCCCGGCACAACGGGAACACGAATCACAATGCGTTTCGCGATAGGTGCCAGTTTTCGGAAATTGTCTTTGATGCGTTTCAGTGAACCTTTCGCCCAGCTAAGAAACTTTTCTTCATCAGTGTGTTTTAAATCCGCCAACCAGCAATCAATATGCGGCGCGGCTTTTTCGACATTCTTCCACGGCACATGCATGCACGATTCAATGGCGGTAGAGACTTGGTTGTCATGCAGACGCTGCGCGAGTTCTGCCACCAAATCTGCTTGCATGAGTGGCTCACCACCGGAGAAGGTCACACCACCTTGGCTTTGGTCGTAGAAAGGTTTGTCTTTCATCAAGGTGTCGAACAACATGTCTGATTTCGCCTCTTCACCGCAGACAGTCAGTGCTTGCGTAGGACAGACGTCTCGCAGCGCGATCAGCTGGTCTTCTTTGATGGCTTTGCGATTGATGATGATCTGGTTGTCGATGCGTTGAATACCATCGCTCACCGTTTCACTATCCGCTCTGGATTGAGTTGTGGCTTGATAAGCAGAAACGCACAGTTGGCAACCTTCCATACAGCTTCGCTGATCAAACAACAGTGAATGTTTTTCGCTGCGACTTTCTGGGTTTTGACACCAAGGGCAAGACAAGCTGCATCCTTTAAGAAAAAGAATGGAACGAATGCCATCGCCATCATGGGTAGAGAATCGTTGGATATTGAAATACATCTCTGCTTGCCTCTTGGTCTGTGCTACCGCTGTGTACTTAATCCGTTTCTTGCTGGTTAAGTCTTATCAGCGGCTTTTCTTTGTTCGAACTGAAAGCTTCATTTGAGCGTTTACAAGTTTCACTCAACTTTCATTTAATGAAATTATTATAGTTTCAAATGAAACTTCAATTGATCAAAATCAAGATCTCGTTCGATTGTCAGATCTATAGTGATCCCATCATCAAAACGAAGATTTTGTTTAAGGTAGAAACCATGATTGAACTTTATTTAGATACTGCTGATGTGGCAGAAGTAAAACGCTTTAACCAGTGCCTACCGCTAAAAGGCGTGACGACAAACCCAAGCATTTTGGCGAAGTCAAAACAGGGACTGAATGAAACCCTAGCAGGCATGCAAGAAGCACTTGGCGGTACACCTCGCTTTCACGCTCAAGTCGTGAGTTCAACCGTCGAAGGTATGGTGGCAGAAGCGCGCCAACTGAATGAATTGCCTTACGATATAGTGGTAAAAGTGCCAGCAACAGAAACCGGCTTAGCAGCAATTAAGCTAATGAAAAAAGAGGGAATTCAGGTTCTCGCCACGGCTATCTATTCAGCTCAACAAGGTTTCCTAGCGGCACTGTGCGGTGCTGACTACCTAGCACCTTACGTAAACCGCATTGATGCGATGAACGGCAACGGTGTTGAAGTGGTCGCGGATCTTCAATTGTTGCTCGATCAAAACCAACTACCAGCGAAGATTTTGGCAGCCAGCTTCAAGAACACTCAACAAGCGATGGAAGTGATGAAACTGGGCATCGAAGCCATTACATTGCCAACCGATGTGGCGGCACAAATGTTCGCTCACCCAGCAGTAAAACCGGCGGTTGAGCAGTTCGATAAAGACTGGAAAGAGACGTTCGGCGAGAAACTTTCATTTGAAAGCTAATTAAAAGTAGCAGCTAGACGTCTCAATGAATAATAAAGGGAGTCTTAACTCACCTGTGCGCCGGTGAGTTAAGATTCCCTTTTGTATTTCAGATAGAGAAGTAGCGCTACAGTAGTTCTCTATTGGTCAGTGACCAAAGGTACACGCGCTTGAGTAAACTGATTTTGATCCTTTTACGAATACCTCGTTTGGAATGGCGGAGTCGGTTTGGTAGCGCAATGGCTTTCATCTCGGTTTTCATTGCTTTTCCATCCAACAACACAGTAGACCTCCGATGCTATAAGCCAGCAGATCTTTCCAATCAAATGTGGCGCCCAAAATTACAGCCAGAGGCGATGAAGGTTCGATACCAAGCCAAGCTACGACCTGAAGCAATTGCCCCAACTCGACAGCAAACGCAATCAACACCACCAGTGAAACCAGCCAGTTAACGGGCATGGAGAACAAGCTTGCAAGAAAGTAGTAGAGCCAAACCACAACCAGAACATCACCAAATGTCGGACGAATAAAGCTGTCTCGAATATAGAGCGCAATAACGACCAATGCGATAAAACACACCAAGCTTTTCAGTCCATTTTTTGCAGAAAATCGCAGGTGGATAGCGCACGTTTCTTCCACCATATCGCTTGGCTGACCAGTGAGAGTTGCTCGCTTAAATATCTTCATGATTCGCCTTTGCACTTTCTTCTTCTTTCTTATTTCGTGCGTACCAATCGATGTTGCGTGTAATGACCATAGTGAAGCTCAAAATCGCGAAACACAGTAATGTCCCCATAACCAATGCGTAGCTTTCTGCTTGTAGCAAGCCAAACAGTAATCCGTAGAGAGTGAGCAAACACACTCCGAATATCGCGCCGTGTTTGGTGTTGCTCAACATACCGCTCACGTACACACTTAAAAGCCCCGTCGATGCGACTGCCGACACCACATATGCCCAGTTAAAGCCCAGATGTTCACTCATCGAAATCAACAACAGATAGAAAAGCGCTAAAGCCAGACCAATAAAACCGTATTGCACAGGGTGAACCGGACGCGCTTGGAACAGCTCCAGTAAGAAGAAACTCGCAAACACTAATGTGATAACCAATAGTGAATAGTTCACAGCTCGGTGGGATTTCAAATAGTGGTCCACGGGATCAATCAAATCTACGCCCATTTGTCGCTGTTCAAGCTCGTGACAAGCGTGATTCGATGACAAACAGCTTTGGAACAGCTGCGCGATATTGGTAGAGAAGTTATTGCTCGCCCATTGTGCATTAAATCCATCCTCAGAGACTTCTGATGACACCGGTAAGTAATCACCGATAAAGCTTGGATGTGCCCAAGTTGAAGAGAGTTCAACCGTTGTTTGACTGCCGATTGGTGTGACTTGAAGCTGCCCCATCCCTTGTAGCAAGAAGTTAAGATCGAATGCCAAAGGTTGTGCTGGGTTTAGGTCTGCAAGTGTCAGATCACTGTGGAAGCCTTGTGGTAACTGATTTAACCCCGTTCCCGGTGCGACTTCGATATAAGAGCTCGCCATGGTCATGTCATCCAAACGAATCAATCCACGGCTGTCTTCAATGCCAACGACTAGGCTCATGTTGTCAATATCAAGCCCCTGCAACGCCGCGAGATCGTCTGCATCAAAAGTGCCTTTCAGTACCACTTGTGCTTTGTATAAACGCGCGCGGTAAATGCCTCGGTACTTTTCAAAACTGTCCAGATTCGCGCTCATATCAAAAGTGCTAGGTAAAAGAAATTTACGACGCTCTTTAATCTGTACTTTGTCATCTCGGTAACTGGTTTCGGTGTAATTAACCATGATGAATGGACCAATGATGCGCTGTTCGCCGCTGCTGCTGCGTGCGATGTCGTTTCTGACTTCATCTTGGCGATATGAGCGTTCTGAGATCAGCCCTGTGACCATTGAAAGCGGGATTTGCAGTAAGACAAACAAAAACAGCACGAAGGCGAACTTCGTGCCGAGTTGGTTATTGAGGATCTTTTTCATGTTTCATTCTCCATTTGCTGATGGGAGTAATCTAAATCAGCAATTTGGAGAACGAATGGAGCTAATGTGGAGTTTCTATGGAGTTGGTAAAATCAAGGTCACTTTCACACCAGAATCGACGTTTTCGACTTGCAACTTACCTTTGTGCAGCTTGGTCACTTGCTCAACAAAATTTAGCCCAAGCCCAGTACTCTTAACGCCATTTTCCCGAGCGAGGGAGTAGAAGCGCTCGGTCAAACGAGGCATCGCGTAGTCAGGAATGTGAGGACCTGAGTTGAAAATCGACAGGCATACCTTCTCTTTCGTGACCTCAGTTTTCCATTCAATGCGTCCCTCTGAATCAACAAAATCCAGCGCATTGTCCATCAAGTTAAAAACGGCTTGTTTCAGTAAGAAGGCATCACCAAGTACGGAGAGATGGTCATCAATTTGGATGTTGGCAATCACCGACTTAGCACTCAAGCGCGCATCCGCCGATTCAACCACTTCATTGACCATTTGTTTTAGCGAGATAGCTTCGACTTGTTCTAGCTCGGGGCGCTTTTCAAGACGAGCAAGTTCTAGCAACTTATCAATCAATGACTGCATGCGGTCGCTTTCTCGCTCAATGTTGCCAGCAAAGCGCGTGACCTTTTCTTCAGGCAATGGCATTTGCAATATTTCACTCGCGCCTTTAATCGCTGATAACGGACTTTTCAGCTCATGAGTCAGCGTCTGTACGTACTCTTCCACATATTGTTTGCCGTCGAGTTGGTTGCGCATTTTCTCCAATGCGTCGCTTAGCGTGCCGTACTCATAGAAGATACGAAATGTTGGCTTAGAGACCTTTTCACCCTCACCCATTTTGGTCGCGTAGTCTTCTAGCTTGTTCAGTGCCGAGTGAATTCGCCAAGCAAACAATGCCCCTGCCAATAGCACTAAACCACTCATCCACACCATCCAAAACAATACATTGCGTTTAGAAAGATCGATGAAGGGTTGTACTGAGCGATTAGATTTTGCCACCGTCACGCTGCCAATGATTTCGCCTTTGTGGTAGATGGGCGCAGCAACGTGCATGACGGTTGAAAGCGGATCTTTCGGGTCTTCGATGGTACTGCGCGCGCCGTATTGACCGCGCAACGTGAGATACACATCATTCCATTGTGAGTAGTCTTTGCCAACGTCTTGCTGCCAAGAATCCGCAATCACAATCCCTTGTTTATCGGTGATGTAAATTCGATGATTAATCGCTTTTTTGCCAATTTCCCAAATGCGCGCTTGAGGTTCTCGCTGCCCATAAGCCGCTAGCAGTTTGGAGAAGCGACTCTCAGACAACTTTCCGTTTGCAACGTCCTCTTCTGCCAATACCGCGAGCAAGTTCGCCATATCCACCAGCGTCTCTTCAGTGGTTTGACGCACGGTTGGCTTAAGTTCTTGGACAACGGTTTTGCTCACCATGTAAGCCGTCATTCCGACTAAGATGAAGTAGAGAAAAAACAGTCTGAGTCCAAGCGGGATCTTCGGCCAGCGATTCATCATTCACCTTTAATGCAGTAAAAGTAACCAAAGCCACGTTTGGTACAGATGCGTTCAGACATCTCAAACGGCTTCAACTTATGGCGAATGGCTTTGATGTGGGTATCGATATTGCGCTCGTATGCAGCCTCTGGCGCCATGTCTGCCGCGACCATGAGCTGCTCTCGGCTCAATACATTGGAAGAGACGGAAATCAGCTTATCGAGAATCTTAAATTCGACCGCAGTTAACCCAAGCATTTGCCCGCCAACACCGTAGTCAAAGTTTTGCGCAACCAAATCATGGCTCAATTGAGGTTGTTCTGGAACAGCCACAGGCTCTGGTTTGTGCTCCATCATTGGCGCTTTAGCTTTGATTCTAAGTTTAATGCGCGCCAACATTTCACGCGGACTAAATGGCTTCGTCACGTAATCATCCGCGCCAATCTCCAAGCCCACTACACGGTCAATTTCATCGCTTCTTGCGGTGAGAAAGATAATGGGAATATCAGAAAACTCACGGATGGTTTTGCACAATTCAAAACCATTGCCATCCGGTAAGCCTACGTCCAACACAAGTAACGCTGCAGAGTTATGCTGCAAAAAGGCTAAGCCCTCTCCTGCCGTTGCAAACCACTCTGCGTGGTAGCCATCCATCTCTAATACATGAATCAGGTTCTCTGCGATAGCAGATTCATCCTCGATAATAAGGACGGTGGGTTGTTCGCTCAATGTCTTAGCCTCATTGACGGTGTTTATCTTTATGTTGGTATTATCACTTAATTTGGGGCCAAGGCTAGTGGATTGATGCAGCAAAGGCGCAGTTCGTGGATAATACTAATCAAACACACTTCTATTCAGCATAATAAATTTATCACTTAGATTAATGGGTCACCACAATTGTGAATACAATGATTTCAACCATTGATATGAACAGTGTTCATTTTAAACTCAAGTTATCAATTCGATTTTATTTAAAGGACAGTCACTGATGAAAAGAGCGCTAATCCCCCTGGCTTTACTGACTTTGCTCTCAGGTTGCGCCAGCATGTCTCCGGATGAGTGCAAAACGGCAAACTGGTACAACGTAGGTTATCAAGATGGCCGAGATGGCAACGATCCAAACATTATCAATAGCTATACCGAAGACTGTGGTGAAGCGGGTGTGACACCCGACCGAGCGAAATGGAAAGAAGGCTTTGATAAAGGCACTATCCAATATTGCTCACCAGACAATGGGTACACTGTCGGTATCGAAGGCAAAGAATATTACGGTGTATGCAGCAGCAAAGAGTTTATTGAGAACTACCAGTTAGGTCATCAAGAATATCAACGCCAGCAACGCATCCAACAAATCGATACTGAAATCTCGGTCATCGATAATCAGCTTGATGGCAATCCAGACAAAGATAATGCCAAGAGACTGAAAGAGAAGAGAAAGCGATTGGCTGACGAGCGTTCAAGCCTCTTGTCGCCAACCATCAACTTGAATCTGAATTTCTAAATCGATTGGATTTAGCTTCTAAAAATTCATGGCCCTAACTCAGTTCTAGGGTCATGAATTGACTGTTCGGATCGAGTTCGTAATCCCCGAACGGCTCGCAGTACACAAAGCCATGCTTTTCATACAACAGGCGCGCTGGTTTAAAAAACTCCATCGAGCCCGTTTCTAAACTCAAGCGCTGCAAACCTTTTTGCTTCGCTTGCTCAATCACATGAATCAATAATTGAGATGCCACACCTTGGTTTCTTGCCGTAAGCGTGGTGCGCATGGATTTCAGCTCCGCGTGTTGGTCATCCAACTCTTTAATCGCTGCACACCCAAGCAGTTGCTCACCTTTCCATCCGGTCCAAAATGTCACTTCTGGCGCTTTGAGCTTATCTAAATCTAACGCATGCACGCTTTCTGGTGGTGACGTGGCGTACATGTCCTGTAAATGTCCTTCCAACAGCGCTATCACTTGCAGCCGTTCTAAATTGTCGATTTCAATCCTCATCTTTCCATCCTTGGTTTTTCCTAGCTAAAGCGGCTGTCTCATAATGTGTTGCGGTCCAACGGGGCCGCCGTGGTAAAGCTCATTGGTATCTTCAAACCCTGATTTTAAATAGCACTGATAAGCGGGTATGTTGCGGCAATTCACAGTGAGATAAAGCGCATCAAACTCGGGATAATGGCGTTTGGCGAAATCGGCAAACTGTTGAATGGCTTGCTTGGCGATGCCTTTGCCTTGATGACGGTGATCCACCAGCAAAGCACGTACGCCTAAACTGTTTTTCGGGCAAAAATCGTATTTCTCGCTGTAAGCAGCATCAAATAGAAAAAAGCCAACCACATCATCGTCTGTCAAAATCAGATGCGGAAGTTCTGTAGGTTCAAGACGCGTAAGCATTTCACCCACATCCGCGACCGTAAACTGCGATTGCTCTTCTAGCACACTAAGTTCGCAAGTTTGTTCATGTCGCTCAGGCGAATACTTTTCAATGGTAATCATAATCTTCCTTGTTGTTTTTATGCTCAATTCATACAGGGTATGTCGTAAATAGAAATACCTGGTGTCGTATTTCCCACTCGCAGGCAAACGTTTAGCACTCTATTATCCTCGCCATTCGATAGAGAGGTTTCCATGTCCCGTTTTTTACTTTGCAGTTTTGCACTCGTCTTACTCTACCCTACTGCCATTGATTTGTATCTTGTTGGTTTGCCTCAAATTGCGTCAGATCTCAACGCCAGTGAATCTCAGTTGCATATTGCGTTTTCGATCTATTTAGCTGGCATGGCTACCACGATGTTATTCGCGGGAAAAATTGCAGACTCTGTGGGACGAAAGCCTGTTGCCGTCGTCGGCGCGATGATCTTCGTGCTCGCATCTTTTCTCGGCGGGATGGCTGAACAACCAAACACTTTCTTGATTGCTCGCTTTTGCCAAGGCGTCGGTGCTGGATCTTGCTATGTCGTCGCGTTCGCGATTTTACGCGACACGTTAGACGATGAACGCCGCGCGAAAGTATTGTCGATGCTCAATGGCATCACCTGTATCATTCCAGTGATCGCACCCGTGATTGGTCACTTGATTATGCTGAAATTTCCTTGGCCGAGTTTGTTTACCACAATGGCAGGAATGGGCATTCTCGTCAGTGTATTGGCCATTTTTGTTCTCAAGGAATCACTACCCAGCCAACAAGGTGAAGAACAGACAGCGCCAGAGAGCCATCAAGAGACTTTCTTCGAGCGATTTTTTATCAGTAGGCTGATCATTACTGCACTTGGAGTGACCACCATTCTGACCTTTGTTACCGCTTCACCAATTGTCGTGATGAGCATGCTTGGTTTTGATCGCGGCGGCTATTCTTCCATCATGGCAGGGACTGCGACGATCAGTATGTTGATTTCGTTCTCGGCGCCATTGGCATTGGGGATTTTTAAGCAGCGAACCTTAATGATCACCTCTCAAGTATTGCTCGCTTGTGCAGGCATCGTGCTCAGTGCTGCCCATTTCCATGATGGACAATCTCTTTACTATGTATTCGGACTTGGGCTGATTTGCGCTGGTTTCGCTTGTGGCTTTGGCGTGGCCATGAGCCAAGCGCTCAGCCCATTCTCTCAACAAGCTGGCGTGGCTAGCTCGTTACTGGGCATTGCTCAAGTTTGTAGTTCAGCGTTCTATATTTGGTTTATGGGTTTCATCGGCGTTAGTGCACTGAATATGTTGGTGTTTATCTTATTGTTAGGTAGCGTAATCAGCCTTGCTCTAATACTATTGATTCCAAAGCCTGTTCACGATACCCATTATGAAGAAATCCCTAGCGCGACTTGATTTAAACTTACTGTTCACTCTGCAATTATTGCTGCAAGAGCAAAGCGTCTCGAAAGCCTCGAAAAAGCTGAACGTTACGCCCTCTACCGTAAGTAAGTCGCTCAACAAACTTCGTCATTGGTTCGATGATCCTTTGTTTGTCAAAACACCTAAAGGTCTTGCGCCAACGCCCTTGGCACAAAGCATGGAGCAAGATCTTGCAGAATGGCTGCAAATTGGCTGCCAGATTGCAGAAAAACGCAGCGATATTACGCCTAAAGGAGTGCGGATATCACGATTGAGTCGCCATTAGTGCTCACAATGCTGGACAGACTCATCGTCGCTATCCACCAGCGATACCCTGAAGCGAAAGTAAAAACCAGTAACTGGGATTACGACTCACTCGACGCCATCATTCGAGGCGAGGCGGATATCGGTTTTACCGGCCGAGAGAGTCACCCGAGATCGAAAGAGTCGTTGGATCTTCTGCCTTATTTCTTGGATTTTGAGATTCTATTTTATGACCTGCCGATGGTGTATTTACATAAAGATCATCCGGCATTACAGCAAGAGTGGAATCTCGAGACCTTTCTGAGCTACCAACACATCAATATTGTTTGGGAAAAAAGTGAAACTTGGGCGTTGGATGAAGTATTAACGGAACTAGGGCTACAGCGCTCTATCGGGCTGACGATGTCCAACTTTGAGCAATCCCTTTTTATGGCAGCGCAGCCGACGCATGACATGATCACCACCGCGCCGCACTATTGCAAAAGTTATACAGAAAAGCTGCATCTCGATTTGGTGTGCTTGCCAATTCCATTAGACCAAGCTCAACAAGACAAGTTACTGATTCCATTTACCATGATTTGGCATAAACGCAATGCGTACAATCCCAAATTGCTATGGTTGAAAAACACCATTAAGTCATTGTACAAACAACCTTCCCAACCACAGTAAGACTCAGGCTAAGGTCAGGTTTTATCTGGTTATTTTTAATGACTTTCTTGCTCTGATAGCTATAACTAATCACTTTATCAACTAATAAAAATGTTCTTTTGGATCTACACTAGCTGTTCATTTACACGCTAAGGATCAAGGATGTCGACCTTTTTACTCACTGCTATTGCAATGCTGGCGTTCGCTGCCAATTCATTATTGTGTCGAATTGCCTTGGCAGAAGGGTTAATTGATGCAGGAAGCTTCACGCTCGTTCGATTGATATCTGGCGCGATTACCTTAATCGCAATGCTTGTCGTGAGAGGCCAGTGGAAAACCGATCGGCCAACTTCTCGCTTTCGCTTTTTTGCTGGCGTGGCGTTATTTGGTTACGCTGCCCTTTTCTCTTTCGCGTACTTACAACTGGCGACAGGAACTGGTGCTTTGCTTCTGTTTGGTGCCGTGCAACTGACGTTACTGGCAATCTATTGGTGGCAAGGTGAGCGCTTTCAGTTTCTCGAAATCATCGGTATCGGCCTTTCGATTGTTGGCTTTGTTTGGTTAATGTTGCCATCTGCCACTCGCCCCGATATCAGTTCTGCACTTCTCATGTTGATTTCTGGCGTTTGCTGGGCTGCGTTTACTGCGCTCGGCAAACAAGCGCCTTCTCCAAGTAGTGGCATCACGTGGGGATTCATCGCTGCATCTATAATTGGCATACTCCTATCACCATTGATGCTGTCCTCAATCCACCTTTCTTTGAGCGGAGTGTTGCTCGCTATCGCATCTGGTGCCATTGCCTCTGGCCTTGGTTATACACTTTGGTACCAAGTCGTACGTAAGCTCTCTTTGCTTCAAGCCGCCGTCAGCCAACTTTCCGTGCCAGCCATTGCTTTGCTACTCGGCAGCATCGTACTCCACGAGCCTCTTTCACTGCATACTCTTTTAACCAGCGGCATCATTCTTGGTGGGATCGCTTTGGTTTTTTTATCTCGATCCAAAAAAACAAACGAACAATCGGCAAGCCGATAAAAAGTAATAACTTTCCCTCTCAAATACCCATTCATCATCTATGCTTTTTAAAGCAGTAAAGCTCATTGCAGATGGTACAAGTGGTCTGCTTTGGTACCAGGCGAAGAATATAAGGTGAGAATTGGCTCACACAATGCAGCGATTTTGTTTCAAAAGTGAGAATCATCACAGATCGCGAATTTGCTCGTTTTAGGCGTTTCACCAATAACGCCAAGGGCTAGCGCGAGATCAAGCCAAATACGCACTTTTTGTTTTGACAAAGGGTTTACAAAGCACACTTTTTCACCCGCTATATTCCGCCCCCCGAATTTATTCAGAACAAGATTCTGATTATTCATATAAGAAATTCATCAACTTATAACGATAAGCCTGAGCAAACTTTGACACTATGAACGACAAAATAAAATTCGCTATTAAAGTATCGCTTAGCCTAACTCTGGCTTATCTGATCCCGTTTGCCATGGGTTGGCCGCAAGCATCGACGGCCGCAACCACAGTGATGCTGATTGCATCCACAAGCAGTCGTCGTGAATCCCTCGCCAAAGGTACCTTACGCGTGTTAGGTACATTGGTTGGTGCCGTGGTTGGCTTGTTACTGGTGGGGTTGTTTGCTCAAGATCGCTTGCTGTACATGCTGAGCGTGTCGGTTGTGGTCTCTTTCATTTTTTACTTCCGTAATGCCTATCAAAAAGATCCTACGCTACTCATGCTGACCGGTGTGATGACGTTGATGATGTCCAATGGCGGTGACGCAGAAGGTGCGTTCCTTTATGGCGTTGACCGCGCCTATATGACGGTGTTTGGGGTGGTGGTTTACACACTCGTGGGAACTTTCTTATTCCCGACCAAAACAGAACAAAACCTAAGACAGCTCATCGAACAACTCAACCAAGCACAACGCGCGTTGTTCACCGCTATCTTGCAAAATTTCGAGCAAAAATCGGCAGGGCAAATCTCTCCTCAAGAAGGCGGAGAAGAAAATCCAGAAGCTGAAGAGCCACAACCTAGCGTGGACACTCTCATCGAACAGATGTTTGCCGCCCAAAATGCGCTCGAACAGCGCTTTGCTACGGTCAGTGTGGAATGCAGTGAAGTGTCGGCCTACATGAAAGAGTGGCGCTTGGCAGTTCATTTGAACAAGCAGGTAACGCAACAATTGACCGTCGCGGCGCACAGCCACTTTAGCCACCAGCAAGACCGTGAAAGCATCAGCAACTTTGCTCAAGCCGTGGCGGAAATTGACGCGCTATTTGATACCTGCCAACAAGTCTGGGACGAAAAAGAACCCGCTTATCGTGCCCAGGAATTCAAAGTCAAATACAACCAAGCGTTGCTTGAAGACGCAGCTCACCTAGAGAAAGGCTCTGCGCTTACGCTTGGTCACCTATTGGAACTGATGCATCAAAACTTGTCGCGTTTAGCGGAGAGCATTAGCTGCATTGACTCTGTGACGAACAATGTCTCCTTTGACGTGCCACTGCCGAAACCGAAAGGCAAGTTTCTATGGTGGGACGCAGAAAACTTTAAAACTGCGGTCAAAACCTTTGTTACCTATTGGGTTGCAGGACTGATTTGGATTTATTTCAATCCACCAGGCGGCTACTCGTTCGTGGTCTTCTCGACCATGTTTATGTCTTTGCTGTCGTTCGTACCTGTGCACCCGATATTGTTACTTGTTCTGTTCACTTTCGGCTTCTTGTTCGCGGTACCTTCTTACGTCTTCATCCTTCCGCAATTGGATCTCGGATTAGAACTTGGCCTGTTTATCTTTATCTACACCTTTATCGGTTTTTATCTGTTTAACGGGCCAGTGACGATTTTCTATATGATTGGCTTGTTTGTTCTTGGTTTAGACAACAACATGTTTTATCACTTCGGGATCCTCATGACGATCATGCTGTTGTTCTACATGGTGGTGTTCATGATTATTTTCGCGCACTACTTCCCGTTTAGCTCACGACCAGAACACCTCTTTTTGACCATAAAAGAACGCTACTTCCGACATACCCGAGAGCTGTTCACTACCTATCAACAGCAGTCCAGCTCGGTTATTACGCCGCTCAAACGGGCCTTGCACTTGGTGACGCTCAATGTCTCATCGAAAAAGCTCAAAGTCTGGGGTTCGAAAATCAACCACAAACACTTTGATAAAACCACGCCAGAAGCGATTGGCGCGTTTAGCAAAGCGTGTGATGTACTCAGTAATCACATCAACATCTTAATGGCCGCCGAGAAAAAGTTGATGGCCAATCCGCTGATTACTCAGCTTCGTCAACAACACCGCGATTCCATCATTCCTTTGATGGCAGGCGCTTTAGCCAGCCATCAAGCAACACAAGAACTCGACTCCGTATTCGACCAATACAGTCAGGATTACCAAACATTCGAAGATAAACTGGAAGATTTTTTTAGTGAGTTGGATTTATCTGACTACGCTTATTCAGAGATAGCCGGTTTTTATATCTTGCTGAATTTAAAACGGAACGTGTTCGAAGCAATCAAGCATTGCAAGCAAACCTACGAGGATATCGATTGGGTGAACTTACAACAGAAGCGTTTTTAAAGGTGGGGATATGATGCTTCCAAAACTAACCAAACCAAGCCTCGCCATACTTTCTTTGCTCGGACTCAGTGCGTGTACCACGGTAGGACCAGATTATGTTCATCCAAAGCAGGCGCCACTGCCAAGTGACTGGTCGGTGCAAAAAGCAGCCAAAGATACGCAGCAATCAGAGCAACAGCTACAACAATGGTGGCAGCAATTTAATGACTCAACTCTTAATCAGCTGGTTGAGTTGGCGAGCAAACAAAACCTCGATTTAGAAGCCGCAGGGCTACGAATTGTCCAAGCACGTTCATTGCTTGGTATTTCGACTGGCTTGCAATACCCACAAGTTCAAAGCGTGTCAGGAAACCTAGCGCGTGCCTACGTAAATGATCAGGGCGTGAATAACGCCACTTTGTCGTTTGATGCTGCTTGGGAAATGGATGTTTGGGGCAAGTATGCTCGCGGTATTGAGTCGGCAGAAGCGGGTTACTACGCATCCATCGCATCGTATCACGACATCATGGTCACCATAACCGCCGAAGTGGCGCGCAATTACATCAACTATCGCACATTCCAAGAACGTATTTTGCTGTCTCGCCGCAATATCGAGATTCAAGAGCGTGTCGTACGTATTACTCAGGTGCAGTTCGACTCTGGCAACGTTACAGAATTGGACGTTCAACAAGCTAAAAACCAACTCTACACCACCAAAGCAGCGTTACCGAGCCTCGAAGTGGCAATGAAGCAATCACGTACTGTGTTGGCTTTGCTACTGGGTCTGTTACCAGAAGAAGTAGATCGACTGCTACAGTCGGATGGGATGCACAAGCAAATCGCTGAGTACGAAGCCCAGTTCAAAGCGACGGGCAGAAAATCGGCGCTATCGGGCACCGACGAGCGTTCCATTGTGCCACGTCCACCGCTTTTGGATACATTAGTGGATGCTAACTTAGTGATGCGACGTCCGGATTTGCAAGTCTCTGAGATGCAAGCTCGCGCGCAAAGTGCGCAGATTGGCGTGGCAGAAACCGCTCTGTACCCAAGCTTTTCGTTGTTCGGTTCCATCGGTATCGACAGTACGGTTCCCGATGGCAGCAGTTTCAGTTTTAGCGATTCGCTCACCATGGTGATTGGCCCAACGTTCAGTTGGAACATTTTCCAATACGGACGCGTGAAAAATAACATTCGTTTCGAAGATGCTCGCTTCCAAGAAACGCTGACGAACTACAACAAAAAGGTACTGCAAGCCGTTAATGAAGTCACCAATGCAATCGAAGCATATGACCTGTATTTGCAGCAAAAAGATTTACGCTTGCAATCGGTCAACTCTTCCATTCGTGCGTTCAACATATCCATGACACAGTACGAAAACGGACAAATTTCATTCGAACGTCTGCTTAACTCGGTAGAAAAAATGACCCGCGCAGAAGACAGCTACGCAACGATCAAAGGTAATGTTGCGAACCAAGTTGTCGCGCTCTACAAAGCCCTCGGTGGAGGCTGGCAAACCCAAACAGGCAAACCTTTCATCAGTGAATCGATTGCCACGCAGATGACAGAGCGCACTGACTGGGGAAGTTATTTAAATGAAGAAAACCGCGTATTGCCGCCTTTGCCTATCGAAACACCGACGGAAAACGGCGATAAGAACAAAACGGAGGATCTCTAATGCCTCATGAACTTTCTTGGGGAGACGTTTACTTTTCTCCTACGCTACTCGTGCTCTTTCTCGCCGTCACGGCCACGTGGATAACGGTGATGATATTGAACAAGACACGTTTGTCTCGCTTCATCGCTTTTCCGTCTCTGACGTTTATTGCCATCATGGTCGGTTATGTGGTGGCCATCGACAGCTTTTATATTCAATTTTAGGTGCCAAACAAGATGAAAAAACTATTCGTAATCGCACTCAATCTTGTCATTCTTGGTGGCGCAGCTTGGCTCGGCTATCAAAAGTTTGAGGAATACTTTAATAACCCATGGACACGAGATGGGCAAGTGCGTGCTAACGTCATCAAAGTGGCTCCTCGCGTATCAGGCCCAATTGTAAATGTCGCGGTGCAAGACAACCAAGAAGTAAAAACGGGGGATTTACTGTTTGAAATCGACCCTGCGACTTACCAGGTTGCGTTATCTCAAGCCGAAGTAGCACTGGAGCGCTCCATTGTTAGCTCTCGCGGTAAAAAAATCGAATATGACCGCTTAAAAGACATTCGTGCCAAAGACCGTGGCGCGGTTTCTCACAAGGATCTGATTCGTCGTGAAATCGCTTACGAAGAGTCGCTACTGCAAATCAAATCTGCAGAAGAGCAACTAAAATCAGCACGCCTTAATCTCAGCTTTACCAAAGTTTATGCGACCGTCGATGGTTTTGTATCTAACCTCGATATTAGAAACGGTACGCAAGCGGTCGCAAACCAACCACTGCTCGCACTGATCGACAAAAACAGCTTTTGGGTATTTGGTTTCTTCCGTGAAAACCAACTTGCGCAAATCGAACCTGGCAGCCAAGCGCGTGTCACTTTGATGTCTCACCCAGACACGCCAATTGACGCGACGGTTGACTCGATTGGTTGGGGTATTGCGCCCAAAGACGGCACGGTCGGCTACAACCTTCTTCCAAACGTAAACCCTGTTTTTCAGTGGATTCGCTTAGCACAACGTATTCCGGTGCGAATCTCCCTACAAGAACTTCCTGAAGATGTTGATCTTCGATTCGGGCTTTCTGCGTCCATCATGGTGATGAAAGAGTCATCCGCAGAAAGTGAACAATAACTAAGTGAGAAGAGCCATGGTCATTGGTAAAAACCTCAAAAACATTAATGAAGAAAACAACTTCTTCTATCTAACCTTAGCGCTAGTGATTTTGTTGCTAGGGAGTGCGATGGCACAAGTCGTAGGTGAAGGGACGATTGAACACATACTTCAGGCTTTCACGGTTCTGACGTTTATCGTCTGTTTTGCGAGCCTTCGCTTTGACAAAACCTGGTCTCGTTTCCTCTATAGCCTGTTTGGTGTTTGGGTTCTTGTGATTGTGATCAAGACCGTTTTCAACATCAGAGAGATGAATGTGGTGATGCTTGCCCTCACCTTTGCGTTCTTTTTCGGCACTTTTAAATCCATCGCAAGACAGATTCTTTTCACCGGCCATGTCAACAGCAACAAAGTCATTGGCTCGGTAGCGCTTTTCTTGCTACTTGGTCTGATGTGGGCGATTGCCTACCTCATTCTGCTTGAGTTTTCGCCTGAAGCCTTTACCGGTATGGAAGCGATTTCTTGGGGGCAGAACTTCTCCAATGCAGCGTATTTCAGTTTCGTTACCTTAACCACGCTCGGTTATGGCGACATTAGTCCTCTAACACCACTGGCTCAAGTCGTGGTGTATTTAGAGGCCATCACAGGTGTTTTTTATATGGCGATTGTTGTTTCAAGTCTCGTCAGTTCTAACATTGATCATCAGGTAAACAAAAATGGATAAACAATCGGTAAAAATCGACAGTAAGCTTTTCATCAGTAATATGGTGGAATCAGCAATACGCATTGGCTTGATCTTTGTCTTGCTGATGTTTACGTACGACATCATCAAACCCTTCATACTTCCGGTTATTTGGGGCGCTATTATAGCCGTCGCTTTAATGCCGCTTACCCAAAAATTGCAGCGTGTATATGGTGGTCGCAGAGGTCTGGCAGCCACAACCATTGCTTTACTTGGTATTGCCCTCCTTGTCACGCCACTTGTTATGGTATCAGGCTCCATTGTGGATGGTGCAACGCACGCGCTTGAAGTACTACAAAATGGTCAAGTGAAAATACCAGGGCCAAAACCTTCCGTAGCGGATTGGCCTATCGTGGGTGATAAGCTCTACGAAGTGTGGACCCTATTCGCTACTAATCTTGAGCAAGCGATTCAAACCTTTATGCCACAAATAAAGGCAGGACTCACATCTTTACTGGGTACACTGGGGGGCGTATTGGGAAGTTTACTGCTTTCAATCTTGTCACTTGCGATTGCAGCAGGTTTCATGACGTACTCTGAATCTGCGGCATCAGGCCTAAGAACCATCGCGATTCGTACCGCTGGTGAAAACGCAAAAAGCTGGACCACGCTTATCGCAGCGACAATTAAAAGCGTACTGCTTGGCGTAGTCGGTGTAGCGGCGATTCAAGCACTGTTGATCGGTGCTGGTTTCTTCGTATTTGGCGTTCCGGCAGCAGGTTTACTCACACTGCTTCTAATGATCTTATGTATCGCTCAGCTCCCGGCGTTGCTCGCAGTGCTACCTGTGATTGGCTTCATGTACATGACCCAAGACACCTCAACAGCAACCATGTTTACTGTTTGGGTCGTAGTTGCGGCTCTTTCTGAAAACCTGTTCAAACCAATGTTAATGGGACGTGGCGTCGACGTGCCAATGCCTGTGATTCTGCTCGGTGCCATCGGTGGTATGCTTTTCTACGGCATCGTTGGTCTGTTCTTAGGTGCCGTTATCCTAGCAATTTGGTATGAGTTATTTGTTTGGTGGTTGAGCATTGAGAAAGCACAACAGCAAGAAGAAATGGCAGAACAACAAGACGCTTCTGATGACCAATCAGAACCTGGACACGGTGCTGGCATTTAATAAATCAATAAGTTAGAAAGAAATTTAATCTATAACTTATGATATCAAACCGCTGCATTTCAGCGGTTTGATTCTATTTGGATCACAGTTTCGTCGTAATAAATGCGATAAAAATGACGTTCTTGTTAAATTTTCATACTTATTACACTTGGGAGTTGCAATCGGGCAATGAACGATGCACTCTCGATGACCACTAATTTGCTTAGGATAAAAACAATGAAATTGATCAAGCCTTTAACTTGTGCGCTTGCTCTCGCAATGAGTGGCATGGCATTCGCAGATGTAACCGTGAGTGTTCCTGACAACGTTTCAGTATTGGCGGCTAACGGTGAAAAAGCAGATCTTTCGGGTGGTTTTTTCGCCTCTGAAAGAACACTGACGTTACCTGATGGCCTTAACCAAGTCGTATTTCGTTTCGCCCCTTACTTCAACCAAGGTAATGACCGTTTAAGTGTTGAAAGCGATGTTATCGTTACACGATTTGACGCGACCAATGCCGAACTCACTCTACAAATGCCAGAATACCGCAACCTACGTGATGCGGAAGAGAAGATCAAAGACTTAGATTGGAAACTGGTTGATGATTCAGGCAACGCAATCGCGGTTGACCAGGACAAGTTGCTCAAACCGGGTATGCAAATCGGTCGTGATTACGTACGTGAAATCGAAGATTATAACCAAGCTGGCGGTGCAGCAGCCGTGGCTTTTGCTGGCGCAGCGACCATGCAGCCAGTCACGCTTCCTGCAAAGGTTCCTGCGGATATGAAGCAAGTGAGAGCAACTGCGGTTAAAGCGGATTCGACAGCTGAAGAGATGCTGCACTTCTGGTACCAAAAAGCAGACGCAGAAACCAAAGCTCGCTTTAAGAATTATGTTAATCAACAGTAAATCTGGTTAACTTTATCGATATTAAAAAAGCCACTTCACGTGGCTTTTTCGATCAAAAAATTAGGAAACTTGGACAACTTTAGTATTGGCGATCAAGTCATGCAACAAACGTCGCTCCGGATGAAAGAACAACAATGCCAAATTTACCAACGGGATCCCCGGAATGAGCATCTCCAGTAAGTAGCTAATAACAAGCCTTAACCCTGCTGTAACTTTCGTTGCCTTACTATCATTTTTCATTACAACTTTAATACCAATCATGCGCATACCAATGGTTTGCCCATGACTCAATGCATTCCAGTTGATCATTAAAACCGTTGGTAAAGAAAGCAAGTAAAACGCCTGAGTTTCACGAACAAGCGTGAGGTTATCTGCTAAAGAGAGCTGAAAGTCGTTAAGAAAAGAGTTAATACTCAATGCGATGATTAACACGACCACCATCGTAAAGAGCAGATCGATAAAACCAGCAATGATTCTCTGTTGCTTGCTCGCGATAAAAGCATACATGGACTTCAGTCACCTCAATGTAATTGGTTAAGCGAGAATGACTGAGTGTACAGACGCGCAATGGTGAGCGCAGTTTAGGTATTGCCAACATAATATTCAACTAAGAACATACTAAATCGCGGTCGTATCTCAAAAGTAATCATTACATCTTGAGCATAACCGTATCAATTTAACAAAACGCTACCAGTAACGTTCGTAAATGATATTTCCCCCAGTTTGATGGCGATACTTTTCCAAGCCTAGCTCTTGTAAAACGGGCACGGTATCTTTGATCATTTGTGGATTCCCACACATCATGACAAAGCTACGCTGAGCTGAGAATGGCGCATCAGCGGCGTTGGACAGTAAACCCGATTCGATGAGTTCAGGAATTCGGCCTTGTAATTTACCATCAACCACTTCCCTGCTAACTATCGGTATATACTTTAATCTGCCTTCATATCGTTGCTGAAGCTGTTCAATTAGGTATTTATAAACCAGATCTTTTTCGAAACGAACGGCATGAACCAGCACAATGCGCTCATTGTGAGGCGGTAAGTTTATATCATCCAGCAGCGACAAAAACGGTCCAATCCCCGTACCTGTAGATAGCAGCCACAGGTCATGAGCCTGTTTAGGAATAGAATCATGGATTAAATCGCCATGTGCGGTGGCACCGACATAAATGCTATCACCAGATTTAAGCTTTTGGAGCCGTGGAGAAAGTTGTCCTTGAGGGTCGGCTACTATTAGAAACTCCAACCAATCGAATTGCTCGCTTGGCGCATTAACCACAGAGTAAGCGCGGCTGATCGGCTTACCTTCATCATCAAGCAAAGCAAGCTTGGTGAATTGGCCAGCTTTAAAGGAAAGAGGCGCGCCAGATATTCTCAAACTGAACAGCTCACCTGTCCAATCGATGCGTTTCTCAACTCTTGCGAGGTTGAAACCTTTGAGTTCAATCATGAGACACCTCCTATCTGGTTACTCTTAGTTAAACTTACGCCTTCAACTCAATTATGTAAAGTTTCTAGTTTACATAATCAAACCACCATTTCATTTCACATTTTAAAAACAATTTTATTACATATTAAATGATTACATCTAGAATAAATGCTCAAAGTGATAAGTCGCGTCGCAATTTGTGGCAAAGCAGATGAAAAAGGAGCAATAAAAATGGACACACTGTTAAAGGACTTTCCCGTTATCACAGAGATAAAAGTCGCATGGGGTGAAATGGATGCTCTGCAACACGTTAATAACGTGGTCTATTTTCGCTACTTCGAGACCGCACGTTTAGATTACTTCAACAAAATTAACCTGCTGGTCGACCTGCAGACCTCGCAAATTGGGCCAGTACTGAGCGAGACTCAATGCCGCTACAAATTGCCTGTTACTTACCCAGACACGCTATTAGTCGGTTCTCGCGTAATCGACATGCAAGAAGATCGCATCACGATGGAGTACCAAGTGCTGAGTAAGAAGTGGGGTAAAATTGCGACCATCGCGACCGCCACTGGTGTGATGTTCGATTTTAAGAACAACGTTAAAGCTGCGATTCCAGATCACGTTCGCCAGTCGATTTTAGACTTGGAAGGAACCGTGGGTAGTACGCATCATTTGGAGTAGCAATAAACGAGAGATTAAAGGCGAGGTTCCCGACAGCGCTTCTTCATCGCTATCGGGAATGATGCTGAGGTACCATTCCAGCCCGCGTAATAAGATAACTAGCGTCATTCTAATGAGCCAAAGTGAGACTAAGAATCTACTTGCCGCTTGCTGCAGACCATAAAGCCATGAATAAACTCAATACAATCTGAAAGTAGATTCTGAATCACGCTCGTTCCTCGCGGTTCAGAATGACGGTTCGAGTTTGGCTCTGATCTCTACAAAACCATCTAAAAAAGCGATTCCAGAAGAACCTATGTGACCATCCGGAATTTCGCTTTAGACGTAACAGTAGAGCGACTCTTTCAGCCTACGCGATAAGAAAAGCTGCGTCATTCTAGCGAGACTAAGAATCTACTTGCCGCTTGCTGCAGACCATAGAACCATGAATAAACTCAATACAATCTGAGAGTAGATTCTGAATCACGCTCGTTCCTCGCGGTTCAGAATGACGGTTCGAGTTTGGCTCTGATCTCTACAAAACCATCTAAAAAGCGATTCCAGAAGAACCTATGTGACCATACGGAATTTCGCTTTAGACGTAACAGTAGAGCTACTCTTTCAGCCTACGCGATAAGAAAAGCTACGTCATTCTAGCGAGACGAAGAATCTACTTGCCGCTTGCTGCAGACCATAGAACCATGAATAAACTCAATACAATCTGAGGGTAAATTCTGAATCACGCTCGTTCCTCTCGGTTCAGAATAACAGTTCGAGTTTGGCTCTGAGCTCTACAAAACCATCTAAAAAAGCGATTCCAGACAAGCCTAAGTGACCATCCGAAATCTCGCTTGAGACGCATCAGCAGCGCGACTCTTCCAGCCTACGCGATAAGAAAAGCTGCGTCATTCTAGCGAGCCATAGCGAGACTAAGAATCTACCTTACCGCTTGCTGCAGGCCATAGAGCTATGAATAAACTCAATACAATCTGAGGGTAGATTCTGAATCACGCTCGTTCCTCGCGGTTCAGAATGACAGTTCGAGTTTGGCTCTGACCTCTACAAAACCATCTAAAAAAGCGATTCCAGATAAACCTATGTGACCATCCGGAATCTCGCTTTAGACGCATCAGTAGAGCGACTCTTCTAGCCTACGCGATAAGAAAAGCTGCGTCATTCTAGCGAGCCAAAGTGAGACTAAGAATCTACTTGCCGCTTGCTACAGACCATAGAGCCATGAATAAACTCAATACAATCTGAGGGTAAATTCTGAATCACGCTCGTTCCTCTCGGTTCAGAATAACAGTTCGAGTTTGGCTATGACCTCTACAAAACCATCTAAAAAAGCGATTCCAGATAAGCCTAAGTGACCATCCGGAAAATCACTTTGGACGTATCAGTGGAGCGACTCTTCCAACCTACGCGATAAGAAAAGCTGCGTCATTCTAGCGAGCCAAAGCGAGACTAAGAATCTACTTACCGCTGCTGCAGACCATAGAGCGGTTAGCAGAATGTCTCGATGTACAGCGCTTCGACTTTGTCCCGCGCCCATTGCGTTTTACGCAGGAACTTCAGCGACGATTTGATTGAAGGATCTTTCTTGAAACAGTTCACACGAACGCGCTCATACATGCCATTCCAACCAAAGTGTTCAACTAGTCGGGTGACGATTTTCTCTAAACTCAACCCGTGAAGTGGGTTATTCGGCTGCTGTTGGCTCATGCTATTGATCCGGTAAAGTGAAGTTGCGCGCTAATCTAACTCAAACTCGCCGTGCAACCTAATGTTTTAACCTTGAATTGGCCTACAACTCTCCCCTATAGTAGCCCAAACTTCTTAAAAGCCCTTTTCATTATGAAAGCCCTCAACGACCTCAATATTTTTGTCGAAACCGCGCGCCAAGGCAGCTTTTCAAAAGCCGCTAACAGCATGGACATGACACCTGCCGCCATTAGCGCATCGATTAAGCGTCTTGAAGGGCAAATCGGTTTCCCGTTGTTTGTGCGTTCCACCCGAAGCCTGCGTTTAACCTCAGAGGGCGAACTGTTTTTAGACAAAACCACGCAAGCGTTGGCAACATTGCAAGAGGGGTTGGATCAGATCTCAAGTGCGCGCGGGGAGTTGTCTGGTCAGCTGCACATTACTGCACCCTCCGATTTTGGTCGCAATATGTTGCTCGATTGGGTGGATGAGTTCATCGATCTCTACCCAAATGTTTCCATTAAACTAGAGCTGTCCGATAGCTTGACGGATATGTACACCAAGCCTGTCGATATTGCGATTCGCTACGGCGAGCCGGCCGACTCCAATCTGGTCGTATTGGCATTATGTGGGTCAAACGAACGGATATTATGTGCATCGCCAGAGTACGTAGCTACACATCCAGAACTCGCCTCTCCTGCCGATTTAACACAACACAACTGCTTGTGCTACATGGTCGCGGATTCGGTCTACAACAAATGGACGCTCACGCGTGGCAGCGAGAAAGAACAAATCGTGGTCAGCGGTAACTTGTTGAGCAACGACAGTGACTTGCCACACCGGTTAGCGATCAAAGGCAAAGGCATTGCGAATAAATCGTTGATGGACATTAGCCGAGACTTAATCGAAGGAAGATTGGTGCGAGTGTTACCAGAGTGGGATTGCGGCCCAGTGCCGCTCTACATGGTGTGCGCCGATCGTCGATTATTGACGCCAACGATTCGGACTTTCCGCGACTTTATCCAACAAAAATGCTGCCAGCAACGCGCCAACGTGCTGGCAACCTTCTGTCATTAGGCGATAAATCGAAGAGGACGAATCTGGGTATATTCAACCCAATCATTCTCTTCCAATGTTTCAAGAAACGTCGCCATATGCGGGCTTTGCAAATGCTTATCCAAGGCCTCTTGCGATGCCCAGATTTCTTGGAACATAAATAGGCCATCAACTTTTTCGTCGAGATACAACTCGTATTGGCAACAGCCTTCTTCTTTGCGAGTTGGCTCTAGTAAACCAGAAAGCAAATTCGCCACCTGACCCTTACGATCTGGATAGGCTTTAACTTCTGCAACTAAGTGGATCATCGTTTTATCACTCTTTTGCGATTTATATATTGATTACAGGGTTCTACGTCACCTGTAAGTAAGCTCGAATTAGATCTCGGTGAATACGGTTTCTGCGTCCCAGCGAGACTTTGGCGTTTTCGCGTTGAAGTCATCTTCCGCGTGGTAGCCAAGCGGCACGATCACAACACTGGTATAACCTTTTTCACGCAAGCCAAATTCTTCATCCAGCACTTTTGGATCAAACCCTTCAATTGGTACTGCATCGATTTCTAGCGTCGAAGCACCCAACAGCAACGTACCCACGTTGAGGTAAACTTGTTTCTCCATCCAATGGTTTGCATCTTTCAGATCAAAACAGTGCATGTTCACAAAGTAGCTACGACCACCGCGCACAGCCGCTTTCGCTTCTTCGGTTGGGAATCGGCCATCTTTTTCTTCTTGCGCCATTAGCGCTTCAATGTAGTCGTTATCAATGCCTGTTTTTGCACAAAACACCAATACGTGAGATGCGTTGAGAATCTTCGCCGCGTTAAACGCGTAATTCTCTTGCGCCGCTTTAGCGATGCGCTGCTTGCCTTCTTCTGTGCTTGCCAGAATGAAATGCCAAGGCTGGGAGTTCACACTCGATGGACTAAAACGAATCAGCTCTTTAACTGCGTCGATTTTTTCTTGAGGTAGCTTGCGCGTTGGGTCAAACACTTTCGTTGAGTAACGAGATTTTGCAGCTTGTACGATATCCATGAGGTTCTCCAATTAATGAATTTAAGCTGTGTAACAGCATAACCTCATGAGATAAAGGGAAAAACCGATTTCGATTAAAAACATTTTCAAAATAAATTTGAAAATAAAACGATAAGAAAGGCTTTGAGCGTTCTCACTGAACTTCTTCATCTTTTCAGCAATAATGCATGTTTGCTCGCAACCAAACTCAACTCATGCTGCCTCAAGATAACGTTATTACATCCTTTCTGTGCAAAAAGCTCGGTCACAATCACCTTCGAATTGCCGGCGAATATTGGCACATTGAGAAGTTGGTGGCCTTGCAATGCATGATGTTGAAAGAAGCGCCTAACCTCCAAGAAGGGCTGCTTTGGTGGAGTAAAAGTGTCTCATTATTCGACCGCCGTTTGTACGTCACATTGCAACATGGTGATGCCCAAATCCATCTGCAAGTCGAATGTAGAACGGCCGATATGCCAAATTGGGCGGAGTCGGTGTTTGGCTTGCTCAGAATGCAGTTGGAGATGCTTGAGCTAAGCGAATCAATACAAGTACAAGTTCAAGCCAGCAATCCATTCGCGGCCGATATTTTTCTAGGGGAAACGCGAGATTCTAAAACGAGTTCAAGCGTGTTTGAACTGGTGAAACATATTTATTTGCTGCTTTCTCACCAGCCAATTGAGCAACCCGAATTGCTGAGTGTTTTGAACGCCTTGTTCATCAAAAACAGCAATTACGCGCTCAAGTTAGAGCAAGCGGCAAGGCAACTGGGCGTCTCCAAACGCACCTTGCAACGTCGACTGCAAGAGAAGCAAATGAGCTACTCTCAATGCGTTGATTTCGCTAAAAGAAAGCAAGCACTCACTTTGCTTGCCGACACCCAACTCACAACGCAGCAAATCGCCTATCAACTTGGTTATGAAGAACCTTCGAACTTTCACCGCACTTTTCGTCGTTGGTATCCGTTTTCACCCATGCAATATCGCCAACAATGTTTGGATAACCGAACTCAACTAAATCAACAACCGATCCGCTTATACTACGCCAAAGCCAATACCTTCGACGATAACCACATCGACCAACCTGTCGGCAAAATCTGGATGGAAGTGGACAATATTGCGTTTGAAAAAGTGGTCTCGGTAGAATGCCGTGACCGTGATGGCGCATGGCGGCGCTACCCCGCCTTCTTCGAGCGTTTTTTAAGTCATGGCACCGAACTCTGGGCAACGACCGAACTTCCGGTAGCGCACCCCCTTACCTTTCGCCTTTGTTATGAAGTCGATGGGGAACGTTACATTGAGAATAACCACCAGCGTGACTATGTGGTTTCTAAGGGGCTTTTAATTGGCGCAACGGAATACATTGTCCCGACTCGGCAGCTTATTAATATTGGGGCGCAATACACGCTCTTTATCGAACTGGCATGCCGACTTGAAAACGTTTCGAGGATTGACTGTTACGTCGATGATGACCCCACACCTCACGCAATGCGCTTGACCCAACACTCGCTACATTATGCTTGTTGGGTGCTGCAATTATCGCTCACTCAAACTGCAAAGCAGTGCCGTTTCCGCCTTTATGATGAATCCGACAACGAGCTCGCGAAAGATCATTACCCGATACAATATCCTATTGTGCAACCGCTCAATTAAAACTGTCGGTCAGATCAAAATCGTCTCTTCGTGACATCATTTCACGTCTTTTTTGGCGTGAAATGACACTCTCAATTTCAAACCCTTGATTTATCGTTTCCGCATTGCTGCATAACGGAGACAAAAACCGTGTTTGAAAACTTACCTAACCCTATGAATAAAATAAAAATACTACCTTTAGCGATCGCCTTAGCTCTTTCTGGCTGTGGTAGCGATGAAACTACGCCAACCGATACAGGAAGCCACGTGGCATCTCCTGATTGGCAAGACCAGATCATTTACTTCTTGATGATCGACCGTTTTAACGACGGCGACAGCGCTCTTAATGATCAAGGGCAAAACGAATTCGATCCGACGTCGGATAAAAAGTTCAGCGGCGGCGACCTCGTTGGCGTGAGTGATAAGTTAAGCTACATCGAAACTCTCGGTGCCACATCGATCTGGATTACTCCGCCAGTTGCTAACCAATGGTGGGATGCTGAGCAAAACTACGGCGGCTACCACGGGTACTGGGCGCGCGATTTTAAAAAAGTGGATGAACACTTTGGTGACATGGAAAGCTACCAAGCGTTAGCACGCGAAGTACATGCGCGTAACATGTTCTTAATTCAGGACATCGTGACCAACCATGTAGGCAACTTCTTTACCTACGACGATCCTTACAGTTATGATCCAAGCCTACCTTGTCAAGGTTTCCGTTTGATAAAAAATGCACTACCCGCCGGGCAAGAACTGCCGTACCCACTCAACATGAACGAGTGTAAAACAGACGGCACAGGCAGCTACCACTGGACGCCAACCATCACCGACCACAACGATCCGGTACAAGAAAAAACCTGGCAGCTCTCTGATTTGGATGACCTTAATACGTCCGATCCTGAAGTACGCGCTTATCTAAAAGAGAGCTACCGAAAATGGATTCGCGAAGTCGGCGTCGACGGATTCCGTATCGATACGGTGAAGTTTGTTGAACACGATTTCTGGAACGATTTCCTACACGCCGACGATGGTGTGATGACGCAAGCGGTTGATACTGGTCGTGACAACTTCCTCACTTTTGGTGAAGTATTCGAAACATCTGCGCCCTACCACACCGAAGGCGAAGAGAAGATGCTGACTTACATCGGTGAAAGTGGCTCGCCGAAACAGCTAACCTCGGTACTGAACTTCCCATTGCAAGCGACCATGACGCGCGTATTTGCATCAGGGCAACCGACCGACTATTTACGTTTCCGTCTTGAGAAAATGATGGACATGTTCCCGAATCCATACATCATGCCGAACTTCATTGATAACCACGATATGCCACGTTTTCTATCGCAAGGCAGTGTCAACGATATGAAGCAAGCTCTGATCACAATGATGGCAGTGCCGGGCATCCCTGTGATTTACCAAGGTACAGAGCAAGCGATGTCAGCGGCGCGTGATGCGATGTTCGCCGGAGGGTATCGTGAAGATGGCAACTACGTAGACTCATTCGACCAAAACAGTGAGATGTACTTGTTTATTCAAGAACTTGCCAAGCTACGCACTGAAAACAAAGTCATGACACGCGGCGAAATGAAAGTGATTGGCAGCGATAAAGCGGGCGCGGGCGTGTTCGCCTTTACTCGAACGTTGGATAACGACGAAGTCTTGGTTGTGATGAATACATCCAACTCGCCGATGTTGATGAACCAACTCGATGTAGAACAAGTTGGCGGCACCGTCTTCCAACAACAAATCATGTCGAACTGGGCAGAAGCTCCAGAGCAGTTAGTCGCAGATGAAAATGGTCACGTAACCCTTGAATTGCCAGCCAAGTCAGCAGTGATTTACTCAAAAACAAGCAGCAATCAATCTGTAGATACCCCAGACCTCAATATCCGACTTGCTCAAGATTGGGAAGGACAAACCATCACTGGTGATATTGTTATCGCGGGTAGTGCGAACGCCAACGAGAAGTTGAGCCTCGTCGTCGATGGTAACTTGGAAACGGCGCAAGCCATTACTGTAGGCGATGATGGTCAGTTTAGCGTCACGCTGTCGACTCGTCACTTTGCAATTGGCGAACAGCAACACCGCTTCGCGATTTACTCCACCGAGAAAAAAGCAGGCATCGAGGACGTGAATTTTGTCTCTAACCTAAGCTGGTCAAACACACCGGATGACACCATTGATGATGCAGGCGATGCACAAGACGGCATGGGCGGCCCTAATGGTAACTACTCGCTACCAACTGATCCAACGTTCGACAAAGACAACAGCCAACTCGCAATCAATAAAGCAGAAGTGTTTACCGTTGGCAGTAACGTACGTTTGACCTTCACTATGGACAAAATCACCGACACTTGGTTACCACCAAACGGCTTCGACCACGTAGGTTTCACCATCTTCATTGATTTACCTGAAGAAGCCGCAACCAACTTGTCTGAGCTACCGAAGATCAACGCTTCTATGCCAAGCGGAACCTGGAGTCGCAATGCGGTTGTTTTTGGCTGGCAAAGCTCTATTTACAACACCAAAGGAGCAAATGCGACGACATGGGGAGAAGCCGTAACGCCAGCACCAACAGTGACAGTAGACAAAACCAACAACACCATTTCAATGGACTTTGCTAGCGATGCACTAGGCCGCCCAGATTCGCTCGATGGTATCCGTTTCTATGTCACGACTTGGGACTTAGACGGTCTTTCAGCAACTTACCGTCCGCTAGAGCAAGACAAAGGCCCTTGGAACTTCTCCGGTGGCGCATCGGATGAAAGTAAGATTTGGGACGATTTACCAATCATCACCTTGTCGGAATAAACCGTTAAAAAAGACACCGCCCAGCGTTTAGCTGGGCGGCCATCAACAAAAGAATGCAGAAAGACACTTCTGCTCGTTTTTATTCTAGTTAAAGAACGATTTCACCCACAGCACCAGACTGTCCCAAAGCTGACCGAACCACGAGCCCTCTTCTACCGCTTGGCTGCTGACCAAGGGATAACTCGCCACGGTACTGTCATCGCTTTTCCAAACGACCTTACCAATCTCATCTCCTTGCGCGATCGGCGCAATCAACGGTTCATTTAACACCACACTCTTATCAAGCCCAGCCGTCATTGAACGAGGTAGAGTGAGATAGGCATCTTTAGCGAAGATCGCTTCAACTTGATTAGCATTTCCCTTCCAAACGCGAACTTTAGACTCAACTTCCCCCTTTTTAGCAACTTGCTGGGTGTCATAAAAGCGAAAACCATAGCTGAGTAGATTCTTCGATTGGCTGATCCTAGCCTGTTTACTTGGCGTACCCATCACCACCGAGATAAGGCGCATTCTTCCTTCTTTGGCCGAGCTCACCAAGCTGTATCCGGCATTGCTGGTGTAGCCGGTTTTGCCCCCGTCGACATCAATGGAATTGTCCCACAACAACTTATTGCGGTTGTACTGCGTAATGTCGTTCCACTTGAAGACTTTCTCGCTGTATAGCGCATACACATCAGGAACATCGCTGATGATCGACTGCATGAGTTTTGCCATATCGGTTGGTGAGGTTTGGATGCCATCACTATCAAGACCATGGGAGTTCACAAAATAGGTGTCTTGCAGTCCTAATTTCTCCGCCCAACCATTCATCAAGGCGACAAAGCCGCGTTCACTACCTGCAACGTGCTCAGCCAGTGCAACGCACGCGTCATTTCCTGATTGGATGATCACGCCGCGCATTAAGTTCGCAACACTAATTTCATCTTTCGGTTTGATGAACATTTTAGAAGAACCGGGAAACTTGGCCGACCACGCGTTTTCGCTCACGGTGACAACATCATCCCATTTCAAACGCCCCGCTTTGATTTCTTGTCCAACTACATAAGCGGTCATCAACTTGGTTAAACTCGCCGGAGCAAGGCCTGCTCGCCCATTATGCTCGGCAATAATGGCACCGGATTGAAAGTCCATTAATACGTAGCCTTTTGCCTGTAACTGAGGTGGGTTGGGCGTAACAACGGCAAAAGTAGGTACGCTTATTAAACAAGTCACAATTGTCCATCGAGCCAGTGACACTTTCATCCGACTTCCTCCATGCTCTTACTTTGTCGCAACTCTATTGAGCATAGCTCACTCAACCAGTTGCACCAGTCGCTAATCGTTTCATTTTCTTGAACTTACATTGATTTGACCAAGGTATAGAACTAAAGAGGCAATTGGGAAATAGCATTGGTTCTTCGCGCCATTCGCAGTAAAGTAGCGCTACCCCTCAATAAGGAAATAAAGATAACAATGAACGCTCAATCATTTATCGACGCAGGATTGCATTACACTCCCCACAGTTTTACCGTTCCTCTGGATTACCAAGACGCGAGCAAAGGCACCATTGAAGTCTTCGCCCGTTCGGTTTGCCTAGTTGGCGATGAAGAATCGACCAAACCTTGGTTGGTTTACTTTCAGGGCGGGCCTGGCTTTCCCTCTCCACGTCAAAACGGCAATAACGGCTGGGTAAAACGCGCCCTGCAAGAGTACCGAGTTTTGCTTCTCGACCAGCGCGGTACGGGCAACAGCAGCGTAATTAATCACCAGACGCTTGCTCACCTCACGCCAGAGCAACAAGCAGACTACTTGAGCCACTTCCGAGCGGATAACATCGTGCGCGACGCGGAATACATTCGTGAGCAATTTGGCGTCGAAAAATGGGCGATCTTAGGTCAAAGCTTTGGTGGGTTTTGCTCCCTCACCTATTTGTCTTTGTTCCCAGATAGCTTGCTACAAAGCTACATCACAGGTGGCGTGCCATCAGTCTCACGTCATGCCGACGATGTGTATGAAGCCACTTTCAAACGCACCATGGAGAAAAACCAAGCGTTCTTCCAACAATTTCCAAGTGCGCAACAACTTTGCCAAAACATTGCGAATCACTTGCTGGAAAATGAAGAGTACCTACCAAATGGTCAACGCTTCACGGTGGAGCAATTTCAACAAATCGGCATCAACTTTGGTGTGAGTGATACTTTCTTACCAACTTACTATTGGCTAGAAAGCGCGTTGATTGAAGTGAACGGCAAACCACAACTTCGTTATGAGTTCTTAAACGATATGTTGGCGCAGCAAAACTTCCAAACCAACCCGATCTACGCCATTTTGCATGAATCGATTTACTGTCAAAGCTTCGCGTCGAATTGGAGTGCGCACCGCGTTCGCCAAACCCGATCAGAGTTTAATTATGAATCTGGCAAGCCATTTTACTTTACGGGGGAAATGGTCTTCCCATGGATGTTCGACCAATACGTTAACCTCAAGCCACTAAAAGACACCGCAGAAATATTGGCAGCGAAAGAAGATTGGACAACGCTGTACGATCAAACACAACTGGCTCAGAACAAAGTGCCTGTCAGTTGCGCCGTTTACGCCGATGATATGTTTGTTGAAATGGATATCAGCCGAGAGACGCTCGCGTTAATACCAAACTCAAAAGCGTGGATCACCAATGAGTACGAGCACAACGGCTTACGTGCCGACGGTGAACGTATTCTCGACAGGCTCATTGCCATGGGAAAACAGACCGCAGCTACGTTGAAATAAGCACGGCAGACGTTAGAAAAACGCCTTTTCAGTATGTGGTGAAAAGGCGTTTTATAGCGGTTTATGAACAATGGCGATCAGTCATTCACTCTTTGTCCCTAAACCTTTATCCCTCACCACCTCATGTATAAAACTGCGACATGTCCTTTCCTTGTCAATGACTCCGGTGATTACTTGGTGCTTCTTGCGCCTAACTTTTTTGAAGGGCCTAAAAGAGAATAACAGCATAAATTTAAACCAAAAGTATCGGCTCCAACCTACCTAACCCACTATAATTAATGCTTATAATTTGAACACATAGCGGCTTCACCTGCGGACATGCTCCCCCTACCAAAGACCGCCAGGCCCCGCCTACTCATAATATCCGTATAATTTGTCCGTATTTCCGACTAGTTTAGTCAGGTATACTTCGTGCCGCTAAAATTTTAAGGTCGTTGACCACCTGTATTTTTAAAGGAAACCTCATGAGTCAGTATGTAGTTTGTGCGCTGTACAAGTTTGTTGAGCTGAATAACTATCAAGAGCTACGCGAGCCATTACTTGCGTTGATGGAAAAACACCATATTCGCGGAACATTACTACTGGCAAGTGAAGGTATCAACGGTACTGTTGCATCTGATCGTGCAGGTATTGATACGCTACTGGAGTGGCTAAACAACGAACCTCGTTTGACTGGCACCGTATACAAAGAGTCGTATTCTGAGACCCAGCCATTCAATCGCACCAAAGTGAAATTGAAAAAAGAGATCGTAACATTAGGTGTTGAAGGTATAGACCCTCGCCACGTAGTGGGTACTTACGTGAAACCTCAAGAGTGGAACGATCTTATTGCTGATCCTGAAGTGTTTGTTGTCGATACACGTAATGATTACGAAATCGAGATCGGGACATTCAAAGGCGCTGTAAACCCAAATACTGAAACCTTTCGTGAATTCCCAGACTATGTAAAAGAAAACATGGACCCGGCAAAACACAAGAAAGTTGCGATGTTCTGTACCGGTGGTATCCGCTGCGAAAAATCAACGGCTTACATGAAAGAACAGGGCTTTGATGAGGTCTACCACCTAGAAGGCGGCATTCTTAAATATCTTGAAGAAGTTCCTCAAGAAGAGAGCATGTGGGAAGGCGATTGTTACGTATTTGACGGTCGTGTTGCCGTGAACCACCAGCTAGAAAAAGCAGATTACGATTTATGTAACGCTTGTCGTCTACCGATCACTGAAGAAGACAAACAGTCAGAATTGTTCGAGCAAGGCGTGAGCTGTCCAAAATGTCACGGCAAACACTCAGAAGAACAAATTGCTCGATTCCGCGAGCGTGAAAAACAAATTGTTCTTGCAGAGCAGCGAGGCGAGCAGCATGTTGGTGGTGAAAGTGCCAAGCAAAGAGAAGCTCGACGTGCCGCTAAGTACGCGCAAAAAGAAGCGCAGCGTAAACAAGACTAAGCCTAACTCTCCTTATATTTAGCGAGCTGCCGTAAGGTGGCTCGCTTTTACTGCGCACCAATACTCTTTCAATACAATTTTGTATCCCTCACCAATACCTCTAGTTGATTGTCTCTTTTACCTTCGGGTAGCCCCACCATTTCATCATAAGCACTTTGATGCACTAAGACCTGCTTATTTGCTTTGATATTCCTGCACTTCTTTTGCATCTCGATCAGGGAATGAGCCCTCAAAAAGATACCGTTGTCATCAGTGATAAATTGCGCTTCTCCATCAATCACAACAGATGCCTGATACAATGCGAGATCAAGCGAATGAATGACCAATTTGTCCACATAGAAGTATTTTTGTAACTTACTCAATGCTATTGCCATGTGTCACCTCCCTAAAAGTTACCTCTACGTTTTGTGGAATAAAACCGATCATTGGATGAGATTTCTTCGGTTTACTTGCGTACAACATCGGAAACAAAGAGGATTCCGATGCAAACAATCAATGTCGTGTGGTTAAAGCGAGATTTAAGGCTGACTGACCATCAACCACTAACTCAAGCATTATCAACAAAGCACCCAACTGTGCTTTTGTATATTGTTGAACCATTGCTATTGAACAACCCACACTATTCTGAGCGCCACTGGCGATTTGTTTGGCAATCACTGCAAGACATGGATGAAACGCTCAAAGCGTATGGGCATCGAATCACGGTGCTGTTTGACGATGCCTTAGCATGTTTCCAATCAATTCAAGCGCAATATCAAATCAACGCTGTTTTTTCTCACCAAGAAATAGGACTCAACTGCACCTTTGAACGAGACCGACAAGTTGCCGCTTGGCTGTATAAGCAGAACATCGACTGGTTTGAGTTCGAACACGGTGCTGTTATCAGAGGTGCAAAAAACCGGCAAGGTTGGGACAAACATTGGGACTCTGTCATGAGAGCCTCAATAAGCCCTATTGAGCTCCAAACCGACTTATTGCATTCATTGGATGCAGAAGCTCTCGGCTGTTCGTTTTCGCCACCATCATCCTGGCTATCAAAATGCAAAGGAATGCAAACGGGAGGAAGCCGGCTCGCTTGGAAAACACTAGAGGACTTTTTTCATCGTCGAGGTCGTGATTACTATCGAAGCATTTCTAGTCCCACAGCCTCACGCACAGCCTGTACTCGACTTTCTCCATATCTCGCTTGGGGTAACATATCCTTGCGTGAAGTTTATCAATACCTTTTGAAACACTGGCAAGTCGCTGGGTTTCGTCGCAGCTTAATTGCATTGTCTTCACGGCTTCATTGGCACTGTCACTTCATCCAAAAATTCGAATCGGAATACGACATGGAGTTTTACTGCGTTAATCGGGCTTACGAACCATTGATTAAACAAAGTAGTACTTTCGATGAAGAAAAGTTAGCAGCATGGAAATCCGGGCATACTGGCGTACCTTTGATTGATGCCTGCATGCGCTGTTTGCACCACACTGGTTACATTAACTTTCGCATGCGTGCCATGCTGGTTAGCTTTCTTACTCACCACATGAACATGGATTGGCGAGTAGGTGTAACGCATTTAGCGCAACTGTTTCTCGACTTTGAGCCTGGAATTCATTACCCACAATTCCAAATGCAAGCAGGAGTAACCGGGACTAACACAATCCGTATTTATAATCCGATCAAGCAGGCCCAAGAACATGATCCTAACGGTACGTTCATCTACAAGTGGGTACCTGAGTTACAAATGGTTCCTCCCCCTCTTTTATTCGAGCCCTGGACAATGACCCAGATGGAAGCTGTCATGTATCAATTGCAGCCAGATAGCCGTTACCTTGCACCTATTATCGCACCAGACAAAGCAGCTAAGGCAGCAAGAGAGCGCTTATGGACGTGGCGGAAACGAGCTGATGTGAAACAAGAAGGCAGACGAATTCTTGCGCGACATGTTAGACCCTCAAAAGAAAGTAGGACGCGATGATCATCTTTCAATCACGATGCGTACAAATGCAAACACACTCCAGGGAACCCGTTGTACCCTCAACTAGTAAGGAACACATTATGTTCAAACGTATCTTAGTTATCGCGGCGACACTGATGGCGACATTATCTTTTATGCTTCCCGTTCAGGCTCATGAGCATGGCATGATGAAAGCCGATATTGTCGACGTTGCCGCTGAAAATGGCTCTTTCAATACGCTTGTTGCTGCGGTGAAAGCAGCGGGCCTGGTTGACACTCTCAAAGGGGAAGGCCCATTTACTGTTTTTGCACCAACGGATGACGCTTTTGCAAAACTGCCAGACGGCACAGTCGACATGCTCTTAATGCCGGAAAACAAAGACAAGTTAGTATCTGTTTTGACTTATCACGTCGTCCCAGGGAAAGTGATGGCTGCCGATGTTGTTAAGCTAGACAAAGCGACTACGGTTCAGGGGCAAGATGTGATGATTAAAACCATGGGCGATAAAGTCATGGTTAACGATGCAAATGTCATCGCAACCGATGTGAAAGCTAAAAACGGTGTCATTCACGTGATTGATACTGTCATTATGCCGAAATAACACCATCCAGAGGGCGGTACACTCCGCCCTTTAGACAGAACTTCTTCCACCCTTAGCACGATTCCTCTCCACTTATCCCCACCCCCACTCATTCACCATGACTATAAAAAGGATAAAAACAAAATTAAAATCAATACCTTGCAATACGACACTGCACAATATTGACGAGGTTAAGATATCGTTATCTTTCAATTTGAGAACAGGATTCCATGTCAGTGACGTTTACTTTTCCACATGTAAATTCTTAAGCTAAATTTTTGGCTGCTCAATCACATTTCGGCAAACCATTCGAAAGGGTGGGACGCAAAGCTTCCGGTCTGTCAGCATTTAAAAATCTAAAAGAATGCTCATGATAGCGGGGTTACCATGACGCAGTGTTACAGAAGTCCAATTTCTGTAGCGTTGCTTTATGCTCAGCATGCGCCGGGGTGTGACACTAGTTTGTCAGCCATAACAGAGGACATGTGATGAAATCATTTCCAACCAAATCCGTACTCGCGTTAGCACTTGCAAGCATTAGCTCAGGTGCTGCGGCTCACGGTTATGTATCAGAAACCAATGGTGGTGTCGCTGCAAGTCGCTCGGCACTATGTAAGTATCCATCGCCAGATACTAACGAAAAAAATAATAACTGCGGTGCGATTCAATATGAACCGCAAAGCGTTGAAGGCCCTGATGGCTTTCCCGAAACAGGGCCTCGCGATGGTAAAATAGCGAGTGCCGAAACCGCTTTAGCAGCTGCCCTTGATGAGCAAACTGCCGACCGTTGGGTAAAACGCCCTATTCAAGCAGGTACACAAACTTTTGAATGGACATTTACCGCTAACCACGTGACGCGCGACTGGAAATATTACATCACCAAGCCTGATTGGAACCCAAACGCTTCACTATCACGAGACTCTTTTGATCTAACTCCTTTCTGTGTCGTCGACGGCAATATGGTTCAACCCCCGAAACAGGTAAGCCATCAATGTAATGTGCCTACTCGCGAGGGATACCATGTCATCCTGGCAGTATGGGATGTTGGCGACACTGCAGCCTCATTTTATAACGTGATCGATGTGAAATTTGATGGTGGCAGTCCCGTTATTCCAGATTGGAAGCAAGGCGGTCAAATTATTCCTACAATGGATTTAAATATTGGGGATTCGGTTTATACACGCGTATTTGATCAAGCAGGTGAAAACGTGGCGTATAGAACTGAACTAGAAATTACCGATGCAGCAATGGGCCAAGCGAAAAACTGGTCTTACGCACTCGCGACTAAGCTAAACCAAGAACAAGCAAAACTGCAAGCCGGGCAGTATGCAGAGGATAAATTCACTCCTGTTTATGGTACTAATCCGGTGTATCTGCAAGCAAATAGCGGCCTTGAGCGAGTAGAGATCGGCTATAACATTGAAACTCCTGTTCCAGAATACTCACTCACAGTAGATGGCTTAGCAGACGAGTATATCATTGAGTCAACACCGACAACGTTGGATCTGACACTAACTTCTGAAGGCGATTTAAATGCAGAACTCACCGTTTACAATCACCATCGCGAACCACTTGCAAGTTGGGCAAACGAAATGAAAGACGGCTCGGTAGAGGCGATATCGCTCGCTTTAAGTAAATCGGAGCCGGGTCACCATATGCTCGTGACACGTATTAAGGATAAAGATGGCAACTTGGTGGTTCAGCAAACACTCGACTTTCACTTAAAAGAAGAGTCAGTTACTCCGCCACCATCTGGTGAGTACGATTTTGTCTTCCCTGAAGGACTATCTAGCTACACGGCGGGCACAAAAGTGCTTGCCAGCGACGGGGGCATTTATCAATGTAAACCTTTCCCATACTCTGGTTACTGTATGCAGTGGAAAGAAAGCGCAAACCATTACGAGCCTGGAATAGGTTCACACTGGGAGATGGCTTGGGATAAAGTCAACTAAATCACCCTTCGAACGTTAAGTAAAAAGAGCCTCACTATGAGGCTCTTTTATAATCAAACGCAAAAATGACAATTTTCCCGGTCTAAACCATGAACACCAGATAAACTAGTGAGATGCGCTCGCCCCTCAATCAGCCCCATTTCATACCCTTCTAGTAAAACGGATTGTCGCATTGATAAGCGCTGAACATGAAAATTATCTGGTGGGGCAATTACCCTAACATGTGTTCCTGGTGGAGGGTTACGAATAAACTCTAATGATTGATTATAGTTATCTGCACGTCTTAACATCGCATCCGCCATTTTGGGGTGCTCCGCAAACAGTTTCTTCATCAGCCATGTGGTCTTAACTGGCTTTTTGGCATAATTCAGCGGGTGAGAGAGTACTACGGTTATGTCGCGAGCCCCTCGACGATAAGCCTCACGCACTGGTATAGAGTCAGCGACCCCACCATCGGTATAACAACCGCCAGAAAAACAAGGGGTATGCTTGTAGGCAATCGGTAATGCTGTTGTCGCTTCAATCGCATGGTGAAAATTATCACGTGTCACGCGATAGTAATCTGCCTGCCCTGTATCTACATTTGTTGTCGCTGCGAGAAAAGGAACGCCATTAAACAGTTTATTTTCATCGACGGGATACAAGCGATTAGATTCTTCAAACAACCACTTCACATCGATGAGGTCCCCACCTTTAACGAAGCGAGTCGGGTCAAAAAAGCGTTTACTTGTGGCCAGCTTAGTAATGACGTTAATACTGCGATGCGGGTAGTCGGTCAAATACCCAATCAAATTTGATGCACCAGCAGATACACCGATTGCAAAATCAAACGGTTTATAACTCTGCTCTAAAAACGCATCTAACACTCCGCTTGCGAAGACGCCTCGCATCGCGCCACCTTCTACTACAATTGCTTTTGTTGCCATATTTCCCCCATTCTCCTTGCCAAAAGAGTAATGAAATTCGTGCAATCACAACAATTGAATATTCTTATTATTGAAATAGGTGAAGTCTATTTATTTCTCTCTTAGAAAATGAAAACTAAAGTTCAAAAAATCCGTACCCGTTAGAAATGTAATTGCGGGCTTAACCAAGGTGGCAAGGTCTAAGAGAAATCTAGGAGAAAACCGTTTTATAGGCTTCGCCCGCGCCATCAATGAACATTTGAGTACCAATAACCGCTAGAATTAAGCCCATCATTTTAGTCACAACATTTAGAGCACTTGGTCCAACCGCTTTGACCAATTTGTCTCCAAATAAAAACAGTACATAGGTGATCACACAGAGGACAGCGAAAGAAACGATAGTAATAATGGTTTGATCGAAACCACCCGCTGTCGCAAAGTTCATCGCGGTAGCAATCGTTCCAGGCCCAGCTAATATTGGCATCGCCAGTGGAGACACTGCAATACTCAATGCCGCCCGTTGCTGAGCTGGTGAATACGCCTTCTCTTTGGTTTTCTGATGCGTCGAATCACCTTGAAGCATGTTAAAACCTATCAAAAACACCAAAATACCGCCTGTTATTCGCAATGCATAAAGCGTGATACCAAACAAATCAAAAATTAACTTACCGGCAATAGAAAATATCGCGATGATAATAAATGCAATAAAAACCGAGCGAAGCGCAATGGAACGGATGGTTTCTTTATCTTCATCAGCAGTTAAACTCAAAAAGATGGGAATATTGGCGATAGGGTTCATGATGGCAAAGAAGCCCATAAACACCGTAACTGTATGAACAATGAGTTCTTTCATATTTTCCACTGCATTTAAATTATTGATTCTAAAAACAGTATATACGCTCTCAAACAGAACGAGTGGTGTATTCTCGATTCGCCTTCACACTTATGCGCCAAGCATTGTTTTTCTTTTGAGATAGTTTACCGACTCATCAAATGTCGCTAAGGTGAGTCTTCAGCCTTTACACGTAACAGGGGATGTTAAGTCACCATGAACAGCACGATTCAAACAATTCTCAATCACCGCTCAATTCGAAAATTCACCTCACAACCGATTGAGAGCGAACAATTAGATGCCATTCTTCAAGCCGGCCTTGCGGCGTCCTCATCAAGCATGTTGCAAGTCGTTTCAATTATCCGCGTGACCGACAAAGAAAAACGTACGCTATTAGCTCAATATGCCGGAAATCAAGGGTACGTTGAAAGCGCGGCTGAGTTTTTGGTGTTTTGTATTGATTACCAGCGCCATGCCAGTATCAACCCAGATGTTCAAGCTGATTTTACCGAGTTAACGCTAATAGGCGCTGTAGACTCGGGGATCATGGCACAAAATTGCTTGCTTGCGGCGGAGTCGATGGGACTAGGAGGCGTGTATATTGGTGGTTTACGAAACAATGCCCCAAAAGTAGACGAATTATTAGGTTTACCTAAAAATACCGCCATTTTATTTGGTATGTGTCTTGGTCATCCAGATCAAGCCCCTGAAGTAAAACCTCGCCTACCTAAGCATGTCGTGGTGCATGAGAATCAGTATCAAGACCTAAACTTGGATGATATTCAGACGTATGACCAAACCATGCAAAACTACTATGCAAACCGTTCGAGCAATCAAAAACAGAGTACTTGGTCGCAAGAAGTCACCAGTAAACTGGCTGGCGAATCACGTCCGCACATCCTGCCGTATTTGAATGGGAAGGGGCTAGCGAAGAAGTGACCATGTCGAAAGACAACAAAACAAAAAAGAGATCCGAGTCACACTTTTGATAATCCTATTTAATACAACGAGATAATTAGTCGGTAGATTTTCTTGGTTGTATTTTAGAAAGAAAACACTACATATAGAGCTAATAAACAAAATTTGAGCTAATTGAACAAGTTTTTTATCCGAAATATGAAATCTTGTAAGTGAAAACATAAAAATACGATATTTATCTGGACACTTGCTGCATTATTGTCTATTGCTCTAATCATTGAAATTCATTAGAGTTCATGCCTCCAGATGCAATCAATCCCTTATTGAGCACTTTATAAATAGAAGAAGGTGGTGCTTATAAGGTTATGTTGTGAAGTCTTTTCTGGAAAAGAATGTTGCTACCAGCAACTCGCTCTTTACGTCAGATGAATGAAAAAACATGAATTTCAAACATAAAAAGCTAGCTAGTTTAGTGCTCTCCTCAGTACTTCTTTCTGGATGTACTGTACCCGGTAGTCACCTTTCCACAGATGGAAAAAACTTCGTCGAAGACAGCAATGTTAGTCGCACTTCTGATTTCAATGTTTTTCCACTTACACTTGATAAAGTATCTCAACTTAAAAGTTTGGGGATAGAAGCCAAATCCAACCCTGAACTAGATCGCCAACTTAGCGCTTATGAGTATGAGGTTGGCCCTGGAGATATACTAAACATTACTATTTGGGATCACCCAGAACTAACTATTCCTGCTGGTTCTTATCGCAGCTCTGCTGAAGCGGGGAATTGGGTACATGCTGATGGTACTATCTTCTATCCATATATAGGTATTGTTGAAGTTGCGGGTAAAAACGTTCGTCAAATTCGTGCTGATATTTCTCGCCGATTAGCAAAGTACATAGAAAGTCCTCAAGTGGATGTCAGCGTAGCAGCTTTTCGTTCGAAAAAATCCTACATTACTGGTGAAGTAAGTAATCCTGGACAACAACCAATCACCAACATCCCACTCACCTTGTTAGATGCAATTAACCGTGCAGGTGGATTAGCCGAAAACGCCGACTGGAAAAATGTAACACTGACAAGAAACGGCATAGTTGAAAACATATCTCTTTATGCGCTGATGCAAGAAGGCGACCTCACTGAAAATAGGCTACTTCAACCAGGTGATATCATCCATGTGCCAAGAAATGATTCACAAAAGGTTTTCGTTATGGGTGAAGTTAACGATCCTAAACTACTGAAAATAGATCGCGCTGGCATGAGCCTTACGGAAGCTCTGAGCAACGTTGGCGGTATTAATCAGATATCAGCGGATGCGACAGGTGTATTCGTAATTAGGAGGTCACAAGACGCAGGTTCACTGGGCGACATATATCAACTTGATGTCTCCGATGCGGCAGCGCTCGTTATTGGTACTGAATTTGCTCTGAAACCGTATGACATCGTTTATGTCACTGCGGCGCCTATCAGTCGTTGGAATCGCGTTATTGCACAACTAGTACCTACCATCTCAGGCTTCAATGAACTTACAGAAGGCGTCCTTCGAGTCAGGACTTGGCCATAGAAAAAGCATTCTGAAGGGCTTGTTTGAACATAAACAAGTCATTCAAACGTTGTCTATAAGGAGCAAAACATGTTTTCGAACATTCTTGTCGTGTGTGTAGGTAATATTTGTCGCTCTCCCACAGGAGAGCGGTTACTACAGCAACTACTCCCAGATAAACAGATTTCTTCGGCGGGTATTGCCGTAGAAAAAAGTCGCCTAACCGGAAAGCCAGCAGATGAAACCGCCAGACTTGTCGCGTCAGAACGTGGTATCTACCTGCTAGACCACAAAGCGCAGCAGCTAACCGCTAAGTTGTGCGCAAAACAAGACCTAATATTGGTGATGGAACAAGGTCATATCGATGCTTTGACGGAGCTGGTACCAGAGGCTAGAGGTAAAGCAATGTTATTTGGTCACTGGATAGGTTCCGTGGATATTCCAGATCCATACAGACAGAGTAGAGAAGCCTTTGAGCATGCATTATCTCTGATTGAAAATGCTGCTCATGCATGGGCAAAAAAAATATAAATTCAGATCACTTGGCGAAATAAAAAATAATGGCTAACCAAACAATACAACCATCTGCTCTTGCTGATGATGAGATCGACCTAGGCAAGCTCTTCGGCATATTGATAGACGCGAAATGGTTTATCATCAGTATTACACTCTTTTTTGCAACATTAGGTATCGCGGTCGCGTTGCTATCAACTCCGATTTACAAAGCCGACTCGTTAATACAAATCGAAAAGAAAAGTTCAGGTGGTATTTCGGCGATGGTCGGTGACATGGGAGAACTCTTTTCTGCCGAATCATCTGCAACTACAGAAATTGAAATAATTAAATCGAGAATGATTCTTGGCGATACCGTTGATAAGTTTAACTTAACAACCATTGCCACTCCTGATTACTTACCTTTTGTTGGTAAAGGTCTAGCACGAATCAACGGTACTCAAAACTACATTTCTTTGACCACGTTTGAAGTACCTCGAACGGCTAAAGGATTATCTCATCAACTGATTGCTACAGACATCGAGAAAGGTCAATTCAGCTTGATGCTTGAAGACCAAATGGTACTTTCTGGTTCAGTTGGTCAACTAATTGAGATGAATGGCTATCGTGTAAAAGTGAACCAGCTCAATGCTCAAAATGAAGATACTTTTACAATAAGTAAAATAAGCAAGTTAGATGCTATCAACAAGTTAGCCTCACAACTTTCTATTTCAGAGAGAGGTAGCCAAACAGGTATTGTATCTCTAAGTATTGAAGGTGAATACCCAGACCACAATCAGCTTGTTTTAAATGACGTTGTTCAAAACTATTTTTTGCAGAATGTTAGAAGAAACTCAGCTGAAGCTGAGCAGAGCCTCAACTTCCTTAAAGGTCATTTACCCGAGATTAAGGACAAGCTAACTATTTCAGAAGATACATTGAACAGTTTTAGACAAGAAAACGAATCTATCGATTTAAATCTCGAAGCACAATCGACTCTAAAAGTGATGGTGGCACTTGAAGCCCAACTTAATGAGCTAACATTTAAAGAAAGTGAAATCAGTCAAAAATTCACCCAAGACCACCCAGCTTATAAATCGCTGTTAGACAAACGTCAGACATTACTGCAAGAGAAAGAGCGTCTTAACAAACAAGTTCAAAAACTACCAAAAACACAGCGCGAAGTCTTGCGTATGACTCGTGATGTCGAAGTAAACCAGCAAATCTACATCCAACTTTTGAATAAAGTTCAAGAGCTAAATATCATAAAAGCTGGCACCGTGGGTAATGTGCGTATTATTGACAATGCACAATCTTACGCCGTTCCTATTAAACCGAAAAAACCTTTGATTGTGGTTTTGGCTACTCTTCTAGGAGGCATGGTAGCTGTCGCATTTGTTCTGGTAAAAACCGCGTTTCATCGTGGAGTGACTTCTCCTGATGAAATTGAGCAAACTGGAATATCTGTATATGCAAGTGTTCCAAAATCAGCACAACAATTGGAAGTTGCGAACAAGCTAAAACGTAAAAACAACAAAGACTTACTTCTTTTAGCAAATGCCAATCCAGCAGATCTATCAATTGAAGCACTACGTGGACTTCGAACCAGCTTACACTTCGCAATGTTGGAAGCCAAAAACAATGTCTTAATGATTTCAGGCCCAGCGCCTTCCATAGGTAAGACGTTTGTATCAACTAACTTTGCTGCAGTTGCGGCTAAAACGGGTCAAAAAGTCCTTTTGGTGGATGCTGACATGCGAAAAGGTTATTTACAGCAATGTTTTGGCCTCACAGCAGAGCAAGGGTTATCTGACTTACTAAGTGGAAAAATTGATCGAGCAACCGCAATCAAGCCAAGTCAAGTTGAAAACTTGGATGTGGTTACTCGTGGTCAAGTACCACCAAATCCATCAGAGCTTTTGATGCATCCACGATTTGTTGAATTTGTAGAACAAGTATCAAAAGAATACGATCTAATCATCATCGATACACCGCCTGTACTCGCAGTTACCGACCCAAGCATTGTTGGCGCGCTTGCAGGAACAACTCTGATGGTCGCTCGTTTTGATCAAACGACTTTGAAGGAGATTGAAGTCGCGCAAGGTCGCTTCGAGCAATCAGGCGTTGAAGTTAAAGGTGTGATTCTCAATGCAGTTGAGAAAAAAGCATCTAACTCATACGGCTATGGATACGGCTACTATAACTACGCGTACAAAAGCGAATCATAACTTGAATTTAGATCGCTAATTAAACCAAATATGACAAAGCCCTGCTAGAAACAGCAGGGCTTTTTCTATTGCACTCTTAGTTGCTTGTACGTAATCAAACTAAGCAAGACAAAGAATATTGGGTCACTCCAACCAAAACCGACAAATACTCCGATAATGCCGGCATAGGTAGTAATCACTGCCCCTAAGCCATTAGTAATCAATAATGCTTTAAACAGCTGTTTCGCAGTATGCCCTGATTCCACATTACGTAACATCAAACTCACCGCTGCGATTCCACCTAAAAAGATCGAAGTATGCTGCGATAAAAACAGCGCGTACTGGTCGTTAATTTGTACTCCATACATCGGCCACATTATGGTTGGTACAAAAAACAACGCAAAAGCGAATACCGTATATACGACACCATGAACGGTTAGAAAAGTGCGGTTGGTCATCATCTCCTTATCCTCTAATAGGCCCTTGATTGAGCGTCGTTAACGGCACATTGATATCGAAAATTTGACCTCGTACTTCGACTACGCCCATTTTTCGTAAGCGTGCGGCATGCATTTCGAGATAAGCTTGCGCCGTGGCTTCATCTTCAAAAAGATAGATACCACCACCGAGTTTGTCTTTTTCGCTTTCCGTCCAGATTTTCCAAATCATGCCCGGCTCTTGGTTAATCGACTTAGCTAAGTCGACCAGAGCATTCGACATCTCGTCACCAAACGGACCATGAAATTCAAAATCAACTTGCAATAATTTCGCCATCTTGAGTCTCCTCTTCTTATTGACTCGTTTTCGATGACAAGATTATTACCTTTATAAAACTGACAGAAAAGTTCATAATTTCGCCATTAACTGTCTAAAAAATTGACTCATGAGACTAAAAACGACCTTAGAACAATGGCAAACGCTACAAGCGATTAATCAAGAAGGCAGCATTCAATCCGCAGCTTTACTGCTCAACAAGAGCCATACTACATTGATCTACTCGGTGAGGAAGTTAGAAGACCAACTTGGTATTCAACTTATCGAAGTACGAGGGCGCAAAGCGGGTTTGACAGAGCACGGCAAAACCATACTGCGTCGTGCACAATCCATGCTTGAACAAGCGCGGGAACTAGAAGTCATCAGCGAGCAGTTAAAAAGTGGGGTGGAATCTCAAATCACGGTCGCAGTAGATCATCTTTGTGACCCTTGTTGGCTTTATGCACCACTCAGTCAATTTTTGGAGGACAACAACACGACCTCCGTTCAAGTGGTTGAAACGTCACTGAGCAAAACAACCGAAATGGTCGTAAATGAGCTCGCTGACATCGCAATCATCAACTTACCGATAACCAACTACCCTGCCGAAGCATTTGGCGTAACAACCATGCTGCCTGTAATCGCAGCACACCATCCACTCGCTAAAAAGCCGCATGTTTCCATCGACGATTTTGCAACCACCAGCCAAATTGTCATCCGTGACTTAGGTGATTCAGACAAAACGAAAAGAGATGTGGGTTGGTTACGCGCACGTCAGCGTATTACCGTCGATAACTTCGACCACGCTTTTCACGCCGTAGAGCAAGGCGTTGGGTTTTGTCGGCTACCAGCGCACTTAGTCTCAGCCCGAAAGAGCGATAAAATTAAAGTATTGGAGCTCGAACACTCCCATCAATATCAAGTTGCGCTGCACCTCACTTTGCCCAAAGGAGCCAAAAGTGGTCCTGCGACTCAAGCGCTTTATCGTATTTTACTCAAAAGTGTAGAAACTCGAGTCTAGCAACAGTGGTATTGAGTTGAATCGCTAGTGTTATCGCCTATTGATTCTCCCTAAACATAGAGAAACGGCCATTTTGTGACGCTACACTCTCACAAAAGGTTGCACGAAGGATAGCGACCACCTACTATCACTCTGCTCATGCCTAAAGCACCCAACACTCGCGGAAAGAACTCGGTTCACGGCAATATCCTCACCTGCTTGGTTTAGCAGGCACAATCTGTTTTTACCTTCTTTTTAGCTTCTATTTAGGCGAGTGTGGAAGAAATAAGAAAGGTGAAATATGAACTCTACAAATAGCTTCTCGATCAATATCAATCAGCAAAAATCCATTGCTAAAAAAAGGCTCAAAGCTATCCGCCTATACGATGACGCCACGTTGGAGTTAGTTAAGCGATTTCACTCCAAACCAGAATCTTTGGCTCCCAATACAATTCAATTGGCTGACGTTCAACATGCACTCGCAAGAGAACTGGGCTTATCCAGTTGGAGTAAACTAAAAGCTCATGTCGAAGAGCTAGAAGCGCACAAACTAGCCATCAAAGAACAAAAACCGCCCCTAGATGCAAAAGTAAAAACGCTACACGTTCGTTGTGGCCACGACATTCAACAACAACTTAAAGCCAGCGGATTTGAAGGGACATTTTTAGCCCTGATCGATCCGCTTTGTATTGGCCCCATACCAGCAACACCACAGAACTTCCTTGCCATTCGTGCCCAATATGTCGTAGAGACTCTGCTGCCTGTGATGAAGCGTGAAGACTCGGTTCAAGATATAGTCACATTGGAACAATCAAACCTCGATCTGTTGCAAAGTGATGTATTTGAACGAATCGTCTTTTGGGTCGAACATGACAGTTATGATCAATTGATGCTAATTCGTGCTCTAACACAGTTAGAGAATGTAGAGAATAAAGTGATAGAGATCATTGAGTTGAACCAGTTCCCGGGCACTGAACGATTCATCGGCTTTGGGCAGTTGCCTGAAGAAGCTATTCGTTCTTGTTGGCGATACCGTAAACCTGTGACAGCAAAATTATTCAGTCAGGCTAAACGGTGTTGGCACGCTATTACATCACCGACACCTATTTCCATAGTTAATTTGATTCAGCAGCATAACCTGGATTGCTTGCCCAATATATTCAACGTGCTTAAACGCCATTTGCAAGAGTTACCTAATTCACAAACTGGATTGAGCTTGACACAACACCTCGCACTAAAGGTCTTGAGCTCACAAAATCGTTCAATTCCCATCAAAGATTGGTTTGAGCAATATCAACAACTAGAACCTCTTCCTTACCTAGGAGACGTGATGTTTTACGCGTTACTCCTCCCTCTAGCACAGTGTCAAACACCGTTGATCACGATTGAATCACGTGAAAGGCACTGGTGGGAACAAAGCGTCCGTATCACTGAGGCTGGCAAGCAGTGTTTGGAGGGTTTAATACGAGCGAAACAATGCTATTGGGTTGGAGGGATTAAAAATACCAGTCAAAGTTATTGGAGCTGGGATCACCTCCAACTAACTACACTTGCCAACCATCATTGAGTTGACAAATATGAAAGCATAAAAGGTTCGTTGGCTCTGATGAACACTCAATACTAAAGTATCGCTAAAGAAGCGACCGCTAGTCTGAATACAACTTAAATAGTTATGCAGAAATGCATCCACTCAAAGAGAGTATGCACTCTATCTCTTATTAAAATTTATTGTAAATCCTCTTTGTTATCGGTTGTATATTCGATAAAAGTGTTAAAATACAAACTTTTAATCCGGCCAATTCGTTAATATTTGGTTAAAATCCCATTTTTATTAGTGATAAAGTTCACATCTATTAACCATTTAGAGGATTATTCTTTCGTATTTTCTCACTCCGCTGCTAATCTGCTCGCCGCTTTGAAGTGAACTCAAGGTGCATAACTATAAGGAGTGTTCTCATGAATACCAAGAAACCGATGTCGCTTACCAGCCGCGTAATTTTAGGTATGGTTGCGGGTATCTTGACAGGATTTGCAATTCGCACACTTTTTGCCGACAACGGATTTGTCGACGCATACATTGTTAATGGATTATTCGAAGTTGGTGGACAGATCTTCGTTGCCAGCTTAAAAATGCTTGTTGTACCGCTAGTATTTGTTTCGTTAGTTTGTGGTACTAGCTCTCTCAAAGACCTTTCTACACTGGGTCGCATGGGCGGTAAAACCCTCGCTTTCTACGTTACAACAACGGCTATCGCGATTACGCTTGCTCTAACTATGGGTACTCTGTTCCAGCCAGGTGCTGGCGCTGACCTAACCGCAGCAAGTTCATTCAAATCAGCAGAAGCACCATCTTTGGGTCAGGTGATCATCGATATGTTCCCAACCAACCCTATCAGTGCGATGGCTGAAGGTAAAACCCTGCAAGTTATTGTGTTCGCGGTACTATTTGGTATCGCGATCAGCGCAGCAGGCAAACCTGGTGAACGTATTGCAGCGTTCTTCGCTGATCTGAATGAAGTGATCATGAAACTGGTTGCGATTTTGATGAACTTGGCGCCTTATGGTGTGTTCTTCTTAATGGCGAAGCTATTTACTGGTCTTGGTCTGGGCGCAATCGTCAATCTGGCAGAGTACTTCTTAGTACTGGCGGGGACGCTTGTCCTGCACGGCCTAGTCACTTACAGCTTAATGTTAAAAGGTTTCACTGGTCTAAATCCAATTACGTTCCTGCGTAAGATGGAAGACGCGATCATGTTTGCTTTCTCGACCGCATCATCAAACGCGACGATTCCAGTGACAATGGAAACAGCAAAGCACCGCATGGGTGTTGAGAACCGTGTATCATCGTTCACAGTACCACTTGGTGCAACCGTGAACATGGACGGTACGGCGATCATGCAGGGCGTAGCAACTGCGTTTATTGCTCAAGCTTTCAATATTGATTTAACTATGGGCGATTACCTAATGGTTATCATGACGGCAACTCTGGCGTCTATCGGTACCGCAGGTGTTCCTGGTGTGGGTCTTGTCATGCTTGCTATGGTATTGAACCAAGTTGGTCTGCCGCTTGAAGGTATCGCGCTCATCATGGGTGTTGACCGTCTTCTTGATATGATTCGTACCGCGGTAAATATCACTGGTGACAGTGCTGTAACCGTCATCGTTGCAAAATCAGAGGGTGCATTGGATGAAGCTCGCTTCAACGACCCAATGGCAGGCGTAGCCGAAGAAGAAGTGCACCTGAAACGCGCGGAAGCTTAAACCCTTCCAAGTTAAATTATCCTGTCTAAGCAAAAACCACCTTACTCTAAGGTGGTTTTTTATTTCCAATTAACCCGAAGTCAAAAAGGTTTAGATAAATTTCTCGTCCCCCGAGGTTGTTTCAATTACTAATCGGTAAGTAGTTCGATTCTATATTAGTTCATCTAGAGGGTTAAGATAACTCGCCTATGTTTATTACTTTGAAAATGATATAAGGAACATTTTCATCATATAGAGATACAAATTCCATTATCAAATTAAAGTTCAAAACCAAATCGCGATAGATAGTAGTCTGATAATTAAGTTGGTACTAAGATACATACATCATAATTTCATGTTTAAAAATAGTCTTTTTTATTCATTTTCTCATTTCCAATACTTGCATTAGGTTTCAACGAAAGTATGTTCGATTTTTTTAAGAAATTTAAATATACATTAAGCCCAGAGGTAAAAGGTACTTTAGTTCTTGATCAAAGACCTCTAGAAAATGTAACGGTTTACTTAGAAGCTAATTTTTTAAAAAATAATTACAAAAGGAGTTCAAGTACTAATGAGTTAGGTGAATTTCACTTTAAACCAGTCATACATGCTCAAAGGTTCAAAGAATCAGCTTTGAATCAAACATATTCATATATCGGAATATATACCTATATAAATGAAGAAAAGAAATATATTTGGGAGTCTCAGTTAAACTACGTTTCACCACCTATATTTATAAAGGACAACTTAAGTAATCTTTACTGTGAGCTTGAAGGTACCGAGTTTCGATACTTTTTCAAGAATATCAATCTAGAAAATGCTGGAGATCTAATGGTTATTAGCAACTGCAATTTAAATGGATTTTTATATAAAAGACATTTTTCATAGAGTTTATGATTGTGATGATTATTAAACTCAAAGTTCTTTAAAAGAAAAAGTTATACCTGCACGCCTCAATCAAGTTTAAACATATCAATCAAAGTGCTAATTCGCAGAATATTTCTCTAAAGTAATTCACTACTTAACTTTCGTATACTCCTGATTCTACATAACCAGTTAGTTTGCACTGACTGTACACATAAGTATCATCTTCACCATTTCCAAAATAAGAAAAAGCGAAGTAGTAAACTTCATTGGTTACTTCACAATTCAAATTTCCCATATTTTCTCTAGCAAACTCATAAGTCTCATAACCATCAATTGAAGACTCCCATATCGTCACCTCTTCTCCATTTGCTAGATGAGTCTTCAGGAAAACGAGCACGTATTTCTGATCTAAGTTCAATAAGTCTTGAGACTCATGCTCTTCAAATGCAGGGAAGGCAAACGATCCGTTAGCATCAGTAATAGTTTGAAACTCATGAATGGTTCCACGCACACCGACTCGGAGGACCACTAATTGAGATGACAACGGTTTTACGTTCAAAGTTAGCATACCAATAATATCTGGCGTATACCTGTACATGAAAGGTTTCTCTTAGATAAAAACTTGAATCTGAAAGTACCCTTTCAAATCGAGCAAATCTACTACGGAAAAACGTATTGTTACGAGCTCGTGTGCTTTGAGTAAATGTTAAAAATAACAATTTCTTGTTTGCGCTAAACCAAACATAGAACATGTTTGATGGGCCATACCTACTCCACCATCGAATTCAGTTTTTCTCTGGCTTGTGCTTCGTGTTCTTTAGTGATGGCATTACCGACTGAGTTCGCGGCTAAGGTAAGTGCTGCCATGTCATCGGTAAAACCGACGCCAGCGAGTACGTCTGGCACCATATCGGTTGGTAATACGAAGTAAGCCAATGCTCCACCTAAAATCGCCTTATGGCGAACAGAGGTGTTAGAATCTGTCATCGCGAGCCATGATTTTATGCCCATTACGGCAATTTCTTCACCCGCTTTCCTAACCGACGCTTTCATTTTACGCCAGAAGGTTTTCTCATCTGGTGCTTGCATCGTTTGGTCTAAGACGTCATCGGACGCCGAATTTACAGACATGCTTGTGGTCATCGTGCCTCCTAAATTTATGACTGTGGCATAGATATTAAGGCGATGAACCTGAACGTAGGATTAATAGCGCGTAATGATAATGAAGAAAGGAAACAAAATGGCTAGATAAAAAAATCCCCAAACCGAAGTCCAGGGATTATTGCTTTGGAAACCAAATGGTTTTGAAACCAACAGCTTTGGGAGCCAAGCTTTAGAAGCAGAATGCCTTATTGAACAATCTTCTCCAGTACACGTATCAACATTTTGATACGTGGTTCAATAGACTCAAGCAACAAGTACTCTTGATCGCTGTGGAAGCCCGCACCGATAGGTCCTAGACCATCCAAAGTTGGAACACCAAGAATCGCCGTGTTGTTTGCATCAGAGCCACCACCTACTTCTTTCCAGTTGATGTCGATCGCCAGTTCACTTGCGGCTTCTTCAACTAGCATCATCAGGCTTTCTGTTTGTGGGCTTGGCACCATAGAAGGCTTATAAGCTTCACGAACCAACTCAATTCTCACGCCACCAACGAATGGTGTTTCCAGCATGCCATTTAGCTTGCTATCGACATCATCGTATTCTTCGTTGCTCCAGAAACGCACATCCACGATCGCTTCCGCGTGCTCAGGGACGATGTTCGCACCGTTGCCGCCAGAAACAATGCCGACGTTCAGCGTAGTACCAGATTCAAAGTTGGTCATTGCATTGACAGCCAGAATCCAATTCGCCATCTCAGTGATTGCGCTGCGGCCGTTTTCTGGCTCGTTACCTGCGTGAGCAGCAACGCCATTAAAGGTCATTTTGTAGCGAGCCATGCCTTTGCGCGCTTTCACTAAACCACCGTCTGCACGTGCTGCTTCTGCAACCAGCACATTCTTAGCGTTTTTCGCAACTGATTGAATCCAATCCACAGAGTCCAGAGAGCCCGTCTCTTCATCTGGGTTCATGCAGATAGCGATAGACAACTTATCCAACACCGCTTGGTCTAGATTGCGCATCGCGTATACGATGTTCAGCAAGCCAGATTTCATGTCCGAGACGCCCGGACCGTAGGCTTTCTCTGCATCTTGAGACATTGGACGAAGCTCAGCAGTACCCACAGGGAACACGGTATCCATGTGACCAATCAGCATTACGTCGATTTGCTCAGCTTCCGGCTTGTTTCGAACTTCAAGACCGATGCCCGCTCTGCCACAGTCGATGCGTTTTACGCTCCAACCTGACATCGCTTGGTACTTCTCTTCAAATTGAGAAGCGATAAACTCGATACCATCAGTCGTGTAAGTGCCACAATCCACATTAATCAGCGGACGTAGCTCTTCTAGATATTCATTTAGAGAGAATTGCATGACTCACTCCTAGACAAACAGATTCATCACCAGCATTGCGCCAAACGCGTTCAATACTGAGATTGCAATCATAACTGGGATGTAACGACCTTCAGTACCAATTGGACCCATGATACGACCCATGTACTGAACTTGAGAGCCCATTAGGTAGATAGCAGGCGCAAGAATCGCAATGTGCGTACCGTTCAGGATACCTTGGTCAAACAGCGTAATCACTACGCCAACCGCACCGCCCATCGACATCCAAGCACCGATCAATACCGCTGCTGCTTCACCCGGAAGACCAAACACTGCCATGATTGGAGAAAACACCGTGCCCATCAGATCCAACGCGCCAGTGATTTGAAGCGCTTTGATGATAACGAACGCCATCAATACGTTAGGCACCGTAGAGGTAGTCGCAATTACCCAGCCTTTCTTAGCACCCTCGACGAAGATATCCGTCACCATTGGTTTTTTCGCTTTAACGTCACCCATTATGCCGTCTCCTCTTTTAGGTTCTCTGATTTGTTTGGGTCTTGCTTGTCTTCTTTACCTTCCGTCATGTTCAGGTAGATACGGAACAGGTTCGCGCCGATGATCTTAAATGCGAACATCACCACAACTGCTAAACCAATAGAAGACGTTACTGCTAGAGAGCCGTCAGCTATCGTCAGTGTGAACAGCACAGCACCCGATGAGAAGAAGTTCACGATGGTTGCACCTGCAGTGAACTGGAACATGGTAAATACGTCCGTTTCACGCTTAGTTAGGTGACCTTCATCTTTTAGCTGACGCGTCATTGCCGCACCTGCATCGGTACTTTGTAGAGAAGCAATTAAAGCCAGACCAGAGTTACCAGGGATGCCCATTAGAGGACGCAGAAGAGGAGTAAGAAGCTTACGAGCTGCTTCAAGTGCACCGTAGTGCTCAAGTACGTTGATCATACCTAAGGCGAACATAACAGTTGGAATCAAAGTAAGTGCGAAAATGAAACCGTCGCGAGCACCGCTACCACCAGTACCGCGAAGCGACGTTGTTGCAACTTGCACACCGTCAGCCGTTTCGGTGACACCATACGCCACCTTGCCGAAAGAGCCATTGAGCGTTGTAAAATCGAATACACCGTACCATTCGCTAGATTGCATCAGGCCAGAAAAGAACACAACCGCAAACGCCAGAGCAACGTAGCACCCCAGTGTAACTTTACGCTCAGTTTGAACAGGAATTTTCATAACATTACCTACACATGTGGAACTTAACACATATGTTCACCTGAATAATGTGCTAGAGAGATGATCAAAATCAATCCGCCTGCCGAACATTATCGCGACTCAGTTATGAAGTTTTGTTTTATGATTCCAATCACAATTGAAAGATAATAAAAATTTGTGCTAACAATTAGGTATATTAATCTATGTCGATAGCTCACGACTTCTTCATCAACTCAACAAATGATTCTGACGAATATTGCTTTCTACAACATTCATGACGTACTTCATACTTTGGCATTGAGGCAATATCGATTAACTCGAAAGTAACATTCAGCCACGAAATTTAGGTTAGGATGGCCCGGTCATATGTAAACGGTATAAACCAGAATTAACAGGACTATACGACCCATTGTTACGCTCACAATATAAAATAGCCAAATGGACACTCGCCCTCGTGCTTTGGGTGGTGATGATATGCTTAAGCCAAAATTCTGGTTTCTCGAAAAGCTGCCCGAAGGCTCACCAAATACAGAGTCAGCAAGATGAGAGTGTGAATTTATCACCATCTTGCGACCTTTCAGAAAAGCTGGTTCAAGCGTACCAACATCAGTTTGATCATATTCTTATTCCATTTTTTCTGTTTGCTTTGGTTGTGGCGCTGCCGATGACAACCACAGCAATTCGCTATCTGGAATACACAGAACCGATACCGGAAAAGTATCGGGTTCACCTAAAACTTTGCGTGTTTAGAGAATAAAGCCAGCAAGGCGAGAGACCTTTCGGCCTGACTTTTGTACATATTTTATTCACTTCACATAACAAACAACGAAATTTAAAAGTTTTAGGAAATATTATGACATTCACTCGTACACTTTTGGCGTTAACGATGGCTATCGTACCTGCCGTATCTTTCGCATCAGAAAAGACCGCAGAACAAAAGCTAGAGGAAGTTACTCAGATACTAAAAGAAAACCCTCAAATTCTTGATTCATTGCACCAAAACCTTCAAGAGTACATTGCGTATCAACAGTCATTTGGCGACACCTTGAAGGAGGTTCGTCAATATCTAAGTGATGGCAAACATTCCTCTTTTGGTGCTGAAAACCCTGAGTTAACCATTATTAACGTAACAGACTATAGCTGCCCTTTTTGTAAACGTTTAGAAGGAGAGCTGGTCAAAGTTGGTAAGGAATATCCGCAGGTAAAAGTGCTTAACCTCAATGTCTCTTTTAAAGAACAATACGAGAAAAACGGCTACAACTCGGCAAGTTACGCATTAAATGTTTGGCAAAACCAGCGAGATAAGTACGAACAAGTGCATGAGTTATTGGTGAAAAAACCGGGCGCACATGACGCACGTTCCTTAAGTCAAATAGCGAAAAAAACGGGGACAGAAGCACAGCTTGTCGACGACAAAGAGACCAAGGCGTTGCTTGATAAAAACTATCAGTATTTCACGCAACTTGGTTTACGCGGCACGCCCGCGTTGATCATTAATGATCAAGTCATTCCTGGCTATGTGCCGTTTGACGAGCTAGAAAAAGTCATCGACCAAGAACTGGCGAACTAATACAACAAAGCCCTTCCCTGATAACTCAAGGAAGGGCTTTTTCTATCTAGGCTTAAAACGAAGTTCTAACTACTTGTCGCGACCCACAAACGCCACAACGACTTTGTCATTGCCAAGCGAGCGAGAGAACACGTACGCGCCTTCTTGTTCAATTACTTGATGCTGACCCGCACCAATCGCTGGGTGCGCTTTACGGAACTGACCAAGAGTTTGCCAGTGTTTGAGCAGCGCTTGCTTCTCATCAGATAGCTTCCATACCATGTCAGAACGAGTGCCTTGGTGGAAATCGTCCGCGTAAGGACCAATGTTACGACCAACTTCATCACCATAATAAACCTGAACAGCACCAGGACTCAAAAGCAGTGCATTCGCGGCGTTACGCTGCATACCGTAATCTTTGAAGCGAGAGAAGAACAGCTCGGTATCGTGAGAAGACATGTAGCTCACAGGGTTAAAGTCTTTCTCATTGGCGATAGTGTCCGCATAGCTTTGGTAAGTGTCTGCCATTTGGCTGAAACACGCCGCGCCTTTGTCTAACTTCTTCTGCATATCGAAGTTAATCAACGCATCAAAGCCGTCGTCGAAGTAAGGGCTGCGATATGCGGTATGTCCCCATACTTCACCCATCATCCAGAATGGCTGACCTGACTTACCGTTCTCTTTACGCCACTGCTCAAGGCTGCTTGATGCCTCTTCTTTCAAGCGTTTCCACACATCGCCTTCAACGTGCTTCACCGTGTCGACACGGTAACCATCAATACCAAAGCGTTTCACCCAATCAGTTTGCCACTCAATTAGGTAGTCCGAGACGGTGTAATTATCACGCTCCTCAACGCGAGTGCCAGGGTTATCCAATAGCCATTGAGCTGGCTTCACGGCTTTGTCTGATTCAGTGATAAAGTCTGGCAAACCCGCCAATGACATGGTGATATCACTGCTGCCCGGAACTGGGTATCCCGGTAGACCTGTTCTTACCCAGTCACCGCCCCACCATTTCGCCCAGTTTGGACTCTGGTAATCAATATTCTGGTGGTAGCTATGCCAGTTTTCGCCCGCTTTTGGTTTCCAATCCCCCCATTTCTTAGGTAGGTCAGCGTTTGGTTTTAACACCTCAATACCGTCAAATTGCAAATCGGCTAACGTTGAGTAACCAGTGTGGTTGATTACTGCGTCCATCAAGACTTTAAGGCCACGTTTATGTGCCTCTTCCACCAGCTTTTTAAGATCAGCTTCGTTACCGAAGTTCTCATCAATCTTGGTAAAGTCACGCGTCCAGTAACCGTGGTAAGCGTAGAATGGGAATGAGCCGCTATCGCCGCCACCCACAAAGCCGTGTACTTGCTCAACGATTGGCGACAACCAAATCGCATCGGTACCTAGGCTCTTTATGTAATCTAGCTTTTCGATCACACCTTTTAGGTCACCACCGTGAAAGGTACCAATCTCTTCTTTACCGTCTTTCTTGCGACCATAGCTGTTGTCATTGCTCGTATCAGCATTATTGAAACGGTCGACCATCACGAAGTAAATGTTGGCATTGCGGTAATCAAACGGCACTGCTTCTTTGGTTTTCTTCACTGGCTCTAGTAGCACCAAACCGCCTGAATCTTTGCTTGGTGTCAGCGATACTTGCTGATCTTTTACTTCGACCATCTGACCAGAATAGGCATCACGCAACTTGGTGCCATCGGGGAAACTGTCACCCAGCGCGATGGTGACTTCGCCGCCTTGGTAAACCTCACATTGCACTTGTGGGATTGGGCGTTTAAATTCTGTCTTGGCAGCTTTCTTAGGCTCTCGCTTGAAGCGTAGAGTTTTGGCTTCCGCATCAAAAGCAAAAGAGTAATCGCCAGTAAAACGGATTTTTAAAGGCAGTTCTGTTGGCTTTCCACAGTTCAGCGCGATAGGTTTGTTGAATTTGACCTTCTGACCATCAGGCGCGACACAGTCGCCTTCAATACCCGTGATTTTGAGCGTGTATCCGTCTTTGGTTAAGGGCACAACCAAAGGCTGCTCTGCACTTAACGGAAAGTCACGGCTGTTGGTCGTGGTAGCAATGGTGATGTTTGGCTCGGCGATGGCACTTGCCGATGCAAGCAATAAGGTAGTCGTAATCAGATTCAGTTTCATCGTTCAGTCCATTGGTTGCGCATAGGCGCAGTATTCGTGTTGTAGTTTTATTCACACTAATAGTAAATGGATGAAAAACTGAGCACATCATTCTGAAAGGCTACGCCCTAAAGCTTGTGACGCTTCACATTTTGCTTTTATGGGGGCGTAGTTCTACTTATGAGCAGGGTAAAAAGGAGTTTAAAGCTGAACGCTACCAAGGTTACGCATTTGTCTCATCGCCCAATTGACGCGGCTGATGGTGTAAGAAGTCTGAGGGTAAACTTTGATGCGATACGGATTTGGCAGCACCACCGCAAGCCTTGCTGCTTGGCGTGTTGAAAGTTGTTTAGCAGGAATACCAAAGTAGTTTTGCGCAGCGGCTTCCGCGCCATAAATACCTGGACCAAACTCCACCACATTCAAATACACTTCAAGAATGCGTTTTTTACTCCACATTGCTTCCATCAGCAGAGCAAAATAAAGCTCATACGCTTTGCGCACATAAGAGTGTGAAGGAAACAGAAACACGTTCTTTGCAGTTTGCTGAGTAATCGTGCTCGCACCGCGAGAGGGACCGTTCTCGCCAGACTCTGAGATCACTTTAAACAAGGAATCAAAATCCACTCCGTAATGGGTCGGGAACTTTTGATCTTCTGTCGCAATCACGGCCAGTTGAATGTGTTTAGAAATATCACTCAAAGGCACCCATTCATTTTGACTCTCTTCAGGAAATCCTTCAGGAGGAGAAATCATGCGGCTGATCTTCCATCCCCAAATTGGTGGATCGATGTATTTCACTATGCCAACGAGCATCACTGGTAAAAGCAAAAGCACCAATAAGATATTGAACAGAAGGGATTTAATCTTTCTCAAAGTCCGACCTAGCCTGATTTAACAAAACAATATGATGCAAGTATAGAGTATGCAGTCTGTTTATCGTTAGTGAAAACTTGGTCAAAAAAAGCCCGATTTACAATGTAAAACGGGCTTAGAATTTGATTAGACTAAATTATTTGTGCAGCTTGTAGAACACGGTTGAAAGTGGAGGCAAACGAAGCTCAAGTGATTGAGGCAGTGATTCACTTTCAACTTTTTCCGTTTTCACACTGGTCAGCACTTTAAAATCGCTGCCGCCGTACTTGCTGTCGTCTGTATTCAGTAGCAGTTCGTATTGACCTGCATTTGGAACGCCTAAACGAAAGCGCTCGTGTGGTACGGGCGTAAAGTTGGTGATGATCAGAATACGCTCACCTTCTTTACTAATACGCTCGTGCGCTAGGATGCTCGCATCCGCTTCGTCTTGTAGACGCCACTCAAAACCAGCAGGAACACAATCTTGATCGTGCATCGCCGCTTCATTTCGGTACAAGTGGTTCAAATCTCGCATCAGCTTTTGAACGCCTTGATGACGCTCGTATTCTAGCAAGAACCATTGCAACTGATCATCGTGGTTCCACTCCGCCGTTTGACCGATTTCCGCGCCCATGAAGTTCAGCTTTTTGCCCGGTTGACCATACATATAACCGTAGTATGCTCTTAGGTTTGCGGTTTGCTGCCATTCATCGCCCGGCATCTTGTTGTGAATAGAGCCTTTGCCGTACACCACCTCGTCGTGAGAGAGAGACAAGACGTAGTTCTCGCTGTGCGCATAAACCAGCGGAAATGTGATGGTATTGTGGTGGTATTTGCGGTGAACAGGATCTTCTTTGATGTATGAAAGACTGTCGTGCATCCACCCCATATTCCACTTGAAGCCAAAGCCTAAACCACCCATAAAGGTTGGCGCAGACACACCCGGAAACGCCGTTGACTCTTCCGCAATCGTCATCGCATTCGGGAAGTGCTTGTACACTTCTTCGTTCATCCATTTTAAGGTTGCGATTGCGTCGTAGTTTTCGTTGCCACCATCAACGTTCGGGACCCACTGATCGTGGCTACGTGAATAATCGAGATAGAGCATCGACGCAACAGCATCGACACGAATGCCATCAATATGGAATTGTTCAAACCAGTACAGCGCATTCGAGACAAGGAAGCGACGTACATGTTCACGGCCTAAATCGTAAATGTAGGAGTTCCAATCTTGGTGCCAACCGCGACGAGGATCTGGATCATGGAACAGAGGCGTACCATCAAAGTTAGCTAAACCATGATCATCCGATGGGAAATGCGCAGGAACCCAATCCAGCACTACACCGATACCAGCTTGGTGACACGCATCCACGAAGAATTTGAAATCATCAGGTGAGCCAAAACGGCTAGTTGGTGCAAACAAGCCAACAGGTTGATAGCCCCATGAACCATAGAATGGATGCTCAGACACAGGCATCAGCTCAACGTGGGTGTAGCCCATATCCACAAGGTATGGCACCAACTGCTCCGCGAGTTCGCGGTAGTTCAGGAAATCACCGTTCTCGTCGCGCTTCCATGATCCAGCATGTAGCTCGTAAAACGATAACGCTTCATCACACTTTTGTGTCACTGCACGGTTTTGCCATTTCGCATCTTGCCATTGGTAACGCTTGTGATCGTAGGTAATGGATGCGAACGATGGGTATTGCTCAGAGTAGAAACCCCAAGGGTCTTGTTTGTGTGGCAACCCTTCCCCATTTGGCCCTTTGAGCTCAAATTTGTATTGTACCCCCTCTTCCAAACCAGGAATGAATAGGCCCCAGATACCGTAGTCTAAGCGTTGCATTGGATGACGACGGCCATCCCATTGGTTGAAGCAACCCACAAGGCTAACAGCAGATGCATGTGGTGCATAAACAAGGAAACGCACACCAGAGATGTTTTCACCGCCACGCTCTAGCGTGACAAAGTGCGCGCCCATGTAGTGATACATGTCTTTTGGCGTATGCAGATGCTCGTACTCTTGGTAGATATTGTGGTACTGGTACGGGTCATCAATAATTTGTTCAACACCATTCCAATCGACCGCTAAACGGTAGTGGGTCAGGTGTAAATCGCGTTGCTCTTTTAAGATGAAACCGCTGTCGCCATCACGCTCAAGCGCCACGCGAGGTTCACCATTAACAAGCAGTTCAACCTTGTTTGCGCCCGGCATCCAAACTCTCAGCGAAGCTTCGTCGTCAATGAATGGACCCAGCGCCGCAAATGGATCTGAGTAAGCCGCCTCAGCAAGCAGTTCGTATGCGCGTTCGTGTTGTTTCTTTATTTTCTTGGTTTTGGTGGTTTTCAAATCTTTCTCCCTAGAGCCAACATCCTTTTCAAGACCAGAGATCTGAATCAAACATCGGTTTCTCCACAGCCAACGTTGTGAACTCACAAAAAGACTCCGCTTCTCACGTTCGTTGCGTAAACGGCGTCAAAATACAAAAATGCCCGCTATTGTCGCGGGCATAATAACGGTACTTCATCCTAACGGATTGTGTTTTAGGAATGAGTGACCTAGACGGAACTTTCGTACCTCTGAGCTAACAAAATTGGTAATCAGCTCGTCCATCTACGTCACTCTAGGCATCTTACTTACTCGCCTGTGCGCGAACTTCAGTAAGGCGTTTAGAAATACGATTCACATCTTCACGGCTGAAGATTTCATCTAGGTTCATCGACAATTTACGACGCCAGTTTGGATACTCATCCACCGTACCAGGAATGTTGACCGGTTGATCCATTTCTAGCCAGTCTTCAAGCTGAACGCTAAGCAGTGCAGAGTCACCCGCGGCTACGTGCAGTTGCAGCGCTTCGCTTAGGTATGAATCCATTGGCACGTACTGAGCATCATGACCAATGCCTTCTGGCAGATAGCCATGCCAGCGAACGCTGTCTAGAATACCTTGTTTGCACTTCAAGCGGTCAGCGAATAGGCCTTCCAACTGCTGTTCATCAGGGTACAGACCAATCTCACGCCCCATCTTCAAGTCATCACAGTGCCAGAAACCGCGTAGTGTTGGCATATCGTGCGTACACAGCGCAGCCATAGACTGCTCAGCGTAGTGCTTCGGAGAAATAAAACCGCCGTCCTCTTTTGAGGTTTCGAAGAAGAAGACTTTGTAAGAGTGCACACCTGCATCACGTAGGATATCAACGATTTCATCTGGCACAGTACCTAAGTCTTCACCAATCACAGAACACTGATGACGGTGAGATTCCAAGGCTAGGATTGCTAGCATGTCTTCAACTGGGTAGTACAGGTATGCGCCTTCTGTCGCTTTCTCGCCTTTTGGAATCCACCAAAGGCGAAGCAGGCCAAGTACGTGGTCGATACGCAATGCACCACAATGCTTCATGTTAGCACGTAGCAATTTGATGTAAGCGTCGTAGCCAGTCGCTTCTAAAACCTGAGGGTTAAGCGGAGGCAGACCCCAGTTTTGGCCTAGTGGACCAAGTACATCTGGTGGCGCACCGATGCTTGCATCCAATACTAGCGCGCCTTCGTCAGCCCATGTTTCGCTGCCTGAATCTGCAACACCAACCGCAAGGTCACGGTACAAACCCACAGCCATGCCTTTTTCTTCGGCTAGCGCTTGCGCTTCTTTGATTTGATCGTCTGCGATCCATTGCAGGTACATGTACAAGTGAACACGATCTTGGTTGTCCTTAATGTACTTCTGAGTACCAGCTGCGTCGAATGTGCGGTATTTCTCAGGGAATACTGGCCAGCCCCACATGTTTGCATCTTCTGCATGTAAATCAGCATGAAGTGCATCGAATGCAGCTTGATGTAGCAAGCTGTCGCCGCCTTTTTCAACAAAGTCCAAGAAGGCACGAGCGCGATCGGTGTTCTTGTCTAAATGGCGAGCTTTAAACTCACTGAATAGCAGCGGAAGAACGCTCATTTTTAGTTGCGAAACTTCGGTGTAACTCACCCAATGAGAGTCTCGCGCTTTTTGTAGACGTTGTTGGAACTCTGCGCTACCCACTCGCTGTTGTGCTTCTGCACTAAGCGCGAACTCAGGTACAGAGCTTACGTCGATGTACATGATGTTCAGCCAGCGACGAGAAGACGGGCTGTATGGGCTTGCCCCTTCTGGATTCGCAGGGAACAGCGAGTGAATCGGGTTCAAGCCAATGAAGTCACCGCCACGAGAGGCAATATCACTCACCAGTTGTTTTAGGTCACCAAAATCACCGATGCCCCAGTTATGCTGAGTACGCAGTGTGTAAAGCTGGATACTAGGACCCCATAGCTTTTTGTGTTGGTTTAGATCGTCTTGTTTGAAACACGCTTTCGGCGTAATGATCAATGACATCTCGTAAGGTGTTTTACGACGCTTACGACTGATGATCAGTTTGTGATAACCCCAAGCCAAGTTCTTTGGCAATGCAAACACTAGAGGGCCACCCTCAGCACGCTCATCACGAACAATTTGGGACTGAAGATAGCCTTCAAGTACCTCTCCTTGTTCTGTTTCTAAACGCCAGCTGAATTCACTCTCACGAGCACTCGTACCTAGGTTTAGTTCCACTTCGACTGGTTCGCCGTCGCGTAAAACAAGAACAGGGGCTAGTACGTCTTTTTTATGTTTCTTTTCAGCAGAAGCCAGTAGTCTTTCATCACTGCTAGTATCGTAGCCAAGCGAAGCGAGCAAGCGGCGTAGCGTCTCCTCAGACACTTTAGCCTCATCTCCCCAAGCACTGACATAGCTATCAGCCAATCTCGCCATTTCCGCGACTTTCTTTAATGCTGTTTGTTCTTTCATCGCTTTCTCCGAAGGTAATACCAACACCTTCCATGTAGGGTTTTATTGTTATCAATAACTTCTTTTGGAAAATGACCAAAGGTAGCGCTTGGCTACCTTGGTCTTAACTAGGTTCTATTAGCGTTTCACCGCTTCAAGTTTCCAGATATTGTTCACGTAGTCTCGGATTGAGCGGTCTGACGTGAACTTGCCAACAAGGGCGGTATTAAGAATGGCCTTCTTCGCCCAGCCAGCTTGATCTTTATATTGTTCGCTCATGTCTTCGTGCGCTTTCACGTAAGATGCAAAGTCCGCAAGACATAAGTACGGGTCACCGCCGTCTAGTAGGCTGTCGTATGTGGCACGCAGTAAGCCCGGTTGACCTGGAGTGAATTCTTCACCCAGTAGTAGGTCCATGGACGCTTTGAGTAAGTGATCCGCATTGTAGTAATCAAATGGGTTATAACCTTGAGCTTTCAGCGCTTTCACACCTTCAACATCTAGACCGAAGATATAGATGTTCTCATCGCCTACTTCCTCACGAATCTCAACGTTTGCACCATCCATTGTACCGATAGTTAGCGCACCGTTTAGCGCCATCTTCATGTTACCTGTACCTGATGCTTCTTTACCCGCTAGCGAGATTTGTTGAGAAACGTCAGCCGCAGGGATAATGATTTCAGCCATGCTCACGCGGTAGTCAGGGATGAATACCACTTTCAGCTTGTTACCGATGCGAGGATCGTTGTTCACCTTGTCTGCAATCTTGTTGATTGCGAAGATGATTTCTTTCGCTAGGTGGTAACCCGGTGCTGCTTTTGCTGCGAAGAACACAACGCGTGGCGTACACTCAAAACCTGGTTCATTAAGAATACGGTGGTACAGAGACAGTACGTGTAGCAAGTCTAGATGCTGACGTTTGTACTCGTGCAGACGCTTGATTTGAACATCGAAGATTGCATTAGTATCGAGCTCGATACCCATGTTCTCTTTCACCCAAGTTGCTAGGCGTTCTTTGTTCTCTTTCTTCACTGCCATGAATTCTTTTTGGAATGTCGCGTCAGTAGCGTACTTCGCAATACCTTCAAGTTGCTCTAGTTTCGCTGGCCATTCTGGGCCGACTTTCTCAGTGATAAGCTGAGACAGACCTGGGTTACAGAACTTCAACCAGCGACGTGGCGTAATACCGTTCGTTACGTTGTGTAGACGTGTCGGGTACATTTCGTGGAACTCTGGGAATAGGTCTTTCTTAACCAATTCAGAGTGAAGTGCTGCTACACCGTTTACTGCGTAAGAGCCGATTACACATAGGTTTGCCATGCGAACCATGCGGTGGAAACCTTCTTCGATGATAGAAAGCTTCTGTTGCTTCGCGACATCACCCGGCCACATTGCACGTACGTCTTGTAGGAAGCGGTGGTTGATCTCGTAAATGATCTCCATGTGACGTGGTAGCAGGTGCTGGATTAGCGACTCTGGCCATGTCTCTAGTGCTTCTGGAAGTAGCGTGTGGTTGGTGTACGCAAATGTCTTAGAGCTGATTTCCCAAGCCGCTTCCCAAGTTAAACCTTTTTCATCCATCAGGATGCGCATTAGTTCAGGAATCGCAATCGTTGGGTGTGTATCGTTAAGCTGGATAGTCTCTTGCTTAGGTAGATCCGCTAGCGAGTAGCCCGCAGCTTCGTGGCGACGTAGGATGTCACGTACAGACGCTGCTGAGTGGAAGTACTGCTGCATTAGACGCAGTGTTTTACCTTTCTCGTGGTTGTCGTTCGGGTAAAGCACTTTAGTGATGTTACCTGCGTCGATCAGTGCGTGCTGAGCTTCGAAGTAATCACCATTGTTAAAGCTTGCTAGTGAGAATGGTGCAATCGCCTGACATTCCCAAAGACGTAGCGGGTAAACCGTGTCTGATTCGTAACCCACAATTGGAAGATCCCAAGGCATTGCTCTTACTGTCATGCCTGGTACCCATTTGCGAACTTCTTTACCGTTCTCGTTAATCACTTCAACGTGACCGTAGAAACCGATCTCTTGCGCAAGTTCTGGACGCGCAATTTCCCAAGGGTAGCCTTCTACACCGCGCCAAGCGTCAGGTGCTTCTTGCTGGCGACCATCTTTGAATGACTGTTTAAATAGACCGTATTCGTAATGTAAACCATAGCCGACAGTTGGGAATTCTTGTGCCGCACATGAATCCATGAAACACGCAGCCAGACGACCAAGGCCACCGTTACCCAATGATGGGTCGCGCTCTTCTTCTAGCAGATCAGTTAGGTTGTAACCCAGTTCAGCCATTGCTTCTGTTACTTGTTCATACAGACCCATGCTGATTAGGTTGTTACCCGTCAAACGACCGATAAGGAATTCTAGCGAAAGGTAGTTAACGCTCTTCGCACTTTTAATGCGTGGATCTTCTTCTGTCGCAAGCAAATCTAGAGTAGTAAATTCAGCCAGAGCATGCCCCATTGCTAGGTACCATGCGCGGCTGTCTGCGTTTTCAATCGTATGAGCGTAAGTTACAGATAGGTGTTTCTTTACGCTTTCTTGGAACGACTTCTTGTCAAATTGTTTTTGTTGAGTAGGTTTCATTACGAAATTCTCACGTCTTTTGGTAATTCATCTGCCATACATCGTGCATTTACCTCTGTGAATAAACATCCTCCTAATTCTCATCCTTTGAAGGAGGAGAGCTGAGGGCGTAGAGGGGGTACCATTGCTAGGTTAGTGATCCAAATCTCAACAAAGTGAACTTTGCGCCAGTTCTTAGTGATTTTGATCACAATGGAATGTGAGAAAGGTTAAAACCCGTTCATGACGCTTTTTATAGTCCACTCATCTGATGATGTGAAAATTGTAATATCGGTCACATTAACTCGGTCAGCGTAGAAGAACTTTTCGTAATCTATGTGCAACGCGATCTTAACGCTAACGAAACAAACGATATTTAAGTGACGACAATCACAAATAAAGGGCGTAGTTGATGGTAAATCCATCAACCCTTGAGAATTAGGAAGTGGATCAAAGTAACGAACATTTCTGATGTCGTAACATCCCACTCAGCTCACAGGATTGTACGCTTTTTATACAAACTAGAATTAGGCGATGTGAGTTATTTCTAGTTTTCGCTAGCTTTTATATCTAAGTGACCGTATGGAATGGTTTTTCAGACGGACGCAAGCCCCAACAGTAGCGACATTATCCGGCATTCAAACAGTGTTTTTGATGCTGATGACATCATTCAGTAAGACGGCTTTCAAGGGGGCTTTACTAGAATGATCACGTTGCTGTCATTTGGGTATACATAAATAAGGACATAACTACTAATGTGGATTCCATCTAAGCTTACTCGACCAGGACGCCTGCACAATGCCATCGTGCGCCCACGAGTGTTGGACTTACTACAGCAAGCGCCTTACTACAAATTGGTTTTATTCCGATCCCCAGCAGGTTACGGAAAAACAACAATGGCAGCGCAGTGGCTATCCGATAAGCCAAACGTCGGTTGGTACAGCATTGATGACAGCGATAACGACGGCTTTCGCTTTGTAAACTATCTGCTTCAAGCATTAAACAAAGCCACCAACTTCAGTTGCGCTAACGCACAAAAACTGGCGGAAAAACGTCAGATCTCGTCTTTACGCTCCCTATTTAGCGAAGTATTCGCAGAAATGGCTGACTTTCATCAAGAATGCTACGTGGTGCTTGATGACTACCATTTAATCACGAATGATGAAATCCATGAATCCATGCGTTTCTTTTTAAAGCACATGCCAGACAACCTCACCGTTGTGGTAACCAGTCGTGCAGCGCCGCCTCTAGGCACTGCAAACTTACGTGTTCGTGATTTAATGATCGAAATTGGCAACGAGATGTTGGCGTTTGATACCGAAGAAACCACTCGCTTCTTTAACCAGCGTATCGCCGATGGTATTGATGAAGACATGGCGAACAGCCTAAGAACCTATGTTGAAGGTTGGCCATCGGCGATGCAGTTGATCGCATTACAAGCCCAACATCAAAACCGCACATTGGCGCAAACTGTAGAGTCGGTATCGCAGTTCAATCACGCGCATTTGTGGGATTACTTGGTCGAAGAAGTGTTTGACTTACTCGATCACGAAACTCGTCACTTTTTAATGCAAGTATCCGTGCTTGACCACTTCAATGATGAGCTAGTGTTTGCCCTTACCCAACGCGAAGATGCACTGGGAATGATTGAATCGCTTAACCGTTACGGCTTATTCATTTATCCGCTCGAAGGGGAACAGAACTGGTTCCGGTTCCATAACTTATTTGGCGAGTTTTTATCGCATGAGCGCCAAGCTCGTATTCCTCAGCAAGAAAAAGATCTCCACCGCAATGCTGCTATCGCTTGGTTACAACAAAAAGCACCACACCAAGCGATTCATCATGCACAAAAATCGAATGATAAGGACTTAGTGGTAGAGATCCTAAACGAATTCGGCTGGAAGATGTTTAACCAAGGCGAACTCAGCACACTGGAAAGCTCAATTAACAAGTTGGACGATGATCTGTTGTTCAGCCACCCAAAACTTACGATGCTCCGAGCATGGTTGGCTCAAAGTCAGCATCGTTATAACCAAGTGGGCCACCTGCTTGAAGAAGCGGAAGAGGAACACAAAAAGCGTAACATTGCGTTAGATATTCATTATCAAGGTCAAGCAAACGCGTTGCTTGCTCAAGTGGCTATCAACAGTAACCAACCAGAAAAAGCTCTCGAATTAGCGGAGCTAGCGCTTAGCCAACTTGATAACACAATTTACCGTAGCCGAATTGTGGCGACTTCGGTTGTTGGTGAAGTTAACCACGTGCTAGGTAAACTAGACCGTGCTTTGCCGATGATGCAACAAACTGAAAAGCTAGCTCGTCAGTATCAGGTATATCACCAAGCGTTATGGGCAATATTGCAGCAAAGCGAGATTTTAATTGCACAAGGTTACGTGCAAGCTGCCTTTGAACTACAAGATTCCGCATTTCGTCTGATTGAAGATCAGCAGCTTCAGCATGTTCCTCTTCATGAATTTTTGCTGCGTATTCGCGCGCAAGTACTTTGGTGCTGGAACCGACTTGATGAAGCGGAAGAATGCGCGTACAAAGGTCTGCAAATTCTCGAAAACCATTCACCAAGCAAGCACTTACATAGCTATTCGATGTTGGCGCGTATTGCGATTGGACGCGGTGAATTAGACAAAGCAGGTAAATTCATTGAGCATATACAGCACTTGATGAAACAGTCGACTTATCACGTAGATTGGACTGCAAACGCTTCACTATCGTTGATTCTATTTTGGCAAGCGCGCGGGAATACCGATGCAATGCAAGAATGGCTCAACACTGCGGTTCGTCCTGAATCGGCATGCAACCACTTTTCTCAATTGCAATGGCGTAACATTGCTCGCGCCCACATTAATTTAGGCCAATATACCGACGCTCGTGCTGCGTTAGATTTTCTCCAAGGTGAAGCTCGTCGCACTAACCTAATCACAGATACTAATCGCAACTTAGTGGTTGAAGCGGTCCTTTCTGCTCGCCAAAAAGATGAGGAGCAAGCCAAGGCTCTGTTAAAAGAAGCATTAGTAATGACGAACCAAACTGGCATGGTCGGAAACTTCCTGATTGATGGTGCAACCATTGGCGGTCTGCTGGAGAAGTTGAGCCTCCGCCATGAACTGGGCGATCTTGAGCGTCACCGTGCTCAACAGTTAATGAAGGACATTTCATCGAATCAACGTAGCCGGTCGATTCACTTTGATGAAGACTTTATTGAAAAGTTGGTGAATCACCCTAATGTGCCAGAGCTAGTACGTACCAGCCCATTAACACAACGCGAATGGCAGGTTCTGGGACTGATTTATTCAGGCTTTAGTAACGAGCAAATCGCACAAGAGCTGGATGTGGCAGGTACGACAATTAAAACCCACATTCGCAACCTGTACCAAAAGCTTAATATTGCTAATCGTAAAGAAGCCATTGTGACAGCTGAAAATTTGCTACAGTTAATGGGATACTGAACTGCTAGATAAACGGGTTAAAACGTAAAGTAAAACACAAGGGTTGGCGTAACACGTCAGCCCTTTTTTATGACTGACAGTAAGAGAAGTGCAATTTGCAAAGCACGTAAGTAACGTTGTTCATATAAAAAAATAGCCAACCGCAATAATCGCGATTGGCTTATATTTAGTGTGAACAAATTGTATTCACTAACAACGTCAGTTGGCTAGGTGACCCTCGGCTTAAGAAGGGTCGAGCAGTATTATGCATTAATCATGCCAAAATGCAAAGACTTATTTTTGGGCACAAGATCTCATATAAGCTGGATTTATTCACGCGCAAATTATCAAAATGCAACTTTGTAATGCAAATTGCAATTGCATAATGCAACCAAGACTGATAATTGATAGTAGAGTTAATCATCTCAAAAATGTAAACCAAGCATTAAAAACTCGTTACGGCGACATTGTCTCTTGGCGGGTAATAAAGATAGGCAATAGATTGGATATAAAACCAAGTAGTTACAGCACTATTTCATACTTTTTTCATCGCAATGTTTGTATACTCTCTGCCATCGAAACGACTTAGCATTAGAGCAATGAACTACTTAATTACTTTCTTCAAGGGAATCGCCATGGGTGCAGCAGATGTTGTACCTGGTGTATCTGGCGGCACCATCGCGTTTATCACTGGTATTTACGATACGCTGCTTGAAAGCATTCGACGCATTAACCCCTCACTTTTCTCTATCTGGCGAAAAGAAGGGGTTAAAGCCGTGTTTAATCACATCAACGGATTCTTCCTTATCGCTCTGTTTGCCGGCATTTTCACCAGTATTGCAACGCTAGCAAAGTTGATTACTTGGCTTCTTGACACACACCCGATCCCACTTTGGTCATTTTTCTTTGGTCTAATTTTGGTCTCTGTGTATCACATTATTCGTCAGGTTGAGCAACGCGATCTTGTCCGCTTTGTCATTCTGCTCGTTGGTGTCGGGTTTGCTTATAGTATTACTGTGCTCAAACCTTTACACATGGAACCAACGGCCATTAACACCTTATTCGCTGGAGCTATCGCGATTTGTGCAATGATCTTGCCGGGTATCTCTGGCAGTTTTATTTTGCTGCTGATTGGCATGTATGCTCCTGTATTAGCCGCAGTGAAAGGTTTTCAAGTCGATACATTAGCGCTATTTTTGTCTGGCTGCGTGCTCGGTTTACTGTCCTTCTCTCACTTATTGTCGTGGTTACTACGCAAGTTCCGTGATTTCACCCTGATGTTTTTGACTGGATTAATGATTGGTACGTTGCCAAAGATTTGGCCATGGAAAGAAACCATCACTTGGCGCACCAATTCGAAGGGCGAACAAGTGCCATTGCTACAGCACAACCTATCACCATTTGAATTTGAACACGTGACATCACAACCTTCTCAGTTAGTACTTGCTGTCGTGATGATGCTTGCAGCCATTGCTCTGGTTTTGGGTCTAGAGAAATTCGCAGATTCAGATAAATAACTTTGGTATCAAACACATACTGAACCAAATAAAAACGGAGCCAATTGGCTCCGTTTTTATCTATTGGCTAAGGGCAAAACATCTCAATTGAAAACTCTGCTGTATTTGATGCAATAAAGTCCGTCGCGTTACTAAGAAGCTGGTCACCGAGGTATAACGCACAATTTACCGAGGTCACGAGTTGGCGAGCGGCGCATCTGTGCTACGATGCTCGTAATGTTAAGTGATAAATGCTGAACCTTAATGAAACTGTTACAAATCGCCGCTGTTTCAGCCGCATTAGTTGCGGGATTTTATGCCCCGACTCTAATAAAAAACTTTTCTTCTTCCACTCAAAGCAAGTCAATAGATGAATACTGCTTTCTCTCTACAACCTCTTGCGTCCAAGAAAATGTTACGATGACGCTAAACTCAGAAACTGCTCAACCCTTGGTTCCTACCACTCTAAATGTTGAGTGGCATACAAGCGATGCTAAGCAACTCATCCTAAGTCTTTCAGGAAGAGAAATGGAGATGGGTGAGCCTAAGTTTTTGCTGAAGCAAATCGCTCCTGGCCAATATCAAGGTGACATCATTCTCCCAGTTTGCACGGAGGATGCAATGACTTGGGTTGGTGAACTCAGTGATGGAGAGAATACCGTTTACCCTGCTATAAAAATGCAAAGATAAGGAATCGTTATGAGCCGCAATTGGTCCCTATTTCTCGTAGCTGCTTTCGCACTCGGGTTTGGCGTAAAGAGCTATTTAGATAATCAGAAAACGAAGCCAGAGCAAGTGGACAGTTCCACCTCTCAACAAACAGTATTGTTTGGGGAAAATAACCAAGCCATCAATATCTTCGATGTGAATGACCCTCGCATCCGAGTCGTCTATTTTGGCTTTACTCGCTGCCCAGACGTTTGCCCAACTTCTCTTGCAATGCTGGCAGGAGCACTGAATCAAATTGACGACGCGCAAAAAGCACAACTACGCCCGATGTTCATTTCTTTAGACCCAGAGCGTGATGAGGCCGATGCATCAGCAAAATATGCCCATTACTTCCATCCAATGATTGAAGGCCTATCGGCACCACTTGATGTAACGACACCTTTGGCACACAACTATGGTGTCATTTTCCGCAAGACAGAATTGGAAGGCTCGGAACTAAAGTACACGCTGGATCATAGCTCTTACTTTTACTTCTTGAAGCCGGATGGCACGTTAATCACTAAAGTACCGCATACGCTCTCGCCGGCACCGATTGTTGAAGCCATTTCAAAACTAACGACCGAAGGCTCTTCAAATGACGGTTAAGTCAGCGCTGAAGCAATTTTTCAATTTCCTAACTCATACCAACCCCAATGTCGAACAAGACGTCGATACGATCATTGACGCCATTGGGGGCATAGAGAACCTGCTAGAAACTGGTGCATGTGCGACTCGGCTGCGTCTTACCCTCAGAGAGACGTCCGTCATCGATAAGAACGCACTCAAAAATCATGGCGCGCATGGCGTCGTGATATTGGATGATCGTCATGTCCAAATTATATACGGCTTAAAAGCCAACACGTATTCGCAAATTGTGGAAGAGCGCATCACAAAACAAAGTTAATATTTTTGCAGTATAGCTACCCTCTTTAAAAAACGGCGGCTATACTCTTTTGGCTTAATTAACTCACTTATTTATTAACCAACGAAGAGGACACAAGATGATTGTATTGAATAACACTAACTGGGCATCGCAAGGGTAACCCTAACAGCACCAACTCTGTGGCATAACCACAACTTCCCCTTCTCTGCCCGGTCTTCACCGGGGTCAACTCTATCCGAATTAGACCCTAATGCGATTTGTATTAAGGCGCTTTGTTGCGTCTGGGATAATTCAATAATGAATCAAACACATACTTTTTGTGACACATTAGTTTCAACTTCAAACCCTCTAAAACAATTGGGTTGGAAACCATTTTTTCAGCAACAACTGACATTAGACGATTACGACAACACTATCTTTGCTCGTGTAATTGCGCATCACCGAAGTGGTTATTTATTGGCAACAGAAACTGGGCAAGTTCATCTTAATGCCCACCATTCTTTACCCAATATGACCGTCGGAGACTGGGTAATCTTAAATGAAGATCAGCAATTTGTTCGCTTACTGGATCGCTTGAGCCTCTTTAGCCGCAAAGCCGCTGGCAGCAAAGTGGCAGAGCAACTCATCGCAGCCAATGTGGATACAGTGTTTATCGTCTGTTCCCTTAACGACGACTTCAATTTAAGTCGTATTGAACGTTATCTTTCCTTGGCTCATGAAGCCGAAGTCGAACCCGTCATCGTGCTTTCCAAAGCCGATTTGTGTGACAATACTGATGAACTAAAAAGCCAAGTACAGAAGCTCGACCCTCTATTAGCTATAGAGACAGTCAACGGCTTAGAAATAGAGAGTGCTTCTAAACTCATGACCTGGTGCAAAGAAGGACAAACCCTCGCTTTTATCGGTTCTTCAGGCGTTGGCAAATCAACTCTTGTTAATGCATTACTCGGGCAACAAGAACAGGCAACTGGGCATATTCGTGAAGACGATAGCAAAGGGCGACATACAACTACATCGCGCTCTATCCATCTATTACCTGATGGCGGCATCTTGATTGATACTCCGGGAATGCGCGAGCTTCAACTAGCAGATTGTGAATCGGGGGTCAGTGAGGCATTTTCTGACATTGAGGCGCTCGCTCAGCGTTGTCGCTTTGGCAATTGTAAGCACCAAACTGAGCCAGGCTGCGCAGTTCAAACTGCGATTGCAAATGGCACACTTGAGGTTCGTCGTTTCAATAACTATCAAAAACTAACGCGAGAACAAGCCTTTAACGGCGCGACTTTGGCAGAGCAACGAGCACAAAGTCGACGATTCGGTAAACTTGCTCGCAATGCCATGAGTGATAAGCGCAGGCGCCAACAAAGTTATTAATTTGTTGCGTTTGAGTTGTCAATAAAATCAAAGGAGACGAAAGTCTCCTTTTTAACAACTTTATTAAAAACCATTACTCATAACTAATGATAATTTTCAACATAAAAATCTTATTTAAATAACATTGAGCAAACATTTAATCCAAAAACAAACTAAAACTAGACACAAAATATTACCAAGCTAAGATATGTGATATTCAGCAAGAAAATGGCTGAATTTATAAAAACAGGATAATTGATAATCATGTGTCTTAGTGACCAGAAGCAATGCTCACCCCTTGTAATATAAGGGCATTATCGCCGTGTAATGATGGACTATTGCCCTGCCACTCTGGCATAAAATTGCAGGAATGATGTATGCAACACAACAGCCTCGTTGCCCGATATGCTCGTGGTAACCTCGTCGTCCAGATCCTTGTCGGTATCGTCTTTGGTATTTTGCTCGCGACAATTTCTCCAAGCCATGCCGAAAGCGCGGGATTAATTGGTAGCCTTTTTGTCGGCGCGCTTAAAGCGATCGCGCCAATTCTTGTGTTTATTTTGGTTGCCGCTTCAATTGCAAACCAAAAGAAAAACCAACACACTTACATGCGCCCAATCGTTGTACTGTACCTGATGGGTACATTCTTCGCGGCGCTATCAGCAGTGGTTCTAAGCTTCCTTTTCCCGACCAATTTAACGCTTGTCACCGGCGCTGAAGGTGCAACGCCTCCTCAAGGTATTGCTGAAATTCTACGCACATTGTTGTTTAAACTGGTCGACAACCCAGTAAATGCACTAGTAGAAGCAAACTACATCGGCATTCTTGCTTGGGGTGTGGGTCTGGGTCTTGCACTACACCACGCATCGGCAACAACGAAGGCCGTATTTGAAGATCTAAGCCACAGCGTGTCTCACATTGTGCGCTTTATCATTCGTCTTGCACCATTTGGTATCTTTGGCTTGGTTGCTTCAACGTTTGCGACAACAGGCTTTAGCGCGCTAGCAAGCTACGCACACCTTCTGGCGGTTCTTCTTGGCGCAATGATGATCATCGCACTCGTTGTAAACCCGGCGATCGTGTTCGTTAAAACCAAACAAAACCCTTACCCACTTGTATTCCGTTGTCTACGTGAAAGTGGTGTAACAGCGTTCTTCACTCGTTCAAGTGCAGCGAATATTCCAGTAAACATGGCACTATGTGAGAAGCTAAAACTGGACGAGGATACATACTCAGTATCTATTCCTCTAGGTGCGACCATCAACATGGCTGGTGCTGCAATCACTATCACAACACTAACGCTTGCAGCTGTGCACACTATGGGTATCGAAGTTGATCTACTGACTGCGCTACTGCTCAGTATTGTGGCTGCGGTTTCTGCATGCGGCGCATCAGGTGTTGCAGGTGGCTCTCTACTACTTATCCCACTTGCGTGTGGCCTGTTTGGTATCTCAAACGACGTAGCAATGCAGGTTGTAGCGGTTGGCTTCATTATCGGTGTGATTCAAGACTCTGCAGAAACTGCGCTAAACAGCTCAACAGACGTTGTCTTTACGGCAGCAGTTTGTAAATCAGAGCAGCAAAAAGCTCAGTAAGACTGACAGAACAAAGAGAAAGGGGAGCCGATGATGGCTCCCCTTTTTTGTTTAATTGCGCTCAATTACGCGGTGACCAAAGCCACCTCTTCAATTGAGAAATGCTTACTTGGCTCAACAAACTCTTGCTGCGCAGCAATAGTTTGCAGCTCCCATTCGCCTGCATGGTACGTTGCACTTAACACCCCGTAGCATGCGTCATGACAATGTTGGAAAGCTTGCTTGGGAGACCAGCCTTTTAAGAGTCCCGCGGTAAAGATAGCTGAAATAAGATCGCCCACGCCAACAGGTTGTTTAGCAAACTCAAATTGAGGACGCTTCGCAAGGTAAATGCCTTCTTGCGTAGCCAATAGCATGTTGAAGCTGCCATTTTCTAGGCAGTAAAGGTGCTTAACTAGCACCACTTTTGGACCTTTTTCTAGCGCACGTTGGCATGCGGTGATCGCATCGTCTAGTGAGTGGATTTCCATCTCAGAAAATTGACTTAGCTCGAATTGGTTCGGAACGATCACGTCCGCCATTGGCATCAAACGCGTTAGAAGATTTTCAGCAATGCCCGGAGCCACAATGCAGCCTTTGTCTGGCGCGCCCATTACAGGGTCGCAAACGTAAAGTGCGTTCGGGTTTGCTTGTTTCACTTTCGTCACGGTATCTTCAACAGCAAGGCACTGCTCTGCACTACCTTGGTAGCCCGTCAATACCGCTTGGCACTTTTCCAGCGCGCCGATGTTACCAAGTCCACGAACTAACTCGCTGATGTCTTCAGCCGCAAACGCTCGCCCAGTCCAGCCTTCTTGATACTGCGTGTGGTTAGAAAATTGAACGGTATGAATTGGCCATACTTCAAAACCCATGCGTTGCATTGGGAAAACGGCACTGCTGTTACCAGCATGACCAAAAGAAACATGAGATTGTATAGAGAGGATACCTTGCATAGTACCTTACCTCTTATTGTTGTTATCGATAGTTCAAAGACAGCGGCAAGCGCCAGTTTTGCGAAACCAGTAGTGTATCCGACAAACCAAGATTCTCTAACTCAATTCTCCTCAATATCTTCAGAGTAAGTTGGAGTGCTGGTTTTCAACACCATCTTCTTAATTTCCATTTTGTCTTTATTCAGTGCGATTTCTAGGGTATCTCCTTCCCTTATCCCGAGCTGAGCCAGGATTGCGCTTGGAATGACTACGGCGGTATCGTCACCGATTTTAACAGGTTGACTTATCATCTTTCGTCCTCCAAATGTCGAAAATGAGTTTTCACGTCATTGGATGTCTAGCCTCAAATACGTTGAGCTGACTTGGATTTGGCGTAACATTTTAAAGACAAAAGAAAAGCCTCAATCTTGAGGCTTCTGGATAAGATAGGTTATGGCTGAAGGAAGTTTTGAGTGAAATCGAGCGCATCTTTAGAGAGTTTTTTTTCGTTGGGCGATGTGCTTGCCTGGTCTTCTGCTGTTACCGTTGTCATCTTAGGCTGAAAATCTAGTGTTGATGTCTCCTCCCAAGCTTCGGAGGCGTCTTTATTCTCATCATTCAACACCGCATTGAGCTCCTCTTCCGCAGGAAAATACGCTTCGCGTTTGTACACTTTGTTAAGGGCTCGAATAATAGAGTGCTTTCTCACCATTCCTGAGGCCAGTTTTCTTTGCAACGGCTTCGCTATGGACTGCAATCCAACGACAACATCAACACCAATATTGGTTGCCACTTCATCACGTAACGTACGCGCAGGTTGGTAGCCCATATTGGCAGCAAGAAACAGCCAAACGTAAGCAATTGCATTACCCGTTTTACCTTTATCCTTCCACGCTTCGCCAGCATGATACATCGCTTTAGCACTGCCACCTTCCGCGGCCCGTTCCAGCCAGTAGCAACCTTTAACCATGCTTTTTTCTGTACCAATGCCATTTAGGTAACATAAGCCGACTTGGATCTTGCCATCCGCACTGTCTTTTTCCGCCGCTTTCATAAACCAGTAAAGCGCATCTGCACTGCGTCCTGCACTATTGTCTGGTGAAAGCTGCCACTCACCCATGTAAAGCATGGCATCAATGCAGCCTTCCTCGGCTGCGGTTTCAATCAGTTGGTTACCTTTGGGAATATTTTTTTCCGTTCCGCGACCAAAAACCAACGCTTTGCCTGTCGAAAATTTCGCTTCGGTATCCCCTTCCATTCCCGCAATTGCGGTACGCCAGAAGTTTGCCTGCTCTTTTAAAATCACATCTTCGCGCATGCGTTCACTTAAGCGAACAATGCCATACATCCCCGTCACATTGTCCAGTTTAGCGGCTTTATCATACCAATACAGCGCTTGACGAATGTTGTCCTTTTCGGCTTCTTTCGCTAGAAATAAAATGGTGGGGATATGCCCGGTTTCTGCTTTGAACTCTCGCTCTTTACGCTCTTGCTCTCGCGCTTTATGCATCGCCTTTCGATAAGCGGCTTCGCGAGCTTTCCTCTCTGCCTCGAGTCTCTGTTTCCGCATCGACAACGAGATCATCCACACAAATATCAGGACGAGTGAAAGGCCAGTTGCCGCAATGGCAATGCCCATACTACTCATAAATAGCCTCTTTTGGTTTCAGGGCCCAATTCAACTCCCTTTCAGGGAAATCTTATGATTACGCGCCGACGTAATGCCGACTACCTTCATTATATAACGACCACTTAGCGAAAATCTGAAGCTTGCGAATACTTAATGGCGGTATTTTACTCAACATCACTGTAACTTATTTTTAAAAGAAAAATATGGCCCTCATTTTTATAGAACTTAATCACGGTTTTGGGGCTGAGATATTCTCATCCCCTATCATCCCCCCTTACTCCTCCCATAAAAATTCACATTTTAATGATGTGCAGAATCTCTCACTATGCGCCTGTTTTATTATTTAATTTGTGAACAAAATCGACTGTGACAGAAAATTTGCACCTGTAAAAAACTTAACAGCCTGCTCTCACATTTTGCTGATGATTCAGTGTATTAGCATCTAATTGAACATTTCCTTTTTTGGCATCTGCCTTTCTAGCGTGTGCAAAACCTTCTTGATGATTGAGTCAGCGAAGGCAGCGCGCAGCTCAATATCAATTCAATAACAATGGATTTGTAAACGTGGACAATAAGACATTTAAATTATCAACAATTGCCAAAACCGTACTGCCTTTGATTTCCGTCGCGGTAATCAGCGGTTGTGGTAGTGATAGCACGAACGAAGATACGACGAACCCTGGCTCAGGCTTGTACCCTGCGGGAGAGAACGAAGTCGTCATTTATTACAAACGTGACGTAGCATCAGCTTCAACAGCAAGCGACTACGAAGGTTGGGGCTTGCACCTATGGAACGGTGAGGGCTGTACCAGCACAGATTTAGACGCAATGGGCATTCCGGGAACAGGAACGGATTGGTCTGCGCCACACCCATTCGATGGCATCAACGACACCTACGGTGCTTACTACGTACTGAAAATAAACCCTGACGCCTCTGACCCACACGAATGCATGAACTTCATTCTGCACAAAGGTGATGAGAAAGCGTTCGGCAGCGCAAACTCAAAAGTAGAGTTGACGAAAATCGGCGAATCGAAAGGTTTGTTTGGCTTCCACGGCAGCAGTGAACTTTACTACGAGCCAATAGAAGAGCGCCCTGTTGATATTGATGGTCAAAAAGCCCATTGGTTAGACGCCAACACCATTGCATGGGAAGCGGCGACCAGTGCGGATTCCATGAAGCTGTTCTACAGCCTTAGCAATGACATCAAAATGGATGAAGATAAGCAAATCTCTGGCGGTACAGCGGTTGAGCTGACAAAAGCTGGTGAGTTGTCTGATGGTCTGAAATCACGCTTCCGTCACCTTGCTAGCCTTCAAGCTGCGGGTATCGATGTCGATGACGCGACCTTGCGTACGATCCTGAAGTCACAAATCGTTATGGTGGCTTACAACGCAAATGGTGACGTCATTTCTGCAACTGAAGTGCAAAAACCGGGTGTTTTGGATGCGGTGTTTGCCGATTCCAAGGCAGGTAACGCGATCGGTCAAGAACTCGGTGCGATTGTGGAAGGCGGTGCCGCAACCTTCAAACTATGGGCACCAACTGCCCAAGATGTTGATCTGATAATCTACGATGAAAACTTAGCAGAAGAAGCGACCGTTGCCATGACGGAAGACCCAGCAACAGGTATCTGGGTTTCTGAGGCACAAAGCAACGTTGTCAACAAATACTATCGCTACCAAGTTAAGGTGTACCACCCTACAACAGGGGTCGTTGAAACGCGTTTGGTAACAGACCCATATTCAATGAGCTTGTCTAAAAACTCGCGATACTCGCAAGTGGTTGATTTAGATGATCCAAGCTTAATGCCTCAAGATTGGAAAAACTACGCACGCCCAACGGTTAAAAAAGACGAAGACCACGTCCTTTACGAGTCACACATTCGTGATTTCAGTTTTAACGACAGTAAAGGCACACCAAGTCTTGATGGCAAATATCTGGCGCTTACAGAACCTGAGCGTGAGTCTGTTTCTCACTTAAAAGCCCTGAAAGATGCTGGCCTAACAACGCTACATATCCTGCCAGCATTTGATATTGCAACCGTGGATGAAGACGCTGACAAGCGAGTCGATATCACCGACACCGTGGGTAAACTTTGTGGCATCAAGCCAGAAGCCTCCATTTGTGAGACCGAAGATGACGGCAAAGTGATTGAAGAGGTATTAAATAGCTACGACCCAACAACGGGCAAAGCACAAGCGTTGATGAACGATCTTCGCATGCTAGACAGCTTCAACTGGGGTTATGACCCTTACCACTACACCGTGCCAGAAGGCAGTTATGCGACCGATCCTAACGGATCTAAGCGTATTCTTGAGTTCCGCGAAATGGTTCAAGCGACGCATAAAATGGATCTGAAACTGGTCATGGACGTCGTGTACAACCACACAAATGCATCTGGTGTGAACGAAAAATCAGTACTGGATAAGATTGTCCCTGGGTACTACCACCGCCTAAACGTCAACACTGGCGGCGTCGAAAACTCAACCTGTTGTGATAACACCGCAACCGAGAACTTGATGATGGGTAAACTAATGGTTGACTCATTGATGGTATGGGCGGATGACTATAAAGTCGATGGTTTCCGTTTTGACCTTATGGGCCACCAGCCGAAAGATGTGATGGTTTACGCACTTGAAAAAGTCCGTGAAATTGACCCGAATACCTTGTTCTACGGCGAAGGTTGGGACTTTGGTGAAGTCGCGCAAAACGCTCGCTTCGATCAGGCGACACAAGTCAACATGGCGGGGACAGAAATCGGTACTTTCTCTGATCGTCTGCGTGACGCAGTTCGTGGCGGAAGCCCGTTTGATGGCGGTGTAGATTCTGAAGGTAAGCACCCACTTCGCTTTAACCAAGGCTTTGGTAACGCCGCTTACCCTAACGAAGAAACCAAAACTGACGCAGAGTCGGTGAATGGTCGTTTACACAACCAAGATCTGGTTCGTCTAGGTATGGCTGGTAACTTGGCTGACTACATCCTTCTTGATTACAAAGGCGAAACCAAGCTGGGTAAGAACGTTGATTACAATGGTGCGCCTGCAGGCTACACAAAAGTGCCATCAGAGAACATCTCTTACGTGTCTAAGCACGACAACCAAACATTGTGGGATAACAACGCCTACAAGATTGCGACAGGCACTTCATCTGCCGAGCGTGCACGTATGCAGTCTGTGTCCCTATCAACGGTGATGCTTGGTCAAGGCATTCCATTCATCCACATGGGTTCTGAGCTATTGCGCTCTAAATCTATGCAGCGCGACTCGTACGATTCTGGTGACTGGTTCAACCGTGTATTCTTCGACGGAAGCGACAATAACTGGAACGTTGGTCTACCACGTGAAGACAAAGACGGTGCAAACTGGGAGTTGATCAAAACCATCGTTGGTGACAGCACGGCGAAACCAGATTCAACCGACATCGAGCTGACTAAGCAACAATTCCTAGAGCTACTAAAAATCCGTAGCACAAGCGAACTGTTCCGCCTAGATACCGCGCAAGAAGTGATGAACCGTGTGGACTTCCGCAACGTAGGGAAAGACCAAGTGGAAGGCTTGATTGTGATGTCTATCGACGATGGTACATCAGCGGGTGCCGATTTGGATTCGAACTACGATGCTGTCGTGGCCGTTGTGAACTCAACATCAACTGAGAAATCTTTCAAAGTTGCTGGCGCAACTGGTTTCGAACTGCATGAAGTTCAACAAAACTCTGCGGATGACATCGTCAAAGGTGCAAGCTTCACCAATGAAACGTTCACAGTACCAGCACTGACAACAGCGGTATTCGTGCAGCCACAAAACGGCGCGCAAGGTGCTGGCCTACCAGTAAACACGGATAACAAAGACGTATCGAGTATTCCTCCTTACGGCGAAACTGTTGTTTACGTGAAAGGCACGATGAACGAGTGGTCTGATAGCAGTGATTGGGCGATGACCTTTATTGGCAACGGTATGTACTCTGTAACTGGCGTTCTTGAAGTTGGTGAACACGAGTTCAAATTCGCGGACTCTGGTTGGGCAAATCCAAACATCGGTTGTGATGCTGCGAATATAGCTTCTGGTTCACTAGAATTAGGTTCAGAAGGTAACTGTAAGCTGTCTGTTGCTGAAACAGGTAAGTACAACTTCACTCTGAACGCGCTGCATGTTCAAGATGAAAGCGTAGAAAAACCGGTCGTGTCAGTGACCAAGTCAGCAGATGCACCAACATTCGGTGAAACAGCACTTTACTTACGTGGCACTATCACTACATGGGATGCTCCAGCACAAGACTCAACAGCGAAGTTCAGCTATGTTGCAAATGACGTTTATTCGCTAGACATTGACCTAGCGGCGGGCAACTACGAGATGAAAGTTGCGAGCGCAGACTGGGCAGCAGACACCAACTTCGGTGGCGAAGGCAGTGTTGAGCTTGGTAAAGCGCTAACGATGGAAGTCGGTGGCGGTAGTGCAAACCTGAAAATTGCGATTGCAGAAGCAGGAAATTACAACTTCCACTTCAACGCGGCTGACAAGTCGGCGCCAATCGTGACGGTAACGAAAAACTAGTTTCATTTAAAAGCATCCGTAATGAAAAAGGGGAAGCATCACGCTTCCCCTTTGTTTTGTTGGCGTCACTAAATGGTGGATACCAAAATCAAAAAGGTGTTAGTTTCCCCAAATCTGTTCAACAAACTCAGGATGATCAATGAATGGATTACGATTGCCCTGAAAATCAAACACTTGTTGATTGCGGTTTCGTTCTTTTTCACTAACGGGATCATTTTTGTGCCAACGTTTCAGCATGTTTAACATCCAAGGTTCAAAAACCGTCGAACTTGAACCATCAAGGACAGCATCCGCATTGCTTGAATTGCCTTCCCAGTTACCTACAATATTTTCATAGCGGGTTGCCATGTAGAAATAGGCACGAGCAAAATCGCCTTTAAACTCATCGATCGGCTCAAACACCGTACCGGAGTAGCCCAGACTAGTGCTTGCTTGGCCAAGTTTAGAGCCATTACTAGACACGTAGGTCGCGGTGCCCACTTCACCAAATGGCCAATTACTGCGCTTCGCGTTTACATAACCATCAGTTGCAAACAAGTGATGACCGTCTGAGTTCATCGGCTCAACCTTACCGCCAAACCAGCTTTTCGGAAAAGAGTGCTCACGGTTGTAGCAATCCCCTTCCGTTTTGTATTGGCCACATTGGTCTGTGACTTTGGTAAAGCTTACTGTATCGCTAGCAGATGGCTTTTCAGAGTACATATCGAGAATAGAGCCATCATTTTCATAGTAACGATCAATATCGGCATCTTTTACCAAGGTCCAGACCGCAGAATAACCTCGGCTGGAGTGATTATTGATAATGTTAAACAACGCTGTTTTTAGAGCGTATCCCGTCTTACCAGATGCCGCTTGATAGTAACCATCAACCACTGGTGGGGTCGTCGTTGTGTCACCTAAGTTAAAATCGGTGGTTTCACTTTTCGAGAATTCAGCGCCAGAAGCAAGAGTCTTATCTCCCACCTTCAACGCGTAAGACCCCGAACCATTGCCACAGCAAATGCCGTCGCCATAGCTGTCTTGAATCGTAAATTGGTAGTTACCATCGGCCAAACACATGGTCTTTTCAACAGAGGTTGACGACTCATACCCCTGACCAGAGAAAAGCACTTGCGCTTGGCTATTTTTCAACTCCCAGCTAGTTTCTGAGCCATAGTTGTCCGTCGTGAGTGTAAGAACCACCTCATGATCACTACAATTTTCTACAGGAGGTTGTGTACTTGCCTCGGTCGGTTGAAAATTATCGACGTAGACAACTTCTGAGCCATCAAAACTGGCTTCATCGTAAAAACGCAAACCGACGTTGATGGTCTTGTTCGAGCTCGCTGTGTAATTGTGCACGAGCTCTTGCCACTGGTTTATCTGTTGTGGGTTCGAGTAATTGTGATAACCATCAACCACCAGACGTGCTTTTACATTTCCTTCGGTATGATAAACCGAGACAGAAAACGGATAGGTTTTCCCTTGCTCCACATTAATGGTTTGCAAAAAGTCGGTGTTGCTTTGGGTACCTGTATTCACGACGACCTGGGCAGCCAGACCACCCGATTTGATTTGCTCGCTGCTTGGCGACACTGTAATGCCCGCGTCAATCTCTGACCACTGCGTAGGTACATTGCCATTCCACTGTTCAAAGTCACCGTTGATAATTTGGCTATATGCAAACGGAGAGCTAGCAGCAACAAGGAGACAGAGGGAGTTCGTTATGGATTTCATTATACTTTTCCATTAGTTATATAAATCCCAAACACGATAAACATATTAGCGGGGCATAAGTAATCCTTCAGTCACATTTTTACGTTGCACAAGTGTTAATTTACTTTTTAATGTGCAGCTTATCTCACAAATATCCATCTGCTGAAAACAAATGCCAATACAAAAAGCGAAGCAACTTGTTGGCTACATCGTCGTAAAACCATTAAGGGAAAAGTAAAACAGACAGAAAAAAGCCAAGTGTGAGCCTATGGGGGTCAGCAACAACACTTGGCTTGTTTATAAGAAAGCTTGTGGTCAGCTCAACTGGTGAGCATCAATTCTGGATAATTCCTTAAGGTTTTACCGCAAAGAATCGTCCTTGTAGTGGCGACATCAGAATCTGATATTGACCATTACTCGGAGTAATTTTTTCATTCGTGAGCAAATCCACCAACTCACCAGTACCAACACTCTCCTGAGTAAGAGTGACGCTTCTAGCGCTCTGTAAGGTATTTAGCGCAAACAAGACTTTGTCCGAACCAGATTGTTTCAAGTCCACATAACTGCCGTTACTCGCAACTAAATTCGTGCGTGACCCTTGATAAAGTGCAGGATGCGCATCGCGCATTGTCATCAGCGATGTCACATAAGATTTGAGATCGGCTTGGTTTGCATCAAGCGTCGCCGTCACGCCTTCAATTTTCGCACTGCTGCGCGCAACGTGATCATCGCACAAACCTTGAATGGCGCAGGTGCTGTTGTCTTCTTTTGCGGCAAAACCATCCACTTGATCCCCGATTTCATCACCGTAGTACAACGTGATTGGCCCGGTGTACGCCGCTTGGAAAGCAAACGCGGCTTTATGGCGTAACCAATATTCTGCATCATTCACATCCGCCAAGTTTCCGCGCTGTAACAAGTCACCAAAGCGCACTAAATCATGGTTGCCGATCATCAAATTCGGCTGCGCATGTGTTGGATATTGGTTGTGTGTGCTGTAGCCGTTGTCTAACCAATCCGCACCGCGACCACCCACGCCGCTCTCATTCACGGCCAAAGTTTCAACGATGCGATATCGCATAGGGAAGTCAAACGCAGAGCACAATGCTGGATCGCTGTTCGATCCATACGCCTCATTCGCGATTTCAGACTCCCCTTTCCAAATCTCTGCCACCATATAGCCCAACGGATTCACTTGTTCGCCTTTGCTATTGGTGTACGTCACACTTTGTGAGGCTTCATCGACGGCTTTACGAAGTTGTGTCCAAGCGTCTGTCGGAACTTGATAGGCTTGATCTAAACGCCAGCCGTCAATCTTCAGTTCTTTGATCCAATAGGTTGCCACTTCTTTGTAGAAATCGAGACTGGCCGGGTAATCAACGGGATTGCTCGATCCCGATGGCAACAAACCGGAGGGAGATGGTTTGATCAAACCATCTTTGTGATGACCAAATACACCATCAAAAAACACGTATAAGCCGCGTTTGTGTGCTTCCTCGACCAAGGTTCTCGCCGTTTCTAAATCACCAAAACGTGGATCAATGGTGAAGTAATCCGTTGCAAAGTAGCCCGTGGCATCCAGACGATCGGCCCAGTGTTCTTGGCCCACTATCGCTTCCGATTCAAAAACTGGCGTCAACCAAATCGCGTTCATCCCTAAATCTTGGATGTAATCGAGTGAATCAATCACTCCTTGCAAATCGCCGTTATGATGGCTGGTGCCATAACCTGTACCGTGACCAATGCTCGCATCACCATCCACAAAACTCTCTACCATGATTTGATAAGTACGAAGTTGGTTACTTTGCGCCATGACATTGGCTTGGCAAGCATAACTGGTATCCGGTAGCGGAGTGCTGCTATTAGTGTCGCCACCACCAGAAGAATTACACGCAGATAAAGCACCAATCACACTTAACGCAAGCAACGATCGAGACAGGCGATGGTTACGTAGGATATTACGCATTTTATTCTCCCTAACTTACTCAAATAAACTACGGAAATTTGAGTAATAAAATTAACCCCGACATGTGTTTCATGCAGGGGTTAATAAATAAAAATAGATTTTAAATAACTGAATGGAATATTATTGGCACTTATTTACCATGACATGAACAGGTTTGCCTTTTCCTTCAAACTGAAGACTCCATACATATTTACCATCTTCTTTAATATCAACCGAAGTATCCGTACCGTAACCACCAAATGTTAATGGTGTTAATTCACCAACGTTCATTCTATTACCTTTTGCGGTAAATTGTGGGAACCACAACTCGGTCGCGTACTGCATTTTGTAGGAGCCTACTTTTTCTTGAACCACGGCTTGGTAGAAATTATTCCCTTTGTAGGTGTATTGACGCTGAGGCACGTGTTTCCAATCGGAATCCGCAAACGTACCCACCACAAATAGTGGTTTAGAAATAGGTCCTTTCGCTGTGCTATCTGGGTTGTCACACGCTTTCATGAAAGCAACCACTTCGTCTTGAGACATATTAACAACAGGCTCTGCGGCCGCTTCTGGTTCTGCAGTCGATTGACAACCCACTAAGGCAGCAAGTAGAGCAGCAGCAAGAGAGGTCTTCATCATGTTCATTTCACGTAATTCCTTTTTAGTATATCCAAAGTAAAATAAACTCAACGGTTAAAAGAAATATTAATCGTTATTAAAATGGAAATATCAAACGACAAATAAATATCGTCAGATTGTGAATTTAAATCACTTCGAGAAGTTTGTTTATTTCCTAAGTACAAAAAATAAATTAGGAACTGCCATTAATTATTGATCCAACCTATATAAAAAACAAAGTAATAAAAATAATTATGTGAATAAGGTAACTCTATGTAGGGGTATTTTTATTAGTTTATTTTCTATGAAAAAGGTCAGCATTTCGCTGACCTTTTTTTATCTGATTATTTTCTATTTACGGCTTTCACAAACACTTGTTGTGCACCTTCGATACCTAGCTCTTTTGCTTCATCAAGCAAAGTGAGCGCTTTCGGAATATCATTCGCTGCGACTGCCGCTTCAATGGAGCTGTAGTAGTAGCTAGTAAGGTCCGTACCTTGGGGAATGTTGTCGTTTTTCGCAACAATCTTAGTATTCACAATATCATTCGCGGATACCGAAAAGCGGAACTGACCGAGTGGGCTATGTTTCGCTAGAGGGTCTGCAATATCTGGCGGCTGAGTGTGACGCGCCATGGCGAAGGCTTTTGCAGGGTGTAAAACTTGTGTACTTCCTTTTAGATCGGCGGAAGTCGTGTAAACCAACACATGCAGATCGTTACCTGTCATGTCTGGAATCACATTGAGATCAAGTACGAATTTATCGTTGTCCAACAGTTTTGCTGGTTCGTACTTAAACTTTGAAAAATCTGCTTGGTAAATGGTTTCTCCTGCCGAGTTCATCACTGCAACATTAGGAGCATAAAATTGAAGTTCTTTACTTACGAATGTCTCTAATTTGATATCGAGACTGCCACGGTTACCTGGAAGAGCAAACGCTGCAATAGCGCCAGCACTGTTACCATCCAACAACATTTGGCTTTTATCAGTCAAAGCGAATTCAGTAACCACAGGCACGTTAAGCGGTACCCATTGAATATCACCCGATTGCGTGATCACTTGTTGCTGACCTTTTGGACTCATCTCTACTTGTTCTACAGACGCACAACCAGTAGCCAACATGCCCAGCAGTACGGGAGCAAGCCATTTTTTCATTACTGTCTACCTCGACTCTTTATTGTTTTTTAAATAAATACAGCCAGATAAGTTCTGGCTGTATCATTCTAGGACAATTTAGGACTTAGTGGTTAGATGATTACCACCAAGCTTCAGCTTGTACACCGAATTGGAACGTATCATCTGAACGACCGTTGTCAAATGTGTTAGTGTTGTCTTCTTTGTCAGCCGTTAGGTAAGAAGCGTAAACACGGATTTCAGGACGAGCCCAGAAGCTAGAACCAGCAGACCATGCTTGAGCAACAGTTAGCTTACCGTATTTGTTTTCGTCGCCGTCGTTATCATCGATAGCGTAACCAGCTTCGAAGATAGTTTTGTGGTTGTCATCCCATTTGTACATTGGACGAACAACAACAGACATTGTTTCCCACTTGTCTTGGCCAGCCCACATGTCTTCACCAACACCGTACACTAACTGGTGACCCATTTCCCAGCTGTCGCCCATGCCGATTACACCCCAGTTGATTAGGCGGTAACCAGATGCACCGTTGTCAGCTTCTGCGCCGTACCAGCTACCGTCGCCGTAGAATGCCATTGTTTTTGAGTAACCTTCAGTACCGTACTGAAGCACTGTTTTGTTGAAACCAGCGTCTAGACCTTGAGTCAATTCTGCTGTGAACATTACGCCGTTTTTCGCATCTTTAGTGCCGTTTGGCGCAGCGTCAGTTTCGTTAAGAATTGCGTAGTTCAAGCCCATTTCTAGAGAGCCGTTGTCCCATAGAGGAAGACCTGCGTAACGTACGTCTAGAGTGTTTACGTTTGTTGCGCCGCCATCGTTGCCTGGGTCTGCGATATCGCCGCGGTCGTTACGAACCCAAGCGAAAGAAACTTTACCAGGACCAGCTTCGATACCTTCAACACCAGCGCCCGCGCCAGAGATGTTCCAGTAGTAGAAGTCAGAGATATGAATGTCGTGACGTTGGTAGTAGCGTTTACCTGCCCAAAGCGTTGCTTCAGGAGCAAAGTTTAGTAGGCCTTTAGCTTGAACGTTGAACTGACGTAGTGCGAATTGTGCATCGTCTACACATTTCACTTCGCCGTTATCCAAACCACAGTTAGCAGAAGTGCTTTCCCAGTCGTTTGAACCGTTAGAAGTCATTGCAACCATAGAGTCTACGTAGAACGTTTTGCCGTTGTTGTTGTAAACTTCTTTACCTAGTTGAATCTCGCCGTAGATATCGCTTTCATTACCTAGACGACCGATCTTGTTCTTTTCGAATGTTAATTGTTGACCACCGTCAGCGTTCACGCCAACGCCAGCACGCATGTAACCGTGGAAATCCACTGCGAATGCAGAACCAGCAGCTAAAGTTGCAGCTACAGCAGCAGCAATTGCACTTACTTTTTTCATTCTTAACTCCATTAAGGGTATTTATAATTCTGTCTTCCCTGCTCACTCTTTTAGGTGAATATAGGCAGTAAAAACACACCTAAAGAAAGAGAGGTAAGATGGGAACGAATCCCCGTTTGTTTCAACAGTTGTGAGATTACCCGAGGCGTACAAGGATGACTTCCTCCGCCCTAAACTAATTTAAGGGGGATGAGAAGGGAGTAGAAAATTTACCGAATGGTGTTTTTTCGAGTCAGATCACCAATCTAGGGAGGAATTAGTAAGTTTGTTCGGTTTTGAGCCGCTACAAAGTGATAGCCATTTCATATTTTTGACTCTAAGCCGTCACATAAAGTAATTAAATTACACGAATATTTTTATATTTAGGGTGGTTGACCTTAGTAAGACAAAGTTTTTAACTTATAGTTTCCTAAAGGTAGCAATAAATATTAAATAAAGTATCTCCGATGACACGACTTCTCTCTCGCCCCTACCCCCTGGGCGCAACATTGAATAAAGAAGGCTGTAACTTCTCTATTCATGCTCCGGGCGTAAAAGACATTCAACTGGCATTGTTTGCAAACGATGGCAGCTACGAGCTTCACGGTTTACCGAATGAATACGCTGGCATACGTCATACTTTTATTCCAGATATTAAGCCGGGGCAAAAATACGGTTACCTTGTCTCCCACAAGGACGAGCCACTGTTAATTTCTGATCCGTACGCAAAATCAATAGATAAAGCCCTCCACTATCACCCTCCCTACTCTCCAGCCAAAAGTTTCGATATGCCGAAGTGCGTCGTTATCGAAGATGATTTTGACTGGCAAAACACGGATCACCCGCGTATACCCAGAGAAGAGATGGTATTGTTTGAGACGCACGTCAAAGGGCTTACCCAACGCCACCCAGAGGTTGAGGACAAGCTGAAGGGGCGCTATTTAGGTCTTGCATCACCTGAAATGCTGGCCTTTTACAAACAGCAAAACATCAACACGCTGCAATTGCTACCTGTCGCAGCATGCATGCATGAGCCTCATCTACTAGAGATGGAAAAGGTCAATTATTGGGGATACAACCCTTATCTCTTTATGGTGCCCGATCCGCGCTACGCAGAACAAGACGCCGTTACGGAATTAAAAACAACAATTCGCGAATTGCATAAAAACGGCATTGAGGTGATTCTCGACGTGGTTTACAACCACACTGCTGAAGGTGGTGAAGGGCCTACAATCTTCAACCTGAAGGCCCTCGATTCCCGTTTTTACATCAAACATGGCAACCACTTCGCCAATTACACCGGCTGCGGAAATACAGTGGATCTCACCTACCAACCAGCCTTAAACCTTGTGATGGATACATTGCGCTACTGGGTTAGCGAATTTAAAGTCGATGGCTTCCGTTTTGACTTGGCTGCAACGTTAGGTCGACAGGGCGATGATTACAACCCAGAAGCAGCTTTCTTTAAAGCCGTTGCGCAAGACCCAATTTTGCGTGAAACCAAATTGATTGCCGAGCCTTGGGATATTGGTCCAAATGGCTACCAAGTGGGTAACTTTCCATTTGGTTGGAACGAATGTAATGACAAACTGCGTGATATTTCCCGCAGTTTTTGGCGCGGTGATCAAGGCTATTTAAAAGAGTTTGCCACTCGATTAATGGGCTCTCGTGACATTTATAGTGCAGCGAACTGGCCATACAAACTCACCGTAAATTACATCACGTATCACGATGGCTTCACACTGCAAGATTTAGTGTCTTACAAGCACAAACATAACGAAGCCAATGGCGAAGAAAATCGCGACGGTCACGGCGACAATCGTTCAGAAAACTACGGTGTTGAAGGCGAGACCGAAAATCTGATGATCATCGCCACGCGTGAGAAGCAAAAACGCAACCTTATTGCTAGCTTGCTGTTTGCCTTCGGTATCCCACACATTCTCACTGCTGATGTTCTGTCTCACACCCAAGGCGGTAACAATAATGCCTATTGCCAAGACAACGAAACCAGTTGGCTGAACTGGGAAGAGACAGAACGTAAGCAACATTTCAAAGCATGGATGTCACAAATGGTCGCCAACCGAAATCAATACATGGTGCCATTTATCCGAGCTTTCAGTGGCGAAAACCGCAATAACAACCGCATTTTCTGGCGCCGAACAGACGGTCGCTTAATGGAGCACGATGATTGGAACCGTTTAAGCTCTGTCGCACTTCACCTTGGTATCGGTAAAGAAGGACAAGAGTTGGTCTACCTCATCAACCAAACTAACGCCACAGCGCGCTTTAAGCTCCCCAATGAGCGAAAGCAAGAATGGGTGACGATCTGTGATACAAACGTACGTAACCTCAACCCAGGACATGCTGAAGGCGAAGTCTTGCTGTCACCCACCTCGATGGTGATTTTGCACTATCAACCAAACCAAAGCACACCAAAAGGTGAGCAAACGCATAGCTAAATTATAAACGTTCCAAAAAAGGAAAGCCGATGCATCTCAGTGCTTCGGCTTTTTTGTTGGTTAGATGTGCCTAACTCATTATTCGCAAGGCGGCGCTAGGTGAATCAAAGCTAACCCACCCTGTGACGTCTCACGGTATTTCTTGTTCATGTCCTTGCCCGTTTGGTACATGGTTTCAATCACCTTATCCAACGAGATCAAACATTTACTATTACGCTTTAGTGCCATGCGAGATGCATTGATCGCTTTCATTGCACCCATTGCATTACGCTCAATACACGGTACTTGCACTAAGCCACCAATTGGGTCACAAGTCATGCCTAGTGAGTGCTCCATGGCGATCTCGGCCGCAATACAAATTTGCTCATTACTACCACCACGCAGCGCGGTCAAGCCAGCTGCCGCCATAGAAGAAGAAACACCGACTTCGCCCTGACAACCTACTTCGGCACCCGAAATAGACGCATTAGTTTTGTACAAAATGCCAATCGCACCGGACACAGCAAGGAAGTCTTTAAGCTGTTTAGTATCAAGCTCTTTGATGAAGCGATGGTAGTACATCAATACCGCCGGAATCACACCCGCCGCACCATTAGTTGGCGACGTTACGACTTGTCCACCAGCCGCGTTTTCTTCACTCACAGCAAAAGCAAACAGGTTAATCCAATCCATGATTTCCATTGGATCGTTTTCGATTGCTGCATTTGCTTCAAGCTTTTTCAGCAAGTTTGGCGCACGGCGGGTCACGTTCAAGCCGCCATCCAAGATGCCCTCTGTTTCGAAACCACGCTCCATGCAACGCGTCATCACACGCCAGATCTGTTCTGCGCGTTGATTGATGGCTTCCATTTCCTGAAACGCTTGTTCGTTTTTCAGAATCATGCCGCCGAGGCTCATGCCGTTCTTCTCAGCCTGTGCCAACATTTCGTCCGCGCTGGAGAATGGGAACTCAACGTCTACGGGTGAAGTCGCACTGCCATTTTGCAGTTCATCCGCCGTTGCGATGAAACCACCACCGATAGAGTAGTAAGTTTCAAACCCAACCTGATTGCCATGCGCATCTAACGCAGTAATCGTCATGCCATTTTCATGCAGAGGAAGATTCTCTTCATGGAACAACATGTCCGTTTTGTAGTTGAATTCGATTTCATGACGGCCATCGACAGACATCATGCCCTCTTCAATCGCCTTGCGCATCGCTTTGTTTGCAGAAGCGATTTTGATGGTATCTGGTTTGTTACCCAACAGACCCAAAATCGTTGCACGGTCTGTATGGTGACCAATCCCTGTTAACGAAAGTGAACCGTATAAATCGACTTGAATACGAACCACTTTTGCCAAGTTCGATTCAATCAAACGAGTGAAGTGGTAACCCGCGATCATTGGACCATTGGTGTGAGAGCTAGAAGGGCCCACACCAATCTTGTAAATATCAAAGATGGACAGCATAAACTTACCTATTACGACAATGCAGCATAAAGCCAATCAGGGAGAACCATACAAGCAGCGATGGTCGCCACAGCGAACACCAACAGCCCGTAATGGCTTGCGGTTGGCTTTGCAAAAAGATGTTTTTGATTATTGATAAAGATTTGTTGCTCGGCAGTCACAGCGCCCCAACGACGACTCACTAACACACCAAACAAAAGGAAGACAAACGTACCAATTGGCGCGAACCACGGCCAAGCCACGTCGAGATACATTGCAGTAAACACCGCAATCACACTCATGATACTGCCAACGATCACGCCTTTTTCGTTGGCTTTCGACCAGAATAAACCAAGCACGAATGACCCCAAGCGGATACCAACGAAGATAGAAGTCAGACTAGCGATGGTTTTGAGTACCGATTCATTCGATACCGCGAGAAGAGCTGGCACTACCACCATGGCCGCAGCAAGCAAACTCATCTTTCTTGCGACTTTTTCGTAGTGCTCATCATCGGCATTTTTGCGAACGAAACGCTTGTAGATATCGAACGTCGCGACGGTCGCCATCGAGTTGTAGGTCGAGTCCAGCGTCGACATTGCGGCCGCCGCCAACGCGGAAATGATCAAACCAACGACGATTGGGTTAGTGTGGTTGAAGACGAAATCCAAAATCACTTCATTGCTGTTTTCAAACGATCGATCTTGATAGAAAACACTCAAAAGAACACCGAGTACCGCGAAGAACAAGTACACGAAAAACGCACCGTAACCACACAACAGCATCGACTTCTGCGCCGTCTTTTCACATCTCGTCGCTAACGTGCGTTGGATGATCAATTGGTTGGTGCCGTACACACTCAAATGCAAAAAGCTCACGGCAACCACGCCAGCCCAGAGTGTGGTATCTACGCCCAAATCAAAGTCTAAGTTGATGATATTCAGGTGATCACGAGAAAGGTAATCTGCCGCATTAATCTCTGTCATTAGAATGGCAAAGATGGCGATGCTGCCCGCTACCAATACTGCAGATTGCAACATATCGGTCCAGATAACCGTGGAAATCCCGCCCGCATAGGTATAGCAAGCGGTGAAAATACTGATGTAGATAATGGCTTCAGAAATACTGATAGGCAGAACTTGCACTAAGATCAGCGCCACGGCATACAAAATCACACCCGCAGAGATACATTGAACCACAATGAACACAATCGAGTTGATGGTTCTTGCATACACCCCAAAGCGGTGCTCAAGGTATTCATAAATCGAAGTCAAGCCCAGCTTATAGAAGACAGGCACAAAGAAAATGACAGTGAAAAAGATAACGATGGGATAGTTAAGGTGAATACTCATCGCTTCCATGCCAGAGCTATAAACCCAACCAGGCATCCCTACAAACGTCATCGCACTAATGTAAGTCGCAAGTATCGAAACACCCGCCGTAAACCAGCCAAATTGCTTTCCACCCGTGGAAAAGTCGCCACCATTGCTGTAGCGCTTATTCACTAAATAGCTGATTAGTATGGTAATTGCTACATATAACGCAATCACCACAAAACTTGAGTACGTAACCATTTTAAGGTTTTCCTAATTCTGGGTAGCTAATTATTATGCCCAGATATTACTGTAAAAAGGCATTTTTGAACGACAATCCCACTGTAAGTGTGATTATTATCACCAATATAGGCGAAAATGTATTCAAAATCGCCAAAAACGCCGATTAGTGAGATCCTTGTCACTAAAACCCACAAAATGGGTACGCATTCATTTTAAAATTGATTTTGATCACGGATCTAATAACCTTAAAAAAACTATGATTCACCCCGACACGAAATCGAAGATGATCCAAATAAGATCGTGTTCATTAAGTTTGAATAGCAACAAATCCTAAGTGAAATAGAGGTTTATCGGTCATGAATGCCAAAAGACACATGAGCGAAGTTCCTATGATTCAAAGGGTAGCAGCCTATCTAGCGATACTGGTTGGTTACTTTTTCTATTGTTATAACTTTGTAATTATTGACTACGTACGCCCATACATCGTTGAAGCGTATGATGGTATTAGCCTGTCAGACACTGCCCAGTTCTATACATGGCAGTCGGTTGGGGCACTTATCGGTGCATTGAGCTGTGCTTGGTTCGCAACAAAATTTGGTAAGAAATCCACTCTTATTACCATCACAGCCCTAAACGGTGGCGCAACGATCATCAATATGATGTTCACCGACTACGCAACATGGGCAGCAATGCGTTTCATCATTGGTTTGTCACTGGGTGGTTACTTCACCGTGGCAGTAAGCCTAATGATCGGCCTATTTACGCCAACGGTACGTGGTAAGTTGACGGCATTCGCGTCTTCTATGTTCTCTGTAGCACTGATGGTAATGGGTGCCTATGCAGCATTTATTGCAAGCATTGATGCACCATGGGAAAGCCTAATGCTTGTAGGTGGTATCCCACCATTGGCAGCCGCTGTGGTCATGATCTTTGTACTACCTAGCGACAGCAAAGTGATCGCTTACGGTGAAGAAGAGCAAGCAAAAGTAGAAGAATCAAATGCACCAGCGAAAAAAGGCTCTTGGGGCGAAATGCTAAGCAAGCCTTACCGTAAGATCACACTAACGTGTCTATTACTGGCTGGCCTTAACTTCTACGGTTTCCAATTCTTTGGTGGCTTCGTAACCACATACCTACGTGATGTACGTATGTTCGACGGTGCAACCATCGGTCTCATCTTCTCTATCTCAGCATTTGGTTCACTGTTTGGTGCGTGGTTCTGGGGTTGGGTAGCTGACAAATTCGGTCGTAAGGTGAACGCGTTTGGCTTCATCCTAGCGGGCATCATGGTTTCAATCTTCTTTGTTGCACCTGGCGACATGGTGATTGGCGGCCTAAACATGCTGGCTCTACTTGGTCTGATTTACAACTTCGGCCTGTCTTCTTCAGCGGTATGGGGTGGTTACTTCTCAGAACTGTTCCCAGCACACCTACGTAGCTACGGCGCGGCGCTATTCCACGGCGGTCGTATCCTCGGTATGTGGGCACCAATGGTACTTATCTTCATCCAAGAGCGTACCGACCTACAAACCGCAATGTGGGGTTCACCAATCGTATGGATCCTTGCTGGTCTTCTATGGCTATCACTGCCAGAGACACTAAAAGGCGGCGTGTTCGATAAGAGCAAAAAAGCCGAAGCAGCAAAAGCGTAACTGAATTTCAAAAACTCCGGCTGGCTCCCCGGCCGGATGAAAAAACTTAATTTCGAGTCCTGTTCCCAAAGCCGACTCGACAGCAAATAAGAGAGTTTATTATGTCTAAATATCAAGAAGCGAAACGCGTTGTACGTGAATACTTCAGCGCAATGGAAAACGCAACTCACGAGAACGTGGCAGAAGTACTAAAAGCACACACTTCAGAAGATTACTTATGGCGTGGTGTTTACCCATTCCGTGAACAACAAGGCGCTCAAGCAGCAGCTGACGTTTTCTGGGCTCCTTTGATGAAATCAATGACTCGCATGCAGCGTCGTCAAGACATCTTCATCGGTGGTGAGAACGAAGTAACATCAGGTGAAATCTGGGTAATGAGCATGGGTCACTTCATGGGTCTATTCGACGCTGAATACCTAGGCATGCGCCCAACTGGCAAAATCATGAACATCCGTTACGCAGAATTTAACTGTGTTGAAAACGGCAAGATCACTAAGACTGGCCTATTCCTAGACCTTCTAGGCGCGATGGACCAAGCGGGTTGTTACCCACTACCACCATCAACAGGTAAGCACTTCGTATACCCTGGTCCTCGTAACCACGATGGTCTACTGTTCGAAGACGCAGCACCAGAAGAAGGCGTAGCAACACTAGCACTAGTGAACAAGATGGTTGATGACCTATCTGCACTAAACGACAGCGGCGCTATGGGTTGCCCACCAGAAGTTCTTGAGAAGAGCTGGTCTAAAGACATGATCTGGTACGGTCCATGTGGTATCGGTGCGTCTTACACAATTCCTCGTTACCAACAGCAGCACCAATTGCCGTTCCGTAACAACCTGAAAGACAAGAAGTTTAATGGCCACGTATGTCGTTTCGCAGAAGGTAACTTCTCTTGTTTCTTCGGCTGGCCAAACCTATCTAACACGCCAATCGGTGGCTTCCTAGGTATGACAGGTGGTGAAGTACGTGCAGACATGCAAGTGGTTGACGTTTACTACCGTGACGGCGACAAGCTATCTGAGAACTGGGTACTGATCGACCTACCTTACTGGCTAAAACAGCAAGGTCTAGACGTATTCGAGCGTACTCAACAGATCCTAAACCCTTCTCTATAAGAAGTCCTAGGGGCGGATTGTCAACCCGCCTTTATGTTGCCTGAATCCCCTCTCGGTTCAGGCGACATGCTCCCAACTCGTGCCTCAAGGATGGGGCACAACCTCAAGATAGAACCCTTATTCAAAACGGGCATGAACGCACGGTGGCTTTCTGCGCCCTGAATAATGAGATTGATGATGAAAAAGTCGACCCTTTCTGCAGTGATTTTAGCAGCGCTTACTTCTAGCTCAGCCTTTGCTGCACACACTTTTGTTAATGACGCTGGCGACAGCCTAACCATCGATGGCCGTTTCGATCTTCGCTACCAAGACCGTGGCGGTGATGACAACGGCGAATGGAACAGCGGCAGCTCACGTTTCGGTTTGAAAGGCCAAATGGGTCTGGATAACGGCTGGACTGGTTTCGGTCACGCGGAATGGGGCTACAACTCTGGCGCGAACGGCGAAAACATTTACGACCGCTTGCTATACGCAGGTGTTGATCACGAAAAATATGGCAAGATTGCTGCAGGTACTAAGCAGTGGTCTACCTTCTACGACGTAGCATGGTACACCGATTTAGGTCGTGTATTCGGTACTCGTGGCTCAGGTGTTTATAACCTAGCTGACTGGGGTATCGCATCCGGCGCGGGTCGTGCAGAAAACTCAATTACGTACCGTAATTCAATCAATGAAAAAGTGAGCTACGGCTTTACTTACCAAACCACGCGTGAAGGTGTTGCTCTAGCAAATAATGCGACAGCCTCACTGAAAAACGGCATAGGTGCGTCTATCACTTACAAACCCGTTGATGGCGTAACACTGGGTGCGGCTTACCATCAAAATGAAGTTGCGGATCTAGACGCAAGCGTGGTTGGCGTAGAAAACGGCGACAACATGCGCATCATGCTATTGGGCGCAAACTACAGCAACGGTGGCTTCTACGCGGGTGCGACTTTCCACGTTGGCGAAAACTGGGAAGCAGTGAGCCAAGGCGGTACGGACGTAATGTTCGATACCCTAGGTGGCGAAATCTACACTTACTACCACTTCGATAACGGCCTACGCCCAACGTTGAACTACAACTACATGGAAGATCGCGGTGACGAGACACAAGGCTACGAGCGTAACTTGCTGATTCCTGGTCTTGAATACCACTTCCAGAAGAACAAATTCCTAGTTTGGACTGAATACCAGTTCGACCTAGGTAAAGATCAGTACGATGGCAGCAAATTCGAAAACCGTGATGATCAATTCGCGGCAGGTATTCGCTACTACTTCTGATAATACTCATCGCTCACCACCTATACCCAAGTAACCTTAAGGTGGTGAGTGATGAAGTTCTTATCAACACTAAGCAAAGTTATCTTGAAGCCAAGTAGTCATCACTTCACTAATAATTAAAGGCTGCTCAAGCGTAGATAGATGCCCACACTCAGGGATAACATGAAGTGTGACGTTTGGGATGCATCTCTCCATGAGCAGATGATTGTCTAGCGGACAAAGCTTATCTTCTTTACCTGTTATCACCAACGTAGGAGCTTGAATGTCCGCCAATAAAGGTCGAGCATCCGGGCGAGTTGCTAACGCTTTAGCATGTGCTTCAAATGCCTCCAAACCTACATTAACCGCCATGCCTTCGATACGCTCAGTTAACGCTTTGTCTTGCAAACGGCTTGGATGAATCAGCACAGGCATCAGAGTGTCAGCTGTAATGCGTTCAAACTCACCACTTAACGCACGGCTAACCAGTGCATCACGCTTTTGTGTCACCTCTGGCTTTTCATCTGCTGCATTGGTATCCATGAGGATCAAGCCTTTGACTCTGTTTGGCGCTTGACGGTACACCTCAAAGGCAAGAATCCCACCCATTGATAAGCCCCCCAAGACAAACTCCCGCGGTGCGTCTTGCAACACTCTCTGCGCCAGCTGTTCCATTGACGGCAATGAAGCCAGCGTCGGGCATGTAGGCTCAACCCAACTTGGCAACGCTCGGTTGATATCCTCAAACAATGTGCCATCACAAAGTAGTCCGGGTAGCCAAACTAACGAGGTGGGTTGCGTCATTTTATTCTCCTGCCAGCGGCTTTGGTTGATCAGAGCCAAGAATGCAATACGTCAAACTATTACCACGCAAGTTCGTCAGTGAGTATGACGCACCTTCTGGAACATTCAGCACATCACCGCGCGTTAAAACAACACTCGCTTGTTCGCCTTGATGCGTGAGGACCACTTCAGTATCGCCATCAAAGTTGATAAGCACTTGTTTTTCTTCTCGCCAGTGTTGAGGAATCGAGCCACCTTCAGAAAGCTCATAAGCCATGATGCTCACTTCATCTTCACTCTTTACTTGGAAGTCATAACTCGCCAAAGGATGACCCGTTAAGGCATATTGTTTCACGTTGCTTCCGCCGAAATCGCCTTTGATTTCACGATAATCTTTTTGCAGAGCGACAAATGGCATCATCTCTTCTGCGGTGTATGTATCGAAGGTCGCGAGCTCTTCTTCGGTAAGCAGCGGCATCAATTCTGATTCTTGTGGCACCGGGTCGCCATTAATAGTGTCCACGAGTGTGCCATCGGCTTTGAGGTATAAACCATAACCTTGACTGTCTTTAATAACGTTTGGATGCCAAATAACGCCGCCACCTGAATCGTCGCCGCCAAGTACCGAGAACATAAAGCCGTAATCGCGGCCAACCACTTCAAATCCACGGAAGAGATTGGTTGGAATCGAGATGACGTCACCGTGAGACAACACCGCCTCATGCTCTCCATCGTTCCCCCAATAAAAACGGAACTGACCTTTGAACACCAAGAAAAGCTCGGCGGTACGATGAGAGTGCAACGAATTTTTGATGCCCGGCGGTTGGCCTGCGGCACCAATGTTAAAGCCCGCCGTATCGCGAATATGAACATGCTGACGACTGCTCTCTGCCACCCCTGCACCGATAATACAAAAGTTATCTTTGAGATCACTGCCTGGCGTGCGCGCATCAATAAACGCACTCGTACCCGGAATCAGTTCCATGTAGCGGACCAGGTTATTATTCATTTTAGATTGTAGAGTCATTGTAAATCCTTGTTGTCCTTGTTTGGACCTAGCCTTTGAATTGTTAGTTACAAGCCTAAAGTTAGTTACAGACCGAAAGTGTGTTACAGACCTAAAGGTCGCCCACCATCAACCGCGATGGTATTGCCTGTCGAGAAGGTCAAAACTTCTGCTGCGGCGTACACGGCTTGAGCGACTTCTTCGTCATTGGCTAAACGCTTAAGCGGTGTGGATTGTTCTTGTTGATTACGCCATGCGTCATCCAAGCCTTTGACAAACTCAGTGTCGACAAGCCCTGGAGCAACAGCCAGAACTCGAACCTCGGGAGACAGAGCGCGAGCTAAAGAACGGGTCATGTTCTCCGCGGCAGATTTACTTGCACAGTAAGCAATGTTGCTCCCCATCGCAGTCTGTGCCGCGATAGAAGTAATGTTAACCACACAACCATTGGCTTGCTTAAGCCAAGGCTCAAACGCTCGAACCATGGCAAAAGGCGCACGGACGTTCACTTGGAAAATTTGGTCAAACAGCTGGTCATCTAAACTTTGCAAATCAGAGTGCGCGACGAATTTCGTCATCCCCGCACAGTTGACCAACAGATCCAGCTTGTCGCTTATTTCACTGACTTGATATTTAAGCTGTTCAATCGCACTAGAATCTGCCACGTTCAATTTGAATGCTAGATGCTCGTTACGTGGCAGCGAGGAAAGCAAATCCTCGGCCGCTTTCTGATTACTGTTGTAAGTCAGAATTACGCGATATCCCGATTCAGCTAGCTTGCGACAAATGGCGGCACCCAGTCCGCCACTGCCGCCTGTGACTAAGGCAAGTTTCGACATATTACGCCTCTTCTACTTTGCCTTTGTAACGGCGCACACGAATATCCGCTTGCTCTTTGTGGCCAGCAAAACCTTCGAGTGCACACAAGCGAGAGCAGTACTCACCGACTTTTAGCGACGCAGCTTCCGTTACACGCTGGTAAGTACAGGTCTTGATAAATTTACCTACCCAAAGACCACCGGTGTATCGCGCCGCTTTCTTCGTTGGCAGTGTATGGTTGGTACCAATACATTTGTCGCCGTAAGAAACGTTGGTTTCACGACCTAGGAACAAGGCACCGTAGTTGGTCATATTATCTAGGAAGTATTTAGGATCTTCTGTCATCACTTGCACATGTTCAGATGCAATATCGTCTGCCACTTCCACCATTTCTTCGTAGCTATCACACACAATCACTTGTCCGTAATCTGCCCACGCTTTACCCGCGACTTCAGCCGTTGGAAGAATGGTTAACTGACGTTCGATCTCTTTGATGGTCTGTTGCGCAAATGTCTCGCTATTGGTCAACAATACAGCGGGAGAGTTGTAACCGTGCTCGGCCTGACCAAGCAAATCTGCCGCTGCCAACTCTGGGTCACAGCCTTTCTCATCGGCAATGACTAGGGTTTCCGTTGGGCCTGCAAACAAATCGATACCGACGCGACCAAACAACTGACGTTTTGCCTCTGCTACAAATGCGTTACCCGGCCCTACAATCATATCGACCGGTGCAATAGTCTCCGTCCCCAGAGCCATTGCACCTACCGCCTGAACACCACCGAAGCAATAGATTTCATCCGCACCCGCCATTGCCATCGCAGCGACAATCGCCACATTCGGCTGGCCATTAAACGGTGGCGCACAAGCAATAACACGTTTTACGCCCGCGACTTTCGCCGTCAGTACACTCATGTGAGCGGATGCAACCAATGGGTATTTACCGCCAGGGATGTAACAACCCACGCTGTTGACTGGAATATTTTTATGCCCCAGTACCACACCAGGCATGGTTTCTACTTCGACGTCTTTCATTGAGTCACGTTGAATTTGAGCAAAGTTTCGAACTTGTTGCTGAGCGAATTCGATATCATGACGAGTCGATTCATCAAGCGCATCCACACAGGCTTGGATTTGCTCTTCTGACAGGCGGAATTGCTCCGGCGACCAGTTATCAAACTTTTCAGACAACTCACGTACAGCGCTATCACCTTTCGATTCAATATCAGCAAGAATGTTTTCGACAATCTGACGCACTTTTGCGTCATTTGATGCTGATGCTTCTTCAGTGATTCCGTTTTTTAAAATGCGTGCCATTGGGTTTCTCCTTGAACATTGAGGCTGACGAACGGTTATTTTTATGCGTTTGGATACGAATGCAAAATCAGATTAAACACTTAATTAACATTTGACAAGTTAAGTCAACAAACCACAAAAATAATCCTTAAGCCTTTGTATTGATTAATTTAAACAAATAAAATCAAGTAATAAGCACCTTGATTGAGTTTAATTTTTAATCAAAAATGAGTTTTAGATCACATCATTTTTACTCATCATTTACATTTCTACATGTTAGTTTTTGCATACCTTTGCAAAGGAGAGAATCATGAGCAATTTTAAACAACGTCTGAATCAAGAAACGCTATTAGGTACATTTGTTAAAACCCCTCACCCTCACATTATCGAAGTATTGGCACTGGCAGAGTTGCCTTTTGTGGTACTGGATGCAGAGCACGCACCTTTCGATCGCTCCTCGCTTGATCTGTGCATCATGGCGGCCAGAGCGAATGACCTCGCGTGCGTGGTACGAGTACAAGACAGCGCCCCTTCAACCATTTTGAACGCGCTTGACTGTGGCGCGGCGGGTGTACAAATTCCCCATGTTTGTACTGCTGAGCAAGCGACGCAGCTGGCGAAAATCTGCCATTACGGAGAAGGTGGCCGAGGGTATGCTGGTTCCAGTCGAGCAGCGCAATACGCCACTAAGCCCATGGTTGAACACTTAAAAGACAGCCGTGCGAATACGATTGTCATTGCACAAATTGAAGACCCTCAAGGGGTCGAAAATGTTGAAGCGATTGCCAATGTTGAAGGTATTGATGCGCTCTTCATTGGCCAAGTTGATCTCACTGTCGCTTATGGTGCTGATAGCGTTCATGATGAGAAAGTCGCACAAGCAAGTATGCGAGTAATCGAAGCGGCCAGAGCCGCCAATAAACCTGTTGGCATGTTTGTCGCGACGGCTCAACAAGCTCGGGAATGGCGTGAACTCGGCGTTAGCTTCTTTTGTGTTGGGTCTGAACACAAAATGATCATTGATGGCTTCAAACAAGAGAGAAATGTGATGAATTCTTGAGTTTTCTCTGATATTTACGCCTTATCAATGTAATGCTCTAGACACAGAAATCCCCTAGCCCATACACTCAGCACGTATGAGAAGGTTCAATGGCCTTAAATAAGGAGTATCACCATTAAAGCGAAAGTAACTTCGATCGACGTCGCGAAGATGCTCGGCGTCTCTCAATCGACGGTATCTAGAGCATTCAGCCCGACTGCGAGTATTAGCGAGAAGAAACGCAAAATGGTGATGGATGCCGCAGCTAAGCTCGGATACACACCGAATGCCATCGCCCGAGGTCTGATTTCGAATCGTTCAGGCTTAGTGGCGATTGCGTTAGATAGCGAATCAAACCCAATGTACGACATGCAATCTCGTGCTTTGGCTGTCGAAATTCAAAAGCGAGGCGGACAAGTTGTGCTTTGCCCTATCGACAAGGACGACCTCGATCTCGCCATTTCACGCGCCATTGAATACCAAGTGGACGGACTCGTTATCGCAACCAGCCGTTTAACCTCACGCGCGTTTGCCCAATGCGAAAAGTTTGGCGTTCACTTAAGCTTGATCAACCGCTACGCCGAAGGCATTAATGCCAACAGCTCTGGTATTGATAACCGCTTGGCGGGCCAACAAGCAGCCGAGTATTTAACGCAGAAAGGCGCAAAACAGTGTGCTTATATCAGTGGCGATGCTGGCTCCATGACCAGTGAAGAGCGTTGGCTGGGTTTCTCTTCAAAGTTGCAAGAACTCGGCGCTCCATCACCAACGTTTATCCAAGCCAAGTACAGCTTTGAAGCAGGCTTAGAAGCAGCGAAAGCGATCTTGTCGCACACTAGCAAACCCGATGCAATTTTTTGTGCAAACGACATCCTCGCCATGGGTGTGATGGATGGCTTGCGACAAGCCGGAGCAAAGATCCCCCAAGACTTCTCTGTGATGGGTGTAGATAACATTCCGATGTCTGCATGGCCGAGCTATGATTTGACCACCATTGCTCAACCAGTCGACAAAATTGTTAAACGAGCGGTTGAAGATTTGATGAATCGAATCAACGGCAACCTGGATGCAACTGGCGAATACCTTTTCGAGCAAGGCACCTTGATCGAACGTAGTAGCACCATTTAATAAATCCATTTTTATTCATTCTTCATAAACAAAATGCCTTGCTTTCGAGTAAGGCATTTTCTGTGATCACGATTAAATTTTCACCAATCGTTATTTAATTCCTCATCAATTCATCAATCTTGTTATTGACTTGTTACTTTAATGTTTTATTTTGGATTCGTATGCAAAATGGATATGAATTGCTCAACTAATTTATAAAAACATAAAAAGTTGTGTGACTTGCCGACGAATGCCAATGGCAGGTCATACCAGAAACAAGGAAGAACGATGAAGAAAGTAATCCTTACTTCACTTACCGCACTGGGGCTTGCATTTAGCAGTATGAATACGTTTGCAACCAGTGTTATTCGTCTTGCTCATGACAGTCAAGAAACCTCTCCCGTACACAAAGCAATGCTCTATTTCGAACAAGAAGTGGAAGCTCGCTCAAACGGTGAGATAGAAGTTGAAATCTATCCGGCAAGACAACTAGGCGATGTGCGTGAGACGACTGAACTCGTACAGCAAGGCAACTTACAAATGACGTTTGGTGCGTCAGTTTTACTCTCTCCCTACGTCCCAGAGTTTAACGTGCTCGACGTGTTCTACCTTTTTGATAGCGAAGAGCAAGCACACAAAGCGCTCGACAGTGAGAAGATCGGACAACCATTGTTGAATGCTATGGAATCAAAAGGCTTTCATGGACTTGGCTTTATGGAGGTCGGCTTTCGTAGCGTGACCAACAACAAACAGCCAATTGATAGTATTGAGGACCTGAAAGGGCTAAAGATTCGCTCGGCATCTAACCCCACTCAAATAAGCGCGTGGAAATCTATTGGTACTGCGCCAACACCTCTGTCTTGGGGAGAAATTTTCACCTCGTTACAACAAGGCCTGATTAACGCTCAAGAAAGTGCTATCTACTCTATTTATGCCGAACGTTTTTACGAGGCACAAAAGTACCTCTCTTTAACTAACCATATATACACCAACTACGTGTTGTTCATGAACAAATCGTTTTGGGATTCACTGCCGGCCGCACAACAAGCGCTGATCAGTGAAGTAAGCAAAGAAACCATCGCAAAACAGCGTGAGCTCGCCGCGCAGCAAAACCAAGAAGTAATCAAAGAGCTCGAAGCAAAAGGCATGACGGTTAACATCGTCCCAGACGAGGTACGCAGCATCATGAAAGAGAAAATGAATGCGGCCGTGTACCAGGACTTGCGCAGTAAAACGGGTAAAGACTTGTTTGACAACGTGATGGCCGAGATAGAACGCCTATAACTCCCACTCTTTTGCACGATCTGGCAACAGGTCGTGCTTTCTCGTTTTGGAGGTGAACATGAAGTGGTTTCGCTTACTAGACAAATACCTAGAACCTACCCTTATCGTTATCGCGATCTCGACGATGACAACTTTACTGTGCTTGCAAATCGCACTACGCCTATTTGACGCAACGATCGCGTGGGCTGAAGAGCTGGCACGTTATTTATTCGTATGGGCGATGTACCTGAGCATCAGCTATTGTATCCGAGATGATCGACACATCCGCATTCGTGTGTTCATAGATAAACTTCCGGGCAATTGGACGCAATTCAGTTTGATTGTCTCTGATCTTATCTACCTTGCCTTTAGTGCCACTGTCGCCTGGTTTGGATTTAAGGTTATAAACCGCAGCCTGCAACTCGGTCAGATTGCACCCGCAATGGAAATTCCTATTGCGTGTTTGTATACCTCTGTTTTAGTTTGCGCACTATTAAGCTGCGCGCGCCTAGTGACAAGCATTTATCAACGTGTGAACGCGTGCTCCACCAGCAATGAACGAGTTCGCTTTTCTCGCCAACGCTATCGCCATATCAAAGCAAAGTATCGTACTTCTAACCGACTATTGGAGTTTAACGCATGACGTCTGCACTTTTGTTTGGCAGCTTTGGTCTGCTTCTGCTCATTGGCGTTCCGGTCGGTATTGCTCTGGCGGCAGCCAGTATGGTCGCGATACTCAGTCTGCCATTTCTTAACATCGAGTTTTTAGTCCAAGGGATGGTAACAGGGCTCGACTCTTTCCCTCTCCTCGCCGTCGTTCTTTTTACCTTGGCAGGTAACCTTATGAGCCAAGGAGGGATCTCAAAACGATTATTGCATGTGGCGGAGGTCTTCTTTGGCCACTTTACTGGCGGGCTTGGCATCGTGGCCATTGTGGCGTGTATGTTCTTCGCTTCCATCTCTGGTACAGGGTCTGCCACTGTTGCCGCTATCGGCCTGACGATGATTCCCTCGATGGTGAAGAAAGGCTACGACCGCAGCTTTGCAGGTGCCTTGATAGCCTCTTCCGGCGGGATTGGTGTCATTATTCCGCCTTCTGTGGTGATGATCGTCTACGCGATCACTGCTGAGGTCTCGGTCACCAAGATGTTCATGGCGGGCATCATTCCTGGCTTGGTCGTTGGTATGGTATTGATCGGCTACTGTCTGATTGTCTCCAAAATACGGGGCTACACAGGTAACGAGCACAAAGCGACTTGGGCAGAGCGTCTTGATGCGCTAAAAGAAGCCAGTTGGGCAATGCTACTACCCGTTATCATTCTCGGTGGCATCTATTCCGGCATTTTCACGCCTACCGAATCAGCCGCCATCGGAGTTCTCTATGGCTTATTCTTTGGCATGTTTGTTTATAAAGAACTCAAACCAACGCAAGTGGTGAAAATCATTCTAGAGTCGTCACTGTTAGTTGGCGCTGTGCTCGTCATTGTGGGTGCGTCCGTGACGTTTGGCCGCATATTGACCCTAGAACGTCTACCGACCGAGATTGCTCAGTTCATTCTATCGATTACTGAAAACAAACTTCTGATACTGCTTTGCATCAATGTCCTGTTGTTGCTTGTCGGTACCTTTATGGAAACGCTGGCAGCCATTGTTATTCTCACGCCAATTCTGTTACCCATTACGTCAGCACTCGGCATGGACCCCGTTCATTTTGGGATCGTGATGATCGTGAACTTGGCCATTGGCTTTGTTACGCCTCCTCTGGGTGCCAACCTGTTTATGGCAAGTCAGGTAGGCAAAGTACCGATAGAGTCGCTCTCTAAAGCCATCATGGGCTGGATTGGTGCAATGATAGTGGCCTTGATGTTGATTACCTTCATCCCTGCCATCTCGCTATCATTACCTGCGCTTTTATCCTGATCGTTGCACTCATAGAGCGCTTATGACTGTTATAGCCACTAGATAAACACCTTTCTAGTGGCTTATTCGTTATTTACTTCCGATTTAATAAAAAGCCTTAAAGCATTCGTATGCAAAAGGAAAATTTGAAAGATATAAGGATAATTGACACCAAAATAGCTGAATGTTAGCGATAAAGTCTATTTGGGTGCCTTGATCTGCATGATTATCAGTTTTGGCTTAATCATTTGTTTCCATTCAAACAGATAAAAATAAATTAAGCGATTAAAAACAATAAGATATTAGGAAATTCATACAAAAAACTTTGACTTCCTTTCTTATTAACACGTCTAGATAAGAGATAGCTTCCATCTCTCCTGTACTTTTTTAGTTTATTTTCCGCTCAATTGTTAAAAATCTGATCATCAGCACGCTATTTAAACAATTGAAAAACAATCCGTTGACAAAATGGCAACATGATATATTTTGAATACGTAATCAAAACATAATTATTCAATTACGGAGGTGATTTATGGCCATGGTTGGCTTCGATGAAAAGTGGCGTGATTTTCCCGACTACATTCTTGGTATCACAAAAGAGATTTGGGAAGACCGAGGTTTAAACACCTTAGAACACTACTACTCTCCCGACATTGTTGTGCGTACTCCACTCTCTATCGTTCAAGGAAACGAAGGGGTGATCAGTGCAACAATGGCGACACTGGCCGAGTTTCCCGATCGCACGCTATATGGCGAAGACGTCATTTGGTCAGGCACCCCGGAACAAGGCATGCTTTCTTCTCATCGAATCATCTCTACTGCAACACACAGTGGCAACGGCTTCTACGGGCAAGCCTCGAACCGCAAACTTCGTTTCCGTATTATCGCAGATTGCCACGCTATCAATAACCAAATCAATGACGAATGGTTGGTTCGCGATCAAGCCGATATCGCGAAACAACTGGGTATGACGTCAGAAGAGTTTGCACGCCAACAAATCGAATTTGAAGGTGGCGTGGAATCAAGCCCATTTCCGTTCACACCTGAAGTCGACATTCCTGGACCTTATTTGGGCGTAGGCAACGACAACGAATATGGTCAGCGCTATGAAGCAATTCTCAGAAGCCTTATGAATGCCGAGTTCTCTATAGTACCGAAAGAGTACGACCGCGCTTGCATCGGCGAATACACTGGCGGTCAAAATGCCCTATCACACTCGGAAGTCGATCATTTTTGGATGGCACTTCGTGCGTCTTTCCCAAATGCTCAATTTACCGTTCACCATCGTATTGGCCGGGATGACGACATGATGTCACCACGCGCGGCAATTCGATGGTCTTTGCACGGTAAGCATGAGGGATATGGGATGTTTGGTAAGCCTTCAGGAAAAGAGGTTTACATCATGGGGATCAGCCACGCTGAGTTTGGCCCTTGGGGTCTTCGTCGCGAATTCACTTTGTTTGACGAGACCGCAATCTGGAAGCAAATCCTGCTACAGCAAGGCTAACGGCTGACTAAACACTATTTATTAAAATCACAGACAGTAAGGAAGCAACATGTCACTCAACATCATCGAACAGTTCTACCAGAACTACTTCAAAGCCGCAGACATCGAGCAAAAACAGGCCGCTCTGCAAGCTTTGAACCCTGACGTAAAATGGTGCGTGGCGCACCCTGTGAACGATCTTAATGGCCCAGATGCAACCCACGAATCTTTCCTCTCACCACTTGTTAATGCTTTGCCTGACGCCGAGCGCCGACCAATAATTGTGATGCACGGCGAATACGAAGGCCGCACTTGGTACAACTCTACCGGCTACTTTATCGGTACATTTGAACAACCACTATTTGGCATACCAGCAACAGGGAAAACACTCTACTTGCGTTACACCGAAATGGTGTGTGTGGAGAACGACCAAATCACCGAATCTTACATGATCCCAGACTTCATCGACGCGATGAATCAAGCAGGCTGCAACCCTCTTCGTAAAAGCTTAGGTCACGATGGCTTGGTTCCTTCTCCTGCAACTTCTAACGGTATTCAACAATCTGTTGTGTCTTTGGAAGAAAGTGAAAAGAGCGCCCAGCTGGTTGAAGATATGCTGTCTTGCTTGGGTCGTTTTGATGGTCAAGATCTTTTCTCGATGGATTTAGAAAACTACTGGCACAATGACTTCATGTGGTACGGCCCAGCAGGTATTGGCACGACGCGCGGTATCAAAGGTTTCCGTAACCAGCACCAAGCGCCATTTGTGTTTGCGTTCCCAGATCGAAGTGTCGATATTGAGGTCAATTTTTTGGCCAAAAATGACTACGTATCCACAGGTGGTTGGCCACATATGCATGGTACTCACACTGGTCACAGTGGCTGGCTCGGTCTTGCCCCAACCGGAAAACACATCGAACTTCGCGTTATGGACATTTGGCGACGCGAAGGAGATTTACTGAAAGAAAACTGGGTGGCGATCGACATCGTTCATATCCTGCTGCAACTTGGCTATGACGTGTTTGCACAAATGAAAGAACAGTTAGAAGGACCTAATTATGCATGAGTTTGGCGCACTTAACTGGAGCATCCTTGGGGGATACATCGCCCTCACGCTAGTACTGGGTGCAGTAATCGGAAAGCGAGTCACTTCGGCTAGCCAATTCGCCTTGGGTGATAAGAGCATCCCTTGGTGGGCGATCGGTATTTCTGTCGTTTGTACTTACGTGAGTGCCATGTCTTTCCTTGGCGGGCCAGCTTGGTCTTACAAAGAAGGTCTGTCGGTTATCGCGATTCACCTCAATTACCCGCTCGTTATCTTCTTCATCGTGGCTGTGTTTATGCCGTTTTTCTACAACAGCGGTTTAACCTCCATCTACGAGTATCAAGAACGACGCTTCGGTAAGGCTTCACGACTGACTTTGTCGTTTATCTTCCTTATCAAACAAGCATTGAGCTCGGCAGCGGTACTCTATGCGACAGCAATGATTTTAGAGTTCATTACTGGTATCGACGTCATGTACTGCATCATGATCGTCACTGCAATTGCCCTTATCTACACCGTAATGGGCGGTATCGCGGCTGTCATTTGGACCGATGTGATTCAAGCCGTAATCTTATTTATTGGCGCATTCATCATCATTGAAGCCGTTTGGAATGGCATGCCTTCTCCAATGACGGAGGTCATGGCAGAGCTCAAAGCGAAAGGAATGACCGATGCCCTACAAACAAGTTTTGACCTAAGCCAAGTAACGACGGTATGGGCTGGCGTTATCGCAATGACGATGTTCCACACCACCGTGTATGGCGGTAACCAGATGATGGTACAACGTTGTATGGCCGCGAAAAACATGGGCGATGCGAAAAAGGCAATGTTGATGATGGGCTACGTGGCCTTCTTTATTTACTTTGTCTTTATCTTGCTTGGTGTCCTATTCAACGCTTATTACGACGGTAAAGAGTTTGAAAACGGCAACACCATCATTCTTCATTATGCGAGTGAATATGGAATGCCAGGCTTGATGGGCATCATTGCCGCTGCGATTCTGGCGGCAAGTATGTCAAGTCTCGACTCTGCGTTCAACTCAATGGCGACCGTTTCTGTGGCTGACTTTTACAAACGCTTCTACAAGCAAAACGAGTCGGAAGAGCATTACTTGAAGGTATCGCGTTTCTTCACGGTGGCGTGGGCGATTTTGGTCATCATTCCAGCGATCATGTTTGCCACCAGCACAGGCTCGGTACTGGAAGTGCTGAGTAAGGCAGGCTCTTACTTTGTCGGTGCAAGCTTCTGTATGTTTGTCCTTGGGTTCTACTCAAAACACATTACGGAAAAAGGCTTGTTGATTGGCGTTGCTGCTAGCTTCTTGGTGATTTGGTATGTAGCCGTTGCGACCGATATTGCGTGGCCTTGGTATTGCGTGATTGGCGTCCTTGTGAATGCCGTTGTCGCTTACATTGCTAGCCTTCTCCTGACGGGTAAACAAGATGAAATGCATCTTTACACAGTGAAAGGCCAGCAAGCGGAATATGCTCGTCTAAATAAACCAATCAAGGAAGATGGTTGGTATGTCGTTCCCGGCAAAATCGATGCTCCATGTTATGGCTTACTAGTGATGTTTGTATTCTCTCTCGTGATGCTTTGGGGGATCAACGCGTTTACCGACAACGCTCCTATGCTGATTAACTTTATGCGTGGCTGCTCTATTCTTGTCGCTACCGCTTGCATCGGATACATGGGGTATTCACTCCTCTCCCCAAAACGTAAAGTTGCAGTCAAACAAGCAAATTAATGTTCTTTACGTAGATACTGTACGTCCAACAAACGGACAGTATCTACGCTCTAGATCTAGTGCTAGCTCAAAGCAAACCAAATGGGTTAACCCACATTTTGCTTTTTAACACTCCAAAGCCATTATTCTACTTAGGATACCCTGTCAGAACATTTATGAATACGTACCTATTTATGCTAGTCTTATGACCTCAATTACTGGCAACTAAGTTTTATTCATGAAATCAATTAAACACGTAGTCACATCAAAAGATGTGGCAAAGATGGCAGGCGTCTCTCAATCTACTGTATCGCGCGTGTTTGTTCCGGGTAGCTCAGTATCCGAAAAGACCAAGCAAAAAGTCTTTGAAGCGGCTAAAGCCCTTAACTACCGCCCTAACGCCTTTGCACGTAGCCTGACCACAAACGAATCGAAATTGATAGGTTTGGTGTTTCCTGATGCGGATTACCCTATCCATATGAAAACACTGCAATTAATTTCCAGTGAGTTACAGAAAAAAGGTTATTCTGCCGTATTGATTCCATGGCAAGTGGATGAAGAAGAGGGCCACTCAATCCCAAATATCTTCCAGTATCGCGTCGATGGTGTCATTGCTGCTTCCGCAACCTTCAATAAGTCCCTTTATGAAGAATGTGAAGAGTTTAATATCCCAATTGTTCAATACGCACGAGTTGTTGAAGGTACTAGGAGTAGCTACGTTATCAGTGACAACTACGAAGCAGGCCAACAAGCTGCGCAACTTCTGCACAAAAGTGGCGTGAAGAACGCGGTTTATTTGACGGGAGAAGTGCCAACCTTTACGAATGACGAACGTCAAAGCGGCTTCTGCTCTGAATTTGAAGACCTAACCGGCAAGACGCCACGCATCATTGAAGCCAGCTATGACTACGCGAGCTCACTTGATAAAGTCCGTGCCATACTGGCAGACAAAAATCGGCCTGAAGCGGTGTTCTGTGCAACCGATAACCTTGCGATGGCGGTCATGGATATCGCCCGTATAGAATGCGGGTTGAGGATTCCTCAGGACTTACAAGTCATTGGTTTTGATAATATTCCTCAGACAGAATGGTTAAGCTATCAATTAACCACGTTCCGCCAGGATTTCCGTCGCCTCGCTCGCGAGTGCGTGAAGATCATTGTTGATCAAATTAATACGAAAAACGGCAGCCTAGTAAAAATGATGGTGCCAGTGAAGTTAATCGAGCGCCAGACAACAAAAGCTTAAATAGCTATAGCCAGCCATTCGGTTGGCTTTTTTATTTGCCTCTGACTCCCAAACGGCTCATTTAGTGTTGTAAGCATTAATGAACCCATGTATATTTATGAGCCATTACACTATATGAACCAAACAAAAAGAGGCTCATAATCCTTATGACCACGTATCTTTACACTCGTTATTCGCCAAAAAATCGAGCTTACCAAGAGCACCTTAATACTCTAAAAGCTTTTGCGCCCGAAGCTCAGCATTTTGAGGATAAGGTTCGTGGTTGCATGCCTCCAACCGAGAGAGAGGCATTCTTACGACTGCTCGATTCCGTCAGAACTGGGGATACGATTGTGCTCTGGTGGCTGACCGCATTTGGTCGCGACTTTAGTCAAGCATTGAACACAATAAAAATGCTACTCGATAAAGGGGTAACATTGAAAACCGTATGTGAATCACTAACTTTTGAGCCAGGTTCTGTTCAAACTCAAACACTACTCACAGTGTTATCTGGATATGGGAAAGTGCAGACTGAACATCGCCTGTTTGCCGCAGAGCAAGGGCGACAGGCCATTAAAGAGCAGCCAGAATTATGGAAACAGAAGTTTCGCGGCCGCCCCGCAAACAAAACCAAACACCAACAGATCGCAACGTTACTGCTAGAAGGCTACACATTGCAAAACGTGGCAGAGCAATGCGAAGTCAGTCTATCGACTGTGAAGCGGGTCAAAGCAAAGCTAAATGAAGTGGATGACGAAGGCGGCTTAAGATCACGACGCCAAAAAGGTTGTTTGAATGGAGACCAGTCATGAGTCGCCCAATCAACTTTCATACTATACTACTCGCCTGTCTTATTATTAGCGTTGGCCAGTTGAGCATGGGGCTAGTCATGCCCTCTTTGCCATGGATAGCAAAAGACTTTTCCATCTCCCTCGACCAAGCTCAACTACTTGTGAGTATTTATTTGCTCGGCTTTGGCCCCTCTCAATTTATCTACGGGCCAGTGTCAGATGCTTTAGGACGAAAAAGAGTATTACTTACCGGTTTACTCATCGCGATGTCTGGTCTGCTGATGATTATTTTCTTCAGTGACACATTTACAGGGATGGTAATGGGGCGCTTTTTACAAGGGTTAGGTACAGGATGCTGCGCGGTACTCGCGAGGGCGTCGACTCGAGATAGATTTAGCGGGGATGAACTCCCAGTGGCAATGTCTTACATCGCCATGGCGGCTTCAATCACGCCACTTATTGCACCTGTGATTGGCGGCTTTATCAACTTCCACTTCGGTTGGAGTATGGTGTTTATTTCTCTATTGGGCTATGTCTCGCTGGCCTGGGTAATCATCGCCTTTAAGTTCACAGAAACCATCACAAAACGTTCTGTCATTCCGTCACCCCGAAAAATGTTACTCCAATACAAGAGCTTACTTACGTCTCGTTACTTTATGAGTTTCGCCAGTATCAGTTGGTTAAACTTCAGCTTAATGATTACGACAGTCTCTGTGATGCCATTTATCATGCAAGATCAAATTGGCATGACCTCCGCTCAATACGCGATGTGGGCGCTCATTCCCGCTTTGGGTATGTTATGTGGTACCACGATTTGTAACCGAGTAAGGCCAATTATTGGCAATAAAAAAATGCTGCTTTGCACCCCATTTCTTCACCTCGCTGCCGCAATATGGTTATTTTTCTGCCCTGTTGAGCCTCTATTTCTGATGCTAGGACAGCTATTAATGATCTTGGGTAATGGTATTGCCCTACCTTGTGCACAAGCGATGGTAATGCAACCTTATAAAAAGCAAGCAGGTGCCGCAGCGGCAATGTCTGGTGGTGGACAAATGGTCGTCTCCTCATTGGTCAGCTTAACTCTGGTGCAGCTTGGATTGAGTCAAGCATGGCATCTAGCGATCGTTATCGTAATATTTGCATCGCTTACCTTCACCAACATTCAACGTGGCTTTAGTGCAGAGCAACCTTCAGAACAATAACAACAAACATACTATTGTCCTTATAGCTACAACAAATCGTATAAATTTAAATTTAGGAAAAGTTGGCGGATACTAACATGATGTTGCATTTAAGAATGGGCGCCGTAACACTCGCCACATTGATATCCGCTGGTACTGATGCGAGCGCCAACGAGAACTGGCAGTTCGAGAGTGACAAGAATGGAATCACAATTTACTCCCGAGAACATAGTGACGGTTTAGTTGAGATCCGTGCCCGGATGTTCACACCCACCAGCTATGGTGCATTTTTAACGCTACTGGAAGACAGTGACAACATCCCGAACTGGATTGACAATGCCAGTCATAGCCGGGTTTTAAATCAGATATCGGCCACCGAGAACATCGTTTACACCCAGTTTAAAGCACCATGGCCTGCCAAAAATCGGGATATGGTCACCTACTCAAAGTACTGGGTCGATGAGCTGGGATTCACCATAGAAATCAAAAGCGCACCTGACTCATATCTTGCTGAACAAAATGGTTATGTTCGAATTCGCTCGGTTGATGCGACTTGGGAGTTACAAAAACTCACAAACGATACAACACTCGTGGAATACAAGGCGTTTGCTGATCCCGGAGGTCTATTGCCAAACTGGCTGATCAACAAACTTTCAAAAGAAAGTGCATGGGCGACATTTGGTAACTTAAGAAAAGAGTTACCTGAATATCAGCAATACTCTCATCCTCAAATAGATGAGTAAGCGTCGCTCTTCCCACTCGCTTTTTAATGCGGTACATAATAACAAAAGGCGGCATATGCCGCCTTTTTCTACTCAATGTGTTACTGTTGTGCAACCGTTACAGGTTTAGTTGCACCACGGTAATCAAACTCAAAACCAATACCTTGGTCTGTCACGTCCATCGTCATACCACCAACAAGCTCGCCTTGTAAGCTTTTGACAACATCATCCGGAACCGGCTCCCCAGTGATTGACGACGCACTCTCTAACACTTCCAAAATACGCTCTGAATCAAAATCAAAGCTGAACAAGCCATTTGGAGAAAGTGATTGCGCCATCACTTCTTTGCTTGCTTCCGCAGCACTATCACCACTGTAAAGGGTGAAATGGTTTTCGTTTAGACGAGCAAACACGTCCACCTTCATGCCAGTATGCATTTCTAATAGGTCACTGACATTAACAGGTTGGTTATCCGGTTGAATTTGCAATTGAGCAAGTTCAGGAACGAACATTTGCGCAGTTTGAATAAGCATCATTGGATCATTGGCAGAAAGAGACAACATACCATCTAGCTGGCTAAATACTTCACCATGCTGAGCATTAGTATCTACTTTGATATCAAACATTTGCAGGCTTAAGCCTTTGAGGCCGTTAACCATGCCTGACCCCATGCTTACAGCGGCTGCTGGATTCTGGCCGCCCATCTCTTGCTGCATTTGTGTCAATAAAGAGCATTGATATTGAGGCTGGGTCAAGTCAGCCCAAATCTGACCAATCGATGGCGCTAGCGTATTAATGTCTAAACCAAGCGCCATACTAAAGAAACTCTTATCACTTTTAGACTCTGCCAATACACCACGAATTGACTTGAGCGCATCTAGAATCACTTTATTGTTGGACTCAACAACAAAAGAACCTTTAATGAACGCCTGATCGCCTTTCATCTTGTATTCTGCAAACGCGACGGACTGAGGCCAGTTTTCTGCAACTTGAGTAAGCTCAGTATGGCAGGCTGGTGAACGCATTTCCTCAATAGTTGGTTCAGGATCTATTGCATCCAACGTGCTGATTTGACGAGCAAACATATTGCCATCTTTCGTCGTCAAACCTTTAATCACTTCGCGATGATCAAAGTAACCAAAAGAGTTGTTGTTTTCACCGTATTTGGCTTGCAACGCCTCAAGGCGTCCACTGTCAGCAATATTTTGACTTGGTGCTTCAAGCCCTAATGCCATTTTAATCGGGTTTTGAACGCCCAGTTGCGGAACATCAACCGTTAACGTAAGCACGTTATCAACCACGGCTACAACCAAGCCAATACCGTCCTGCGGGTCAATTGAATCAGTCATCTCGTAACGACGATACTCGACTTCACCAAGCTTAACCAACTCATGCTTAGCGCCGCTCATCTGCTCTTCATGATCCAGTGTTTTCCATAACGCGGCAGGGTCTTCAATATCCACTTTGTACACCGGTACCATACCAATTGTGTACAACACAGGATTAATGTTTTCCCCGGTGCCCAAATAAGCTTTTAATGTTTCTGGCGACGCAGCACTCTCTAGGTATCCATCGAATAAGTTAACTGCAAACTGCTGTTGTGGAGACAGTGGTTCATCGGCAAAAAGTTCTGCAATCGAGCCTTGATTCGCCGTACCGAATGCGTTCATGTATTTATAATGGTTAAAAGGTTCAGTCTGATACGTCACCATAAGTGAATCTGCAGGAACTTGCGTTAACAGTGAGCCTGCATCACTCGCGGTAGTATTGTTTTGGTACAGGTAGCCAGCGCCCCCTGCTGCTGCGACCACTGCTGTAGCCAATAGTAGTTTTTTCACGACCAACTCCGTTGTCATAGTTATGTGTTCCTAAACGAAATGTAACGCTTAGGTTTAAAGCCAATGAATAGTGCTTTATATCAACCGCTATCATAAACAAGTTATCGATGTAATGAATGTCGGTTTGATAAATTATCCAACATTTATAAGGCAAACCGTGAAGTAAGTTGAATTGCGTGCGGATGCTATTGGCAATATTCACAATCCAATTTCTCGGATAACCGCCTTAAAAATCATAATATTCAGTTAAATGAAGCGATTTGGAGTAATTACGACCAAAATCAGCAGAATATTAAATCTTTATTGAGTCTTTTATCTAATATCTGAAAACGCCTCACGACCTGACACTTCTTTCCAATTTGCCTCTGGCAGTCCCTACTCGTTTTCCTTACATTCCTACTAACTCAGTGACGAGACGTATACCAAATACGAGCAATAGAAGACGATGAAAGACCAGTTGACGATCTCTATATCAACTATCAATGGCTCAAGACATTGGTACTTCAGTAAAAGGATGCAACGCAACATAAAAACGTTTTTCGTTTTTTTTGTTGTTGCTCTGGCCGCGACCGTAATCTTAATTCATCACTTGTACACTCGCGTTGATAATGCAGCGTTAAAACAAGCTGAATTGACAGAGCATTCACGCACCATGGGTGAAGAGCTCAGCACACTGAAAACACTTAAATCAGAGCTAGAAAATGACCTTTCAGAACGGGAAGAACGGGTACAACTTGTTTCGGAACGTTTGGGTGAATTAGAGAAAGTGCTTGGGGTTGGAGAACATACCTCGACAAATAACTTGGATGCTAGGCTCGATGCAGCGGCGATAACCTCAAACGTTCGCATGGTGTTATTAAACCAAATACCAAGTGGCTCTCCAGTCGGCAACGTACGGCTATCTTCCGGATTCGGTAAGCGTATCCATCCGGTGACAAAAGTTGCCAAAATGCATCGTGGGCTCGATTTTGCCGTAAATATCGGTACCAAAATTTATGCCCCTGCCGATGGGGTAGTGGAAGTTACCCGCCGCAGTAATAAAGGCTCTGGTAACTTCCTCAGGCTACAACATTCTTTCGGTTTTTCGAGTTCTTATTCGCACTTGAAAGCGTTCAAAGTAAAAAGTGGTCAGTTCGTCAAAAAAGGGCAGCTGATTGCAATTTCCGGCAACAGTGGGCTCTCTTCTGGCCCTCACCTGCATTACGAGGTGCGATTTGTTGGGCGAGCACTGAATCCGAAACCATTTGTCGATTGGAGCCTTAATGATTTCGAAGACATTTTTACTAAGGAGCGAAGAATACGATGGGAATCTTTAATCAAAACAGTGGAACAACGAGTAGCTCAGCAGCTTCAACTCTCATCGCCAAAGGCTGTTCTCTTAGCGGAGAACTCAAAGTAGAAAACGATGTCCAGATTGATGGCATCGTCGATGGTCAAATTAACGTGGAAGGCACTCTCGTTGTCGCAGAAAGCGGGCGAGTAAACGGTGAAATCTACGCTAAACAGCTGATCATTAATGGCATGATGGACGGAAACTGTCACGCAGAACACATTCAAGTGCTTGCCAAGGGACGCGTAAGCGGTAGGATCTGGAGCAATAACCTCAGCATTGAACCTGGTGGCAAATTCTTTGGTGAAGCAGCCGAATTACCTGAAAAGGAAGTGGTAACGTTAAAGGGTAAGGCTCAAGACAGTGCGATCACAAAAGAAAATAACACCAACAATGAAAAGCGACTTTCGCGTAAATCAGCATAAAAGCTTTGATTAAAGTGCTTAAAAAAGACGGCTTTCACGCCGTCTTTTTTATTACTATTGCCACGATTTTCGTCAGAAACTACGTGATTATTCGGCCGGATTTAAAACCATTACCGAGCGTTTTGCTTGTGGACCAAAAGCTGATTTTGCATGCGCTTTCACTTCATCTAACGTCACACTCTTAGCCACTTTCTCAACGTCAAGCAACACATCGACGCCGTAATCATGCACCAAATAACGAGTATATGCCCATGATCTCTGTGCTGGGTTGTCATCCAATCCTTGCATCGCGACTGCCAGTTGTTTCGCGGCCGTATCCACTTCTTTTTGGGTAATATTTGACGCTAAACCATCAAACACTTTGCCCAGTTTACTCTCTAAAAGTGCCACGTCTTCGGGCTCAACTTGAGACTCCAAGAGCCAATCAGAGATGGGTTCGCGATCTTGTGTCATGGTGTAAATGCTCGGGCTGTAATCAAGGCTAGACTCTTCTCGCACAATATCCAAAACACGTGCATTACTAATACGTTGCAAAATATCTTCGATAACCGTGTCTCTTGCCGTACGTTGGTAATCGCTCGTATTAGTCAAACGCATTACATACAACGATGAAGGTTCATGCCCATCCGCAACCACAGTTCGCTCCGGCACTTCCGGGTTAAACGCAACGTGATAATCAATCGAACGACTCGGTTTCATTTCGATAGAGGCCACATACTTACGCAAAAGTGGTGTAATTTCTTCCGGCTCTACGTTTGCAACAATAACCATCTTAAAACCATCATTGGTTTTGAAAAGTTGCTCATGCACCGCTAGTATCTGCTCGGAAGTCACTTGTTCAACATCATCACTGGACACTATACGATGACGACTACCCGGCAAATAAGAATTGCCGTTTGCTTTTTGAATCAGTTTTCCCATCGGTGATTCAAAAAAAGCGCCGCTCTGCTGTTTAAACTCTTGCTTCGCTGCTTCCATCTGGCGCTCGTCGACTTTAATCTCCGTCGCTAGGTTGTATAGTCCATTCAAAGCATCAGTTAGGTGCGTATTTGGCGCCGTAATTTGAGCTCCGTGACTGGTCGCATCAAGCATCGCGCCAAGCGCAATGTTGTTTTTGCGTAAGTAGCTATCTAGCTCTGAACCAGAAAATGTCCCTAACCCACTGCGTATTGCCGTTGTTGCTGCGATTTCATAAGCGGCATACAACGTCGGATCAACAGCGGCTTTACCACCTTGGCTCGCATAGTAAATATACGCTCGACCACCCGCTTTAGTATCTTTTTGGAACCACACTTCGATACCGTTTGATAGCGTATAGACTTGAAAACCACCCGCTTCCTGACGCATGCTCGTGATGCTGCCTTCCTGGGTAGGCTTTAAGAATCCATCCACTTTGTCATACATCTCTAACGGTTTTTCGCCAGTTTGAAGATAGGCACTGTTTAGAGCGGCAAATACACCATTGAACTGTTCTGACGTTTCGCTTTTCCCCAAACCAATAAAAAAGCTTGGCTGCTGAGATAACAAAGCCGTCAATTGTGTGTTAATGCTCTCTAAATTCTCGTTGTTGATGAATTCTGCCAAACTCTGGGCATAATTCTCTTTTGATTGGCTGACACTGTCTTGTCCAATTTGAAAAACACGTGCTTCTGCGTAACTGTTTGGCTTACGCTGACTCCAATCTGAATCAATATTTGCAAGTTCACCTTGCCAATTTGACATAACGCTATCTAACTCGGATTGAGTCGCACCATAATCTCTTAACGACGCCAAGGTACGAATGAAAGTCTGGTGCATTTGTTCGCGGCGATCTGGTGCAAACGAAATCCCTGCCGACATCATACGCTGATAGTTAGAGTAATAGGGCTCTGCATAAGCGTATTGAAAAGGTTCAGCGGCATCACTGAGTACACGGATCAAACGCTGTTGAATGAGTTGTGTTGCGACTTCATCACGCCACACTTCATGTTGTTGCTCAATCGTCGCGCTGCCACTTAGACCACGCTCAATCACTAAATGAAGACTTGGTGATTCCATCGTGTTACTTGGCAAGATTCTGTTTTCGTTGTTCACTCGAATATCACGGCGCTTCTCTATTACCGTATCCGAGGTACTTTCCCAGTTCGAGAACTTGCTTTTGATAATCTTGGACAGTGAATCTACGTCGATATTACCAGTCACAATCAACTCGGCATTTTGTGGCTGGTACCACTTGTCGTAAAACGCCTTTAACTTACTCGAGGAAGCGTTTTGAATCGCTTCGCGAGTACCAATTGGGTCATGTTCACCATACATAGTGCCTTCAATCGAGGCTTGGTAAGCATGCATAGAAAAGGACTTATCATCTGGATTAGCACGTCGCCATTCCCCAAGAATCACCCCTTTTTCTTTCTCTACTTGCTCAGGAGCAAACTCAAGTCCGTTACCGATATCTCTCATCCACTTCAGGGCATCTTCTAGCTTCGTATTATTCGCAAGGTCAAGTTGGTAAGACGTTTGCTGATAACTGGTAAAAGCGTTGATATCAGCGCCAAAGCTACCACCAGATTGCTCAAAAAGTTTGACAACGTCGTTACCGGTAAAATGCTCACTACCATTAAACGCCATATGCTCAACAAAGTGAGCGTAACCCTTTTGAGAAGATGTTTCTTGGAATGAGCCGATATTCATCACCAAACGGACCGAGACTTCTTGGTCTTCTGTTGGATAGAGATGGTATTTCATACCGTTCGATAACTGGTCCACGTGCCAGTTGGCGTCAGGTTGAATCGGCGTCGACTGTTGTATCAGAGCACACCCTGACACTAATAACGCGGGGACTAACAATATACTGCGCATAACGATTGCCCATAACAATGATTAAGCTAATCAATATATATCCGGTGCTATAACCTTCACATTTTTAATGGATTATCAGACACGCAAATGTGATAAAGATCACCATTTATTGAAATCAATTCTCATTTACAAAAATCGACAAATCCTTACTTTACAAATACATAAATAATATCGTTCCAAATCCTTTTGCTTATTTGGTGTAAAACTCAAATTCGCGACATGGAGTCAGTATTTATTTTGAGCAATAAAATATAATTATTGAACAGATTCGAATCTGACTTTCTGCTGCATATTCAACAGCGCAGAGAGCACTGATGAGAATAAAAACACAACAACTATTATTCAAAGATCTATTATTCGCTTTATGTTCAAAAATCTATCATTAAAAAACAAACTGGCAATCTCTGCCAGTGCCGCCATCATTCTAGGGGGAGTGCTGGTAGAGGGGCTGTCTTTTCGAGATTCATTAAATAGGCTCGATGTCGAAGTCGCACAGCGACTAGAAAGCACTAGCGCATCTTACAATCAATACGTAAAGGACTGGCTACTCTCTAAAGAGCGCGCACTGACTTCACTCTCTTCTGATTCAGAGAAACGTTCTCTGGTTACACATTTGAAACAAGTCCGAGACTCTGGCGCGTTCGATAACGTTTTCCTCGCTTACCCGGACGGGTCACAAGACAACGCTAATGGGGTGGTTTTGCCACCAGGTAATAACGATCCTCGCAAGTGGGGCTGGTACACCAACGCCATTGCCAATCCATCGAAAGTCTTTATGGATAATCCGACCGTTGCTGCTGCAACTGGTGCGAATGTGGTGTCGCTCGGTAAAGCCCTGCAATTGCATGGTCAAACCGTCGTTCTGGGTGCTGACGTAGAGATCGGTGATATCCTGAACAGCCTCAACCAAGTGATCCTACCGGGTGAAGGTTATATGTTTATTGCCAATGAACAGGGCAATATTTTCACTCATAACAACGGTAAACTGCTGAATCAACCGGTTAGCAAGCTAGGCCTCAACAACAACGACATTACGTCAGCCGCACGTTCAGGTACAGAACGTCGCGTCTCTATTAACGGCATCGAATATGTGATTTACGCGCGCCACATAGAGGGTACCAAACTCACAACGGTCACAGTGTTAGATCAAAACTCGTTGGTTGCCCCACTTTACGATGCAGTTTGGGATCAAATCATCGCAACCACTATCGTCGTCGTTATCTGTGTGGCTTTGTTTAACCTGCTATGTAACATCTTGTTCCGTCCGCTCTACAATGTTTCGAATGCGCTTGCGCAAATCGCCAACGGTAGCGGCGATCTGACTCAACGCATCAAAGTAGAAAACCGTGACGAAGTTGGTGAACTGGCTGAAAACTTCAACCAGTTTGTTGAAAGTTTACAGCAGCTTATTGGTCATATTCGTCACCAAGCGGAAGAACTAAGCCAGCAATCAGAACTGAGCACGACTCGCGCGAATCAGTCGGTTTCTGATCTGAACCATCAGCAACAAGAAATCACTATGGTGGCGACCGCTGTGACCGAAATGGCATCGGCAACGCAAGAGATTGCCGCACATGCAGAGCAGACGGCTAAAGCCGCTCAAGACTCTTCAGCAAGCACACAAAATGGTCATGAGTTGGTGATCAACTCCAAATCGTCCATCAATAATTTGTCTTCTGAAGTCAACCAAGCGAGCGTTGTCATCGGTGAGCTCAACCAGCACGCGCAAGACATCTCAACCGTGCTATCAACGATTCGAGACATCGCAGAGCAAACCAACTTACTGGCTCTGAATGCGGCGATTGAAGCGGCGCGTGCAGGTGAACAAGGTCGCGGTTTTGCCGTTGTTGCAGACGAGGTTCGCGTGCTATCACAACGCACACACACCTCAACCGAAGAAATTCGCTCGACGATCGAGACCTTGCAGCAAACCACACAACGCGCTGTGACTATCATGGATACAAGCTCTCAGCTCGCGCAAGGTTCGGTGGAAGATGCTGATCGCGCAGCACTGGCTCTGGATGAAATCAACGCGGCCGTTGCGCTGATCAGCGATATGGCAACGCAAATTGCGACAGCCGCCGAAGAGCAAACGCACGTAACCAATGAAATCACGCAAAACGTCACGTCCATTAAAGATGTGACCGATCACTTGGTAGTTGGTGCCGAAGAATCGATGAATCAATCTGCTGAGCTGAAATCGCAAGCTGAGGATCTCAACTCGAAAGTGGCAACGTTTAAACTGGCTTAAACGCCACATTAAGGACGCTCTTAAAAACAACAAACCCCGCTAGCGACTTTGTTACTAGAGGGGTTTGTTTTTATGGATCGACGTTTTTATTGCAGATAGCTTTCGAAAGACGTAAACCTACACCGCCACACACATCGGCGTGCCTGAGATTGGGTCGTTAAATACTCTCGCTTGTAAATCAAACACCGATGCCAACATACCTTCTGTCAGTACCTCTTGCGGTGTTCCCTGCGTGACTAACTGACCTTTTTCCAACACCACCAAATGATCGCAGTAACGGCACGCTTGGTTTAGATCGTGCAGCACTACCACCACTGTTTTGCCTTTGTCGTTCATCTGCCTCATGAGTTTCATCAGCTCAACTTGGTGAGAGAGATCCAAGTAAGTGGTTGGCTCATCAAGCATCACTACGTCGGTATCTTGCGCCATTACCATCGCAATCCACGCCCTTTGTCTTTGGCCACCAGACAACGATTCAACTGGCTTGTCAGCAAACTCAATCACGCCAGTATCTTGCATTGCTTGCTCGACCAAGGCTTTGTCTTGTTGACTTAACCTGCCCCAATGAGAGAGATAAGGCGAGCGGCCATATTCGACCAGTTTTCTGACGGTAATACCTTCAGGACTGACAAGAATCTGCGGCAGCAAAGACAACGAACGCGCCAAGCGTTTATCACCGTAGCTGCTTAGTGGTTTGTCGTCATACAACACTTGGCCAGAAGCAGGTTTATTGATGCGTACCAAGGTTTTTAATAGTGTCGATTTACCGCAACCATTTGGACCAACTAGTGCGGTAATTTTACCTTGAGGAATCGACAAAGAGAGATCTGGAATGATGGTCTGTTTGCCGTACGCGACGGATAAGTTCTGCGTTCGTAACATGCTTACCAACCTCTGTAACGATACAAAAGAAAAATGAAATATGGTGCGCCAATAACAGATGTTAGCACTCCCGCTGGTAGCTCAATTGGCGGCTGTAAGCCTCTCGCTAAACCATCGGCGCAAATCACCAACAAAGCGCCAAGGGTTGCAGCGGCTGGAATCAACAACTTGTGGTTGTGGCCAAACAGCAAACGCGCAAGATGCGGCGCAAGCAGGCCAACAAAGCTGATCGTGCCTGCCACAGACACACTGATGCTCGCCAATAGCACGGCAGCAATCAGCGCAAGAATTTGGATCTGTCTTGGTTTCGTGCCAAGCGTAGTAGCGCTTTCTTCTCCCAGTCCCATAACATCTAGCCGCCAAGCCAGCCAAAACGCCAATGGCAGTAGCAGCAATAGAGCACTCCAAATAAACGGCACTTGTTGCCAATTTCGTCCCCACAAACTGCCGGTTAGCCATACCATCGCCGTGTTGATTTCGATAGGGTGCACAATCAGAAGAAAATCGATACCGCTGGCTAAAAATGCGCTGACAGCAACACCAATCAGCGCCAAACGTGCTGGTGTTGGTTTCGACCAGTAAGCCAGCACAGCAATAAAGCCAGCAGCAAGCAAGCCTCCCGCCATAGCGACCATCGGCAACATTGCCACTGGCGCATTCGGATACAGCACCAAACAAGCGGTAGCCGCCAGTCCTGCTCCGGCGCTTATCCCCATTAAATCTGGTGAGGCAAGTGGGTTACGGATGACGCCTTGAACTAAAACGCCTGACAGCCCCAACCCAGCGCCCACGCCAATGGCGAGCAACATTCTCGGTAATCGATATTGGTGAATCACAAAGTCCGAGTCAGAGAAAGAAAACAGTAATGCAAAAACCTGTTGAGCCGACATGTTCGCCTCGCCAACAAACAGCGTGAGAGAAGACGCAATCAGCAACAATCCAACTAATGCAAACAGTTTGGTTTGATTCATCATGATGATTTCCTCATTGCAATCGCGATAAAGCAAGGTGTGCCCAACAGCGCGGTAATCACGCCCACTGGCGTTTCAGCCGGAAAGGCAATCGATCGTGATAAAGCATCTGACCACGTCACCAATGCCGCGCCACACAAAGCGGAAACCGGAATGAGAATGTGATAGTTGTGACCAACAATCGGGCGTACCAAGTGCGGCACTAACAACCCGACAAAGCCAATTGGCCCAGCAATCGCCACGCTAGTACCCGCCAACAGCACAACCGCTAAACCACTGATTAATCGCGTAAGACGAATGTTACCACCTAGCCCAACAGCAACTTCGTCCCCCAACGCGAGTAAATTTAAGTTTCGCGCTAAGCCCATGGCGAGCACCAAACCTAAGGTCACAAAAGGCCACAGTTGCTGCCACTGCTCAGAATCTACGGCAGAGAGTGAACCCGTTAACCAATGCAACACGCTGTAAGCCATGTCATCCGCCAAAATTACCGACGCACGAGTTAACCCTATCAGCAGTGCACTGATGGCAATGCCCGCTAGCACTAAACGCAATGGGTGAGAACGCGCGGAGAAAAAACCACCCAACAACATGACCGCACCACCACTTAGTAGCGCGCCGAGTACTGCGTTGATGATTGGGTTCAATTGACTAAAGAATGGTACGCCGATGGACGCCAAGGCCATAAAACAAGCCGCACCAGCATTAATGCCGAGAATGGATGGCGACGCCAAAGGGTTACGAGTCAATCCTTGCATCAGCACTCCAGATACCGCAAGCGAAGCGCCAATTAGTAACCCAGCATAGGTACGAGGCGCACGCAGCGTCTCGAGGATTTGATGCAGCATATTGCCCTCATCAAACGCAAACCAATAGCTTGTCAGATCATTAACGCTCAAAGAAAAGTTGGACCAGCCAATCATTGAGGCTGCATAGCCTGAGAGCGTACACAACGCCATAGCACAGACAAACAAGCTCGCTTTCCAATGCGATTTGCTAACCGAAGACGCGCTTTCCGAGCTTATCGCCGCACTCATGAGCGCTCCAATAACGCTTCAAGATTGCGGGCAATTTCTTCCGCAGCCAACATGCCGCGATTTAACGACCACAGTTCAGGAGAAACCTCAACAAGTTGCTGTTTTTTTGCAGCAGTTAGCAACTTAAACAATGGATTTTTGCGCCACTCATCCACAATATTTGGTTGAGAGTAAAGTCCAACTAACAACCAATCAGGGTTGGTTTTTAGTAAAAGTTCGAAACTGGTTGGGATATACGCTTTTTGCTCAGATGGAGCCAGCGGGCTTTGGATGCCTAGCGTACTCAAAACGCCACCAGCGTAAGAAACCGGGCTATGCAGCCACATCCCTTTGTCAGAAACCACACCAAACTGAATGGTTTCTTGTGTTGCAAAATGCTGTTTGAACTCCGCCATGGTCTGTTTGTGCTGCTCAATTCGTTGTGTCATTTTCGCTTGTTTGCCAATTGCCACGCCGATTTTGTGTGCGGATTCGAGATTTTCTTGATATGTCTCACCACGGCTTTTTAACAGCAAAGTTGGCGCAATTCGCTGCAAATCTTGATAAATCGCGCGATGACGTTCTGCATCAGCAATGATCAAATCCGGCTTGAGCACCGCAATCGCCTCTAAACTCGGTTGCGAGCGCATGCCGACCGATTGCCAAGGCTCAACCTTGGCACGAACAGCAGGAATGACTCGTGTGGCATCGTTGTCATCGGCGACGCCTACCGGTGAGACATCGACTGCCGCTAATGCATCGACAAACGAAAATTCTAAAACCACAATACGTTGAGGTATCGCTTCTAGCTCAAAAGTGCCTTGCTCATCTTGCACGCTGCGCGCCTGAGAAAATGCGCTAAATGACATCAAAGCTGAGCTCAGTAGCATCAGCAAAACGGTTGAAAAGTGTTTGATCGTAAATTGTTTTTTATTTTTCATCTTGCTTTTTTCCAGTGCTAAGAGTTTTCCAGTATCTAAGATCGGCAAAGTCGCCAAGGTAAATTGGCGACTTTTCTTTTCAAACTCGGTGAACGAAACGCTTAAAACTGATAGTTCAGATCCAGTGTGTAAGAGCGTCCCGGAGCTGGGTACCGACCAACTGGGCTTGTATCAATCCCGCGGAAGTAATACTCCTCGTCAAACAAGTTGTTCACCGCAACATTCATGCGTAACTTGCCTTTGTCGTCTTTGTATAAATCCGTCCCCAAGTTGAAGTTCCACACCATGTAAGATGGTACTTTACCCGTTGCGCCAGTTGCATCTTCGGCACTGGTGTTGGCGTTATCGGTATACGAATCACTAAAGTAGAAGCCCGATAGCGTGGTGTCCATGCCGTAAAATGCGTAGGTTGCATCCCAACCAAGCTGATGCTTAGAGGTGTAAGGCAGTTGATTACCTTTATTCGCGCCTTCTTCTTCAAGCGTAGCGTCTAGATAGTTGTAGCTTGCGCCTAAACTCAGTGCAGGTAGTGCTTCAGGCACGTAACGAGCAGAAAGCTCTATGCCTTGGTGAAGTGTTTTTCCGATGTTATCGAAGGTCTGCGTTGAGCTTTGCCATTGCAATTGATCTTCAAAGTCGATGCGATAAAGTGCAGCGTTAAAGCTGGTCGCATCTTGGGTGTAACGCGCGCCGACTTCGTAGTTCCAAGCCAGTTCGCTACCTTCTTCACCCAAACCTCGGATGTAGGCAATTTGTGGCGCACGAAGTGATTTTTGCGCGTTCGCATACGTCACCCACTGGTCAGTTAAGTTGTATGCCACCGTCAAACCTGGCAACCATTCCGTCACGGTGTTGTCTGCCGTTTGTTTTTTACCACGATCGGTAAACGTCATTCGAACCGACTCAACACGCAACCCAGGCGTTACCTTCAATGTATCATTGAACAAACCAATTTCGTTGCTAACGTATCCAGCAAACGCGTCCGTATCTAGATGCCAATCACGCGGAACGCTGGTTGCACCACCGGCGATTGGAGTCTGAGTGAGTTTGTAGTCAATGTCTTCATTAACATAACGGGTACCCACGATCCAGTTTTGAGTAACGGATTTACCTTCGCCAAAGTACATCGCCATTTTTGGCTCTATACCATACACGGTAAATTCACGTGGAGAGGTACGAACGTCCGTCGCTGGCAGAGCCGGATCCGCCCAATGGCCACCCGCGCTGTTAAAGCCCCACTTGAAAAGACGCTCTGACTTATGGCCAAACGTTAGCACTTCTAGCTCGGCACTGTCGGCAAATGGCAAATCGTGGATGTACTTAACACTCCAGCGCGTCGACTTACCTTCATAATCATCGTAAGGACGTTTCGATTGGTGACGATCTTGCTCGTAATCTTGTGGCGAAAGTGCGCCCGGCATTTGCGTTTCAGCATCGTAACGTTGCAGGAATGCTTGAATCTCTTGAGTGTCACTCAGTAGCCACTGTGCTTTGGCTTGGAAGTTCTTCACGTCCGTATCGGAATGTTCACGGAAGCTTTCACCTTTTAGGAAGTTACCTTCCAACTGTAGTGCAAATGTGTCGCTTAACCAGCCGCCCGTGCGTAGGTAAAAATCATTCAGCGGCGCATCACCGCCATCAAACACGGTAAGGCGGTTACTGATTTCAGTTTGCCACGTGTGTGGAATCGGTTTGGTCACTAAGTTGATCACACCACCGACGTTGTTTGGGCCGTACTGTACTGCGGCACCACCGCGTACAATGTCAATACGATCAAGCATCGACAGTGTTGCTGGGAAGATAGACTGACCAGTGTGACCATATGGCGCAAGTGTTAGCGGTACACCATCCATCAAGAACTGAGCATGACCACTACGGCTTGCTTTCAAACCACGTACGGAAATGTTAGGCAATACGCCCGTTCCGCTTTCATCCTGAACTTTAATACCCGGCACGCGCTGCAGCGCGTTATCAATCGAACCTGCGGCGGTTTTCTCAATTTGATCACGGGTAATGACGGTACGAGCACCAGGGTACTCTTTGACGTCTTCAATTTCAGAGTTACCAATCACACTACCAGTGACAACGACAGTTTCCATCGCGGTAGTTTGTTCTTTTTTAGCAGGAGCGGCAACCGCGCTCATGGATGTGGCAGAAGCGATTGCAATCGCAAGCACACTGTAAGTGGTAGACAAACCAGCACGTACACGCACTTTACCATCCAAATTCTGGTAAGACATTAAGATCTCCTTTGCGAGAAATTGAGCCTCGGGCAGAATACATCCCGTAGGCTCTCGGGGCTAAACATCCTCAATATGAGGAAAAAATCGGCTAACAGGCGCTAACTACGCACAAAAAACCTAGAACTGATATCCGTAGCTGAGCATGAACTCGGCTGGTGCGCCGTAGCCAATCTGGTTTAAGCCAGACGTGCCGTTTGTTGCGCCAAGAATGTATTTCTCATCCAAAATGTTGTAAGCGTTCGCTTGGATTTTGTGACGACCAGTGGTGTACGCCGCCATCATATCCACCGTTGTGTAATCGCCAAGTGCGACGGCTTCGTCGTTACCTGCGTAACGGTCGCCCACGTACTTCACCCCACCGCCTAAACGCCAGTTGTCATCCAATTGGTAAGTGCTCCAAAGAGAGAACAAGTGGTCTGATACATCGTTAGGCTTTTTGCCTGTGGCTTTGTCTTCCGCATCTAAGTAGCTGTAACCAACAGAGATGTCCCACTGTTTGGTGATTTGGCCGCGAGCCTCTAATTCAATGCCTTGGTGACGCACTTCAATTTTATCGATCACATCGCCGTCCACGTTAGTTTGTGGTTGCTCTTGATCAATCTGGAACAGTGCCGCATTCAACATTAATGCGTTATCCAAAAGGTACGCTTTCGCACCCACCTCTTTTAAGTCGGTGTGGAAGAATTCCGCCAATTTTGGATTGATGTAGATACCAGCGTACGGTAACTGCCAAGAGCGCGCTAAACTGGCGTATACGGATGTGTCGGAATTGATGCGGTATACCAAACCAGCACGGTAGCTGACTTTGTCATCATCCAATTTTTCCTTATCTGAGCCCGCTTTTTGTTGTTCGAGTTCCATCGAGTCGTAACGCACGTTACCGATCAAAGAAAGGTCACCCCACGTATAGACGTCTTGCACATACAAACCTGTCGTGGTGGTGGTATTGTCACGAAATGGCTTAAAGCCCGGATCAGGCGTTGGACCAACGACTGGGTCGTAGATATTTTGCGGAGGAAGCGTTTTGTCACTTGCCAACGTTAGGTCGATATCGATCTGGTTGAAATCTGCACCCACCATCAATTGATTGTCCCTGGTTTCCCAAACCAACTCAGATTGTAAAGTGGTCGTAGTACGTGGATCGTAACCAAAGTTGTTAACGGTTTGAGACACTTCATTACCCGTCACTTTGCCCTGACGCGTGCCTTTTTGCTCAAGTTCGATATGGTTGAACGCCGCTCGGTTGTTCCATACCCATTGATCATTCAGACGCCATTCGTAATCCACCGCAATACGGAGACTGTCTGACTCCTGATAGTCGTTTGTGCCGCCAAAGTAAGTGCTTACTGGCAAATCAACTGGCTTGCCATTTTTTGATGGCACACCACGATACGGCACTAGTTCTTGATGGGCGTATTCCACGTCAATATCAATGGTGTGACCTTCCGCTGGTAACACACGAATGGTCGGTGCAATGAAGAAATCGTTTGAATCAACATGATCAACGTACGAGTCGGCTTGACGGTATTCCAAGTTAATACGCCCGTTGACCTTATCTGTAAACGCCATTGAGCTGTCGACCTGACCAACATACTGGTTGTTGCTGCCTACACTACCGTTTACGTGAGTAAAATTCTCACCGTTAGCGCGTTTCGTCACCAAGTTGATGATGCCCCCAGCCGAACCACGGCCATACAAAGATCCCGCAGGGCCTTTCACAATTTCAACGCGTTCAACGTTCGCTAAGCTACGGTAAGACTGCAACGTACCGTCATCTCGCAAGCCATCACGGTACATATCGTTGAGTGAATCAAAACCACGGATCATGAACTGATCGCGGCTGCCTTCGCCCAAGGTGTTATTGACCCCGGCTACCCCATCTAGCGCATCCACTAAACGCACCGCGCCTCGGTCTTGCATTTCTGTTTTCGTTACTACGGATACCGCTTGTGGCACATCAAGCCATTCCACATCGGTTTTGGTGCCTGATTGAGGCATGTGTTCAGCATAACCTTCGTACTGATGACCGAAGACTTGAATCGTTTCAGTTGCTGATGGGGTTGAGTTCGTCTCTTCTGAAGCCACTGCGCTTGGTGCTACTAATGAAGAACCAATCGCGACCGCCAAGGGGGTCAGGGTCAATAATTTATTCATTCCATAATTCCGTTTAGTTGTTATAAAGCCAACGGATGGAAATAAGAACAAATATTATTTCTATTTGCAATATTAATTTTATGCTCTATATTTATTTACCCTAAAAACACAACTAACAACAAAAAAAACCAAATATCATAACAATAAATACTAAAACTTCTGCCCTCCGTCTCGAGAGAGGCACATTGGAAGACGACCGTGAGCGACTTTATCAACGTTAGAAGAAAATGTTAGAAAATTAGGAAAGCTCATGAAATCTACGATGATTATCGTAAGTCATGTCGTTAACGATGCAGTCACTCACGGCTTTGTGCCTGCAGCTAAAGCGATGGACCTTCACGTCGTTCTTATCACCGACCATAAGCTCAGCCATTTAGAGTTGGCGAGTCATGATAGTCACTTTAATCCGGATACCATTCTAGAATGTGATGTCTTCAACCCATTAGAACTCATCGAAACCATCACGGAGCATGAATTAAAGCCAGACGCTATTTTCAGCAATAGTGATCACTTACAAACTTCCACCGCCATCTGCGCGCAATTTTTTGGCCTCCCATCCAAAGATTGGTCTGTCACGTTAAAGGCCAAAAACAAACACTTAACTCGACAAGTGTTAAATGAAAAATCCTTACCCAACACACAAAGCTGTTTGCTGCATCGCCATTCGAATGTGGCATTAGGCATGGCCTTCCCTGTCGTAGCAAAACCCAAAGAAGGCGTGGCAAGTTTAGATGTACAGCGCTGTGACTCCCAAAGCGAGCTCGATGCTTACTGCGAGGCGTTTTGGCAAAAGCACCCAAACGCCGCCATTCTGGTGGAGCAGTTTCTTCAAGGACCGTTGGTTACGCTCGAAACTTTAGGAGACGGTAACCAACTTATCGCCGTGGGCGGTTTTGATGTGTCGCTCTCTGAGCCGCCTTACTTTATCGAAACCGCCGCAGACTGGAACGGACCAAACGGCATTGCTCACCGAGAAGCTTGCTTGGCTCAACTTAAAGCGTTCGGCGTTGGTTTTGGAGTTTGCCACAGCGAATTTATCATTACGGAAAATGGCCCGGTTCTGGTGGAAATTAACTACCGCAGTATTGGAGATGGCCGCGAATTCTTGCTCAACAATCTCGCTCACTTCGGTTGGTTTAGCACAATTTTGGGTCTGCATTTGGGCCGAAGATTGGCCGGCGATTACCAAATTCATGGGTCAGCGCACGTGCACTATGTGGTTGCGGAGCACAGTGGTGTGATTGATGGAGATTCGACCTCCTTCATCCAACACGATGGCGATGTCATCACCCAGCAACAGGTACTAAAAACCGCGGGAGAACTCTTCCAACAGAGTTATTCCAACAAGGATTATCTCGCCCGAATTTCGATTGTCTCACCATCAGGACGAAACCTCGACCAAGCGCTGCAGAACGCGCTTAGCAATTTCAATCTAGCTCCGACTCGCGAGGTGGCAGCATGAATCACAACGCTTTATACCTAACCCAACGATTGATCGATACTTGCCTGCGCGAAGACATGTTTGGCATTTTATCGAAGGCCAAGTTCAGTAGCGCCGCACCCAAAGGGGTAATTGTTCCTCAAAGCGAGCAAGTCTGGCTGACCTTTGATAATCAGGATTTCACGCTCTATTTACCTGTTGTGCCAACGTATTACATGCAGCATTGGTGCTACGGCCAAGCCAATGGCGAAGCGCCGCTAGGTTGGTGGGTGGAGAAAAATGGCCAAGTCGAGCATCAGCAGCATTATCAAGAGTGGATTGCGCTACTAACGACACTGGCGCATGAGAGCTCTCACGAATTGTTGGCGGGGTATCTTCAAGAACTGGAATGTGCAGAGAAACACAAAGCACTGTGTGACCAAGCGTTTCGTCACCACACCGACCACATTTCTCAACCAATATCCAAGCTTGGCTCTTGGCATCAAAAACTGCTGCTTGCCGACCAGATCGCTTCTTACCTTGACCACCCGTACTATCCAACTGCGCGTGCGAAGTTTGGTCTGAGCGATGAAGACCTTGCTAAGTACGCGCCCGAGTTCGCACAAAGCTTTGCTCTGCATTGGATTGCGATTGAAAAATCACTGGTGACATTAACCAGCGAACAACCTGATTGCTGGCCGACGATGGAGCAAGTGGGGCTTCCTGCTGATTTTGCACTGAGCCACGTACTGTTCCCTGCGCATCCGCTCACCCTTCGCTCTTTAGAAGCCTTACCCGAAGGTGTGATAGAAGCGCCTTTAACGTATCTAGACGTGACGCCGACGCTTTCCGTTCGTACTGTGGTCGTCAACGAGGCACCGCACATTCACATCAAGGTTCCGCTGATCATGCGATCGCTAGGCACGAGAAATATTCGCTTAATCAAGCCTTCAACACTGTATGACGGCCACTGGTTTGAACGCCTACTCAGCCACCTTGAACAAACGGACGCCGATTTAAACAGTCGCTTGTTCCATTGCAACGAAAAACACGGTGGACACATCGGCGAGGATAAAACCTTCGCGTACATCGTACGTGAGTACCCACTTACTCATTGCGAAGACAAAGCGTTAGTTCCGGTTGCAGCACTAGCAAGCCCAATGCCTGACGACCGCTTGTTCTTAGAACATTTGGCAGAACATTACTATCAACAAGATACGCTGGCGTGGTTCCAAGATTACGTCGATCTATTATGCCAAGTGCACCTCACCTTGTGGCTTCGTTATGGCATCGCATTGGAGTCCAACCAGCAAAACGCCATCATTGCATTTGATCAACAGGGCAAAATGACGCTCGCGATGAAAGACAACGACGCGGCGCGAATTTGGCCAGAGCGCTTCCACTTTGCAACAGAGCATGCAGCCCAAAAACACGGCGCAGGAACAATTCCAGTGGATTGCGATGAACTGCTCGACCAACGCATCAAAGTCGACAATGAATTGGCGCTCGGTCAGATGTTTACCACCATCACACTGCAACTGGATATCGCAGCGATTGTAGAATCTATGGCAGCGAAGGGCATTGCCTCTTCAGCATCGCTTTACGCCATCGTGGCCAAAAGCATTGCAGAGCAACTCAACCGATTAGAAGGCGAAGGGTTAGAGACAAAACTGGCACGCGAGTTACTGCAAGAGGCGCCTGATTTGTACGCCAAGTACTTGTTGAGCTCTGGCAGTTTGCTCTCGAAAGAAGCCTCCGGCGCGAGTGACATCAATAAGTTCTATGGTTTGTCGGCTCCGAACTTCTTGCTGCTTTCTAACGAAGAAGCGCAACGCGCCTACTTAGAAGCCATCAAAAAAAGCGTACGTTAAACGATTATGACCAAACTCATCTACAGTGTGTTGTTGTGCCACTTTATCGCTGCGTTTGCCGCGTTAGGTATGCCGCTATTTCTACCCGTCGTGTTGCCAACGTTAGGCGCAAGCATTGATGCGGACTGGGCAGGGGTATTGTTTATCCTACCTACGTTTTGTACTGCGTTGGCGGCGCGATTTTGGGGCAACTTTGCCGATCGCTACGGTCGCCGCCTCTCACTCTTGCGTGCGCAACTTGGCCTTGCAGCAGGGTTTGCGCTGTGCGGCTTGGCAGACAACCTCGCCATGTTTGTGTTTGGTCTTATTGTTCAAGGAACCTTTGGCGGCACCATGGCCGCCTCGAACAGCTACTTATCTAGTCAAATTAAAGAAGCCAAAACACTCGGCAAGTCACTCAATAAAACCCAACTATCTGCTCGCTTGGCGCTGATCGTTGCGCCCATTGGGCTCGGCTGGAGCTTGTCAGAGACCAACCCGCTCAACGCGTACCTGTGGTTATGCGTTTTGCCTTTAATTGCTATGGGCATCACGCTAACACTGCCAGCGGATAAACCCGCCGACCAAAACCTCGAAAAGCCAAACTCAGAACCTCAGCAAGAAAAACCGGTTGCACAGAAAAACGCAATGCATGCCATTCGTTGGATCTTCTTTGCTCAATTCGGGTTTGCGTTTTCTATGGTGGTGACCTTTCCTTACTTCTCGCCGTTTGTACAGCAATATGGCATCACTAACCACGCATGGATCGGTTTTTTGTACGCACTGCCGCATGGCGTCTATCTGTTGCTGGCAGGAAAAATTCACGTGTTGTCAGATGGGTTGAATCGCCATCAACCGCTGCGCACGTTGTGGCTTGGGTTTGCATTGCTTGCCGTGAGCTCTGCCTTGCATTTGATTGCGTCCGAAACCGCACTCATTGCTGCGAGAATTATCTTCGGCATCGCGATGGTGTGTTGTTATCACGGATTGCATCAGCATCTTGCGAGCAATCTGGATCGCAAACTCAGTGGCAAAGTATTTTCTCGCTTTGATGCCATGTCCAAATGGGGTGGCGTGGCAGCGGGATTTTGCGCTTCTTTCATTTCTAGCTTGGGGCTACTTGAGGTTCCTTTCCTACTTTCTGCGATAGTCAGCGTAATCACCTTGATCGCGCTGGTTCTCCACTCAAAATTTGGAAATCAACATGTTACAAACTCAATCCTCTCAGACTAGCGAGTTGCGCGCACATGAGGTGCAGCTCAACCGTGAGAAAGCCCAACTCAACACGATAATGGGTGTTCTTAATTGTTACTTACGTGAATTTGCGCTACCGAATCAACAAGTGGAATGGCACTACCAATCGACATCGCTACCCCAAACGTTAAAACGCAACTATTCCGCCAAGCAGCGGGTAGCCGTTCATCTTTCTCAACAAAATGGCGTGCTGGTTTTGCCGATTCACTACGCGAGCAAACTGGGCAAAATCAAATTGGCAGAACTGCCGTGGGCGAAAATGCCGGGATCTGGTTGGGCGAAATTGGATGCCACGCAAACTCTTACGCTTTTGCTTAACTATCTCAAGCAGGTGTTGGCGATCCCGTTCAACCATGAGCTGATCGAACAACTGGAAAATAGCGTGCTGGTTACCGAGCAGTTTCTCAACGTCGCGCCCAAATCGCATCACAACGAGTTTATCGCTTCGGAACAGTCTCTGATTTGGGGGCATACTTTCCATCCGACCCCGAAAAGTCGTTCGGGCGTCACCATGGATGATCTCTTGGCGTTTTCTCCAGAAGTCGGCGCGCAAGTCCCGTTGTACTGGTTTGAAGTGGATACATCGTTACTTGATGTGCTGAGTTCCGACGGAGAAGCTAACCCTGCGCAACGCATGCTACAACAGCTCGCGCCACAACACACCACCAGCAATGGGAAGACCCTCTACCCTTGCCATCCTTGGGAAAGCTACACCATTTTGAGCAACCCAAGCGTGAAGCGTGCCATTGAACAAGGCAAGATCACGCCACTGGGTTTAGGTGGTGAAAAGATGCAGCCGACCTCTTCAGTTCGTACCCTCTACCACCCAGATATGGATTGGTTTGCGAAATTCTCCATCAACGTACGATTAACCAATTGCGTGCGAAAAAACGCGTGGTACGAACTCGACAGCGCCGTGCAGCTCACGTCGATTCTCAAACCAATTCGAGAAAACGAACAGCTGCACAACCCCGTATTTAAAGTGATGACAGAGCCTTACGCCACCACATTGAATCTAGAAAGTGTCGCTGAGCGTAATTGGGACGCCAACACCAAAGCGCGCGAATCGTTTGGGATTTTGTATCGCGAAAATTTCTCGCTGAGCGAAGTCGATATCTTAAAACCAACCCTCGCTGGCGCTCTGTTTGCTTACGACAAAAACGGCAACAGTTGCATTGCTCAACGCCTTAAAAACAAAGCGCGTACTACGCAAAATCGCTATTCCGACATCGCGACACTGTGGTTTGAGCGCTATTTGCATTGCCTAATTCCGGGCGTGTTTAATTACTACTTCAAACACGGGGTGGCGTTTGAGCCGCATTTGCAAAACACCTTGATTGGCTTTGAGCAAGAGATGCCGTGTTGTGTTTGGATTCGTGATTTGGAAGGCACTAAATTACTGCCAGAGTTCTGGCCAGCAGAAACATTAACTGATTTGTCTGAACGCGCGCGACAATCGGTTTACTACAGTCGCGAACAAGGCTGGAATCGCATCGGATACTGCACCTTTATCAACAACATCAGCGAAGCGATTTTCTTCATCGCAGAAGGTGATGAGCCACTAGAGCAAACGCTGTGGAATGCGGTGCAAAGTGCCATTGTGCATTGGCAATCAGTGAATGGAAAACAACCGGAACTAGAAACGTTGCTAAATGGCGGTCACTTCCCAAGCAAAAATAATTTCACCACGCGTTTGATGCAAAAAGCCGATAAGGAGTCGGGCTATACCCAAGTCGCCGCGCCTTGGCAGCAACACGAAAAAGGATCGCAACATGTCTAATTCACTCTCTCTACCGACACGCGTTTGCCAACAAGTTCACACGCTCGCACAGCAGCAAAGTCAACCCTTGTGCGCGTACGTGTATGACCTAAGCGCCTTAGAAGAACACATCAAACAACTGCGTCACGTTTTGCCGAAAAATGTCGAGCTATTTTACGCAGCTAAAGCCAATCCATCGGGCCCGATTCTCAAAACGCTCGCGCCGTATGTCGATGGTTTTGAAGCGGCATCTGGCGGGGAGTTGGCACACCTCCACCAGCAACAACTCGATAAACCATTGATCTTCGGTGGCCCAGGAAAAATGCCAAGTGAATTGCAACAAGCGATTGAACTTGATGTCGATGCGATTCACGTCGAAAGCCTCACTGAGCTGCAACGCATTGGTGCGCTAACCGAGCGCCTCAACCGCCCTGCTTCGATCTTTTTGCGTATGAACATCGATATTGGCGACATCACGCTCAGCAAGTTGGCAATGGGCGGCAAGCCGACTCCGTTTGGCTTGGACGAGTCCGAACTGAGCAATGCTTTGATGTTGCTGCGCGATTTCCCGCAAGTGTCACTCAAAGGCTTCCATTTTCACTTGATGTCGCATCAGCTTGATGTTGAACGCCACTTAGCGTTAATGCAGCGCTATTTCCAAGTCGTGAAGGCGTGGCAGCAGGAGTTCGAACTCGGTGAGCTGATGATCAACTTGGGCGGCGGCATGGGCATCAACTACCAAAACCCTGAGCAACACTTTCCGTGGATGGAGTTTTGCGACAAGTTGGAATTCCTCATCGCTAAAGAGCAAGTGCAAGATTGGACACTGCGTTTTGAATGCGGACGTTTCATCACGGCGGCATGCGGTTATTACGTGATGGAAGTACTGGATATTAAGCAAAATCTTGGCGAAAACTTTGTCATCGCGCACGGGGGAACTCACCACTTCCGCACGCCAGCGGCACAGAGCCATGATCATCCATTCGTCATCCTGAAAAGCGAGCAACACCATGAGGTTTCTCATCCAATTCAGCATGCACAAGCGACCTTTGTCGGCCAGCTTTGTACGCCCAAAGATGTGCTGGCACGCAATCAACACGTCGCCCACGTCGATATTGGTGATTACGTTGTGTTTACCTTAGCGGGCGCGTATGCGTGGAACATCTCCCATCAAAACTTCTTGATGCATGAACCGCCGATCTTCCACTATTTTTAAACGGCATACTTCGCTTCATTCAAGCCCCAATCATTGGGGCTTTTTTATTCCACTCGGCACAAATTCATTGCCATTAACCGCTTTGCGAAATAGCAATAATGCGTTTTATCAGCTCGTCGGGTTCCATCTTGGGATTACGGTAAAAACGGAAGATTTCCGAGTTTATCGCTTGCTGAGCAACCGGATTGACCGCCATCGAATCAATCATACTCGGCACAGCGAGGTTGTGTTTAACGCCGTAGTGAAAGTCTTGATATGACTGGACCTGACACGGATTAAAATCGCTGATGTCAATATCGGTGCGTACCGGAATCGAACCTTTTACCTTATTGAACTTGGCTTGAAACTCGACGTCTGCCAGCGCGCTTGCGGTTTGCAGAGCCGCCTCGGCAGAAAACGACTTGCTCGACATAAACACCAAGCTGTCCATGTTGTAGAGGAATACACCATCGCTGTCCGGCGTTGGGTAACAGCCGATCTCTTGCGGAACTGAGACTTGATTGGCGAGCAGCTCACCCAAAATCCAATCTCCACCGATTTGAAACAGCGCATGACCGTCGGCTAGCGCTTGGGTCGCCGTATCCCACTTACTGTCAGGTAATTGGTTGTCGATCAACAAACTCAGGCGGCGAAATTGCGCCAGCGCTTGGCGCAGAGTTTCGCTGTCGATGCTGTCTCGCTCAAGTTTAACCATCGCATTGGTGTAGAACTCAACACCGCCTGTGGAGATCACTAAGTTCTCGAAAAGTTGGGCGACTTGCCACGGCTGCTCGCCGACCGCGATCGGCACGATGCCATTTTGCTTAGCAAGCTCCATGGCGGCGAACATCTCTTGCCAGTTGTTCGGCGCGGACAGATTCAGTTGTTTAAGCAGCTTGTGGTTGACCCACAACCAGTTCAAACGGTGCAGCGTAAGTGGCAGGGCGATATAGCCGTTTTGTGTTTTATTGATTTCGATAGACAGCGGGTAGAGCACCTCGTCCCAGCGCTGCTCATCCGCTACCGCGTTGACGTTGTGCAAAATACCGATGGCATCCCACGCTTTAATACTTGGCCCTTCGATTTGCGCGAAGCTCGGTGGATTGCCCGCCAGCGCGCGAGCTTGCAGTACCGTCATCGCGCTGTCGCCACCACCGCCTAACACCGGGCTTTGCAGCAGCTCAATATCGTGCCGTTTTAGCTGAGCTTTAAGTGTTTGCAGCGCTTGCTGCTCGCCGTCAGAAGTCCACCAATGTAAAAACTCTACCCCTTGTGGCGACTCAGCGCGAGCGACGCAAGGGGCGAGCAACAGTGGGAACAAGAATGCCAGTTTGTTCATAGTCAGTCTCTCGGGAAAGTCAGTGTGGCGCAGAGGCCGCCAAACTGAGAATGGCTCAGCAACAAGTTGCCACCATGAGCCTTTGCAATGCTCTGTGAAATGGTTAACCCCAGCCCACTGCCTTCTTTATCGTTGCTAGCGCGGAAGTATGGCTGGCAGAGCTTTTCAAGTAATAAATCGTCAACACCATCACCGTGATCTTCAATTTCAATCTGGATCGACTCTGGGCTTTCACTCAGCGTAATGTCCGCTTGATGGCCGTATTTGAGCGCGTTATCGACCAGATTCTGAATGCAGCGCTTAATCGCTAACGGTTTACCAGCAAAGTGGGTGCGGATTTCACCGTGGATGCGAATTGTGTCCGGCGCATCGGCGATATTGGCGGAAATGTGCTGAATCAGTTGGGTGAAATTGATCGGCTCGATTTCCTCGTGGATATCGGTCTCTTTAATGCATTGCAATGCGCCTTTGACCATCAAATCTAGGTCGTTACTCAGGCGGATAAAGCGTTCTCGGTCGGCTTCGTCATCCAGCATTTCCGCCCGTAGTTTTAGGCAAGCAATCGGCGTTTTCAGATCGTGTGAAATGGCACTGAACAGCATCTCGCGGTCTTTAATGTGGCTGTCGATGCGTCGGTTCATTTTGTTAAACGCACGTACCGCCGCTTTCAGTTCGTTACTGCCGCGCTCAGAGACTTCGGGCACGTCTAATCGGCTCGACATCAGGGTTGCGGCTTTTGCCAGCTCTCGAATGGGTTGAATTTCTTTACGAACGATAAACCAGGTACACAGCAACAGCATTAGCGCGGACAGTAATAGCGTGAGCCATTGGCGCAGCTCAAAATAGTTAGTCTCTAGGTTGATGTAAGGCGCGGGTAGCACCGCCGCGAGATAAAACCATTCGTTCTGTGCGACTTCGACCTGCATCACCAGAATAGGCGGATTGAGGTCACCAAACGAAAGCGAATAATGCGCCCACAATAACGGCAGTTCGTCGATAGGTAGCTCGTTGTTGAACACTTTGAGTTTGTCGCGCTGGGTGAACTCCACCTCGATATTAGGAATGCCGCTCAGCTCGCTTTCTAATACCTCGCGAACTTGGTTGATGACCAACGTTTTGCGCTCACTCTCTGGCAGTGGGTCGACGTCAATCTGGTGATTGTTGAGTGAGACGAAAAAGCGCGTACCCCCCATGTTGCGTAGTTGATTGAGCACCAAGTGGCGATATTCCGAAGGGAGGGTTTGAAAGAAGGCGATGGTAGAAGAAGCACTCAGTGCTAAGCTTTTGACTGTGGTGGTCAGGCCTTCTTTGTCGCGTTCGCTGGCGTGTTGATACCAGATAATCCCGGATAATACCTGCGCCAAAATGATCACCAGCAACAGGAACACACTGGTACGAACGACCAGTGATCCCGTCCAGCGTTTAATTCTCATAATGTACATCCGTGGTCAGCATGTAGCCTTTGTTGCGCACCGTTAGGATCAGCGAACGGTCTTTATCTTCAAGGTGATGACGCAAGCGGCTGATCTGCACGTCAATGCCGCGTTCAAACGGGTCGGCATCGCGTCCCCAGATCTCGCGCGCAATGTCATCGCGAGACAATATTGATTGCGCGTGGTTGACGAACAAACCGAGCAGCGACAAATCCGCGCCACTCAGTTGCTTAACCTCGCGGCTAGCAACGTGGGTCAGTTGCCGGGTTACGGTATCTAATAACCAATCGTCAAAACGCACTTTACGCGTCAGTTTGCTATTGGCGGTCGATTGGCTGCGTCTCAAAATCGTTTTGATGCGCGCGAGCAGTTCTCGCGGGCTGAATGATTTGGTGATGTAGTCATCGGCGCCCATTTCTAGCCCTGCGACTCGGTCGGCTTCTTCAGTGACGGCGGTCAGCATGATGATCGGGATATCGGAGTTTTTGCGCAGTTTCTGGCACAGGGTAAAGCCGTCTTCACCGGGCATCATAATATCGAGGATGATCAAATCAGGATGGTGATCGTTGAGCAGTTGCCACATCACGCCGCCGTTTTCCGCGCAAAGCACTTCAAACCCAGCGCGACCAAGGTAATCCGACAACGCTTCGCGAAGGTCGAGGTTGTCATCGACGACCAGTATCTGCTTGTTTTCCATCCTACTTTCCCTGTGTCCGTCCCTGTGCCTGCCCCTGAGTTTGGCGCTGGCCAATATGATGCATTCTTAAACGCCCATGCACAATCGAGCCGATTACAATTTTCACTTCTCGGTGTAAGAGATTTGTAAGCGGCCACTTACAAACTGATTGCCTTTTGTAACCTTAGGCGCCGCCTTGCTCGCTATGATCATCCTGACTTTACGTGAAACAACATGACCTGAAGGAATCAGGTCCTACAACACTGGCATTCGTCAGGAGGAAACCATGTTTGCAAGTATATTTGGACAACTACAAAAAATAGGGCGGTCGTTGATGCTGCCTGTGGCGGTGTTACCAGTGGCCGGCTTGATGCTGGGTATTGGTAACGCGGGCTTTGCGTTTATTCCAGACGCGGTCAACAAAGTGATGCTCGCCGCCGGTGAGGGCGTGTTCGGCAACATGCAGTTGATGTTTGCGGTCGGTGTAGCGCTCGGGTTATCAAAAGGCAATGACGGTGCCGCGGCGCTCGCAGGCTTAGTTGGCCTAATTATTATGAACGCATCGCTCGGTATCGTGACAGGCTTGCGTGGCTTAGAAACTGACGCCACCATCATGGGCGTTGAGACGCTGCAAACCGGGGTGTTTGGCGGCATCTTTATCGGTGCGGTCGCGGCAATCATGTACAACCGCTTCTACAACATCAAACTGCCGGAATATTTGGGCTTCTTCGCGGGTAAGCGATTTGTGCCCATTGTGACCGGTTTATCGGCGATCGTCGTTGGTGCGATTCTCGCGTTTGCATGGCCACCTGTCGGACAACTTCTTGATGCATTCTCTCATTGGGCAGCATACCAAAACCCTGTACTCGCGTGGGCGGTATACGGCGCGGGCGAACGTTCACTACTCCCGGTTGGTTTGCACCACATCTGGAATGCGCCGTTCTTCTTTGAAGTCGGCAGCTACGTAGACCCAGAAACCGGCAAAGAGTTTACCGGTGAGCTCACTCGCTTCTTCGCGGGCGATAAAACCGCAGGTTATCTGTCTGGTGGCTTTATGTACTCCATGTGGGCGCTACCAGCAGCGGCACTGGCGATTTACCACTGCGCGTCTCCTGAGCGTAAGAAAATCGTCGGCGGTTTGATGATGTCTGCGGCGTTGACCTCTTGGTTAACCGGTATCACAGAGCCAATCGAATTTACCTTCCTATTCGTCGCGCCAGTGCTGTACGTGATCCATATTTTCCTAACTGGTATTGCATTTGCGATCACCGCATTTTTGGAAATCAAACACAGTACTGACTTTGCGCACGGCGCGATCCAGTTCTTCCTTTACTACCCAATGTCGAGCAATGCGTGGATGTTCATCATCATCGGTCCAATCTGGGCGACGCTGTACTATGGCTTGTTCCGCTTCCTAATTGTGAAGTTGGATCTGAAAACGCCAGGTCGTGAAACCGACATTGCAGAAGTGAAGATTGCCGGACAACCTGATGAAATTGCGGTGGATGTAGTAGCAGCATTGGGCGGCAAAGCCAACATCAAGTCAGTCGATGCGTGTATCACTCGTCTACGTGTCTCGGTGAAAGACATCGCTAACGTTGATGTTGCTAAGCTAAAAGCACTTGGCGCGCGAGATGTGTTAGTGATTGGCGACAGTTTACAAGCGATTTTCGGCACGCAGTCTGACTCAATTAAGTCAGAAGTGCACAGCGTACTCGCCACCTCCTGATCTTACCTCCCCCAATCTAGGTAAGATTTGCCAACCTCCTTGTGAGGTTGGCTTTTTCGTTTTCGGAGTAAAAAAAGCGAAGCCAATAACCAGCCCTACTTCGCCGCCGCGTTGGTTAAATTGCCCAGCACGCCGTTGATTTTGTTCAATACCTCGTCGCAGCCTTCAATATGATGGCGCTGTTTTAAATACATCGGATCGTTGTAAGCTAACCACGTTTTGCCTTCAGCATCTTCATACACCAACACTTTTTGGGGTAAATCGAGCGCCACCTCCTGCGCACAGATCATCAGTGGCGTGCCCACTTTAGGGTTCCCAAACACGATAACTTCGGTTGGTCGCAACGTCATATCGACTTTCGTGGCATTCTCTTGATGGTTAATGCGCGCAAAGACGTTCAACCCTTTTTCTTGCGCGATAGCGACAAATTTATCCGCCGTATCTTTTGCTGAATGCGTGCTCGCAACGGTTACCACACCCTCACCAGCCAACGCACTCAATGACGTCAACGCCACGACCAACCCGATGATTACTTTTTTCATTTGTCGTCCCTTCCTCTCTCTGAGTCGAAAACTAGATATAGAAAAACCAAGTGTAGGAAAACTATAGAAGTCAGATTCCGCTATCGCGAATTGCACTCTACCCACTCAAGAGTCGACCGTGTAACACGGATTAATTGATTCAGATTAATAAAGCGTTAACTAGCTGAGCATCAAAAGCGTGAAATACGTAACATTTGCAGCCTATTTTAGTAAGAAAGAGAAAAATAGTGACACGCGATCAATTTGAGTTATTAGCACCCGGTGGTGATTTAGATTCCATCAAAGCCGCCATTGCCGCTGGCGCCGATGCAATTTACTGTGGGCTCGACCGCTTCAATGCTCGTAACCGAGCGACCAACCTCACCTTAGATAACTTAAATGGCGTGTTAACGTTGGCCCATCAGCACAGCTGTAAGATTTTCCTAACGTTGAATGTGCTGATTTTAGAAAGTGAAATTCCAGCGATTGTTCGCTTACTCAGCCAACTGAACACCACCAAAATCGACGGCGTGATCGTGCAAGATCTCGGTCTGGCCTACATTCTCAAACATCACTTTCCCGATTTGGATGTGCACGCTTCAACGCAACTAAACACGCATAACGAAGGCCAGATCCTCTTTCTCAACCAGCTCACCGCAAGCCGAGTAAACTTATCTCGCGAACTTAACATCGATGAAATAAAACATCTGGCGCAATTTGGTCGCGAGCACAACGTAATGATGGAAGTGTTTGTCCACGGCTCATACTGCATCGGATTCTCCGGAATTTGCTATATCAGTTCCGCTCGCAATGGTGCATCAGGTAACCGTGGACGCTGCAGCCAACCTTGTCGCGAACAGTACGAAACGACCAAAACGGGCAACAACTACCCACTCAATATGAAAGACAACTCCGCCTTTGGGGACTTGAAAGCGCTTGCCGATGCTGGCGTGTATTCATTAAAAGTGGAAGGACGAATCAAGAAATCACACTACGTCTATACCGTGGTCGATAATTGGCGTCAGCAAATCGATCGCTTGTGCGAGGGTTTGGAACTCGCTGAAGACACCACCGAGTTATACACGGTATTCAACCGCGATTTCTCCAACGCATTTTTGCAAGGTGATTTCGGCAAGGCGATGTACATCGACAACCCGCGCGACCACGCTGTAAAGCATTTTTCGAAGGTTTATCAATGCCAGTCTGCTGATGATGTGCAAGCGGTGAAAAAGAAACTCTACGACGACAAAACCGCGATCATTGAGAAAGTGGCAGAGCAAACCAAGTCGTTCGATATCACTTCAACACAAGTATCCGGCAGCAGCTTGAAAGGGTCGATTGATGTGCCAACTCTGCCAGCGTTACCTCAACCAGAACCTCGCCAAGGTGCGCCAAAATTATCGGTTCTGATCTCGTCAGCACAAGAAGCCATGCTGTGCGAATACCAAGACATTGATGTTTACTATCAATTGCCAATGGGATTGTCTGGTGAACTGAGCGCGATGATTGAGTTGTTCCAAGCCAACCCAATGCTCAAACCTTGGTTCCCTGCCATTTTGATTGGCGAAGACTACCAAGCAGTTCGTGTATTTTTGGAAACCATCCAACCTGAATTGTTGATCACCAACAACTCAGGCGTCGGCATGATCGCAAAAGAACTCGGCTTAGGCTGGGTGGCAGGCCCACAAATGAACACGGTGAACTCATACGCGTTTAAATGCCTTCAAGACGAGTTCGCGGCAAGTGGCGCGTTTGTTTCTAACGAGCTGAATATGAAGCAGATGCGTCACATAAAGCGTCCGAAAAACATGCGCAGCTTCTACAGCATTTATCATCCAAATACCCTACTCACGAGCCGCCAATGTTTGTTCCAACAAACCGAAGGATGCCGTAAGGTGAAGGTCAACAAAGGTTGTTTGAAACACTGTGATAAACGCACGTCTATCATCAACTTAAAAGACAATCCTTACGTGGTGCAAAAACAGAAAGGCAGCCACAATTCAATCTACAGCGAGCACAACGTATTGAACCTGCAAGTGCTGCACGATCTGCCGCAATTGTTTACCGATGTGTTGATCGATCTGCGTGATATCCAAACCGAAACGAAAGTCTCAGCAAGCAAACCTGAGTTGATTGACGCGTTCTTAGCTCTACTTGAAGAACACAGCGAACAAACCGTCCAAACGCTGAATGCCATGATTCAACCAACAGCCAACGCGCAGTATTTAAAGGGGTTGTAGGAGTTACTTGAAAGTTAAACAACGCATCGACTCTCAACATATCTTGAACACACACAGTGCACTGACTACAATAGCGCACTTTTTACGGAATTTAGGTCACACAAAATGACAGACACAGCTAAACCAGCTCTACCAGATCGCCTAGCAGGTAACCCACGTAGCCCATTCTTCATCAAAGAATGCTTCGAGCACCAAATCGGTATTCGTATCAACGGTCAAGAACGTACTGACGTAGAAGAATACTGCATCAGCGAAGGTTGGGTAAAAATTGCTTCTCCTAAAGCAAAAGACCGTTTCGGTAACCCAATGCTAATCAAGCTTAAAGGCGAAGTTGAAGCGTACTACGTGTAAGCTGACCACGCTGAATATCTTTGAAAGCTCGAGTTTGACTCGGGCTTTTTTAATGCCTGTCATATCCCTTCCTCATTTAATCTCTTCCCTCTTCTTTTCAGTACAAGTTATTAAGAAATCGATGTAAATCGCTATTTTTATCTGATTGTTGTCTAAAGTTTCTAAAGAACGAACTGCAATAGCGATTGCCAAAAGAAACGACACCTTTTTAATACAGGGAGAGGAAATGGAAAGCCCACTTGTCACACTCAAACACGCCAGCAAAAGCTTTGTTGATGGTAAAGAGACACATCGCGTGTTGGAAGGCGTCGACTTTACGTTGAACACAGGAGCGAGTGTTGCGTTGACGGGCGCAAGTGGCAGCGGCAAAAGTACCTTACTCAATGTCATCGCTGGCTTTGAGCCACTTTCCGAAGGTGAGTTGTGGTTAGATGGTGATAACACGGCGGCTTGGAAAGACCCGCAATGGAGCCGATTTCGACACCAAAAACTCGGTGTTATCTTCCAGCAATTCAATCTATTAACGCCGCTCAACGTGCAGCAAAACATCGCCTTCCCTCTGCATTTGAATCAACAAAAATGGAACGACTGGTGCGATTATTTGGTCGAGACTCTAGGCATCAGCCAACTGCTCGACAGGCATGTTTCAGCCCTTTCCGGCGGTCAACAGCAACGAGTCGCTATCGCACGTGCTTTAGCACACAAACCTAAACTGCTACTTGCTGATGAACCCACAGGTAACCTCGACCAAAAAGCAGGCTTGGAAGTGATGAAACTGCTCAGTGAAATCACCACCCAGGGCAATACGGCGGTGCTATTGGTAACACACAGCCATGAATGCGCTGAATTTATGAAAGCACGGCTGCGATTGGATAACAGTCAGCTACAGAACAGTCATCAAGTAAACAAACATGAGCTTCGCCATGAAGCAAGCTAAGCTATCAACCACCAGATTCACGCATACTCGACTCGCCCTGGATCTGTTTGCGGCACATTATCGACAAGCACCACTGCAAGCCGCCGCGATTCTGATCGGTATCGTGTTGGCTGTGACCTTATTTGTTGCGGTGCAAGCCATCAACCTCAATGCCAAACGAAGTTATGCGGAATCTACCGAGCAGCTTAGCGCACAAGCTCAGAACTTAATTATTCCACCAGCAGGGCAAAACTATCTGCCCGAGTCTCTTTATTTCACCCTTAGACAAAACGGGCTCAGTGCAGCACTACCTGTAATCGAAGGGCGAGTGAGAGACGAACAAGGTCGTCGTTGGTCAGTACAAGGTAGCGAGTTAATTGCTGCCATCTCTTCACGTTCGCGCTACTCAACGGATAACAAGCAAAAGTCATCAGATAACCAACAGAACGTGTCTTTGTTCGACAGTGCTTTGCCTCTACCTGAGCTTTTAGCTGGCAAGCCAATCGTGATGATGAGCCAATCTCAACATCAAAACTTAGGAGAGGTAGAAACCCTAACTCTGGACGACATTCCAACCCAAGTGGTGGTGTTGCCTGACGAATGGCAGTTAGGTAGCCGAATGTTGATGGACATTGGCTTTGCCCAGCAACTGCTCAATAAAAAAGGGCAGCTCAGTTACATTGCGGTTTTCCATTCGGGTGATAAAGGGAATAAAGACACGCAAGCAAATTGGCAAAGCATCATTGGCGAGCAAGGACAATGGATTTCCAATAATCAAAGCACAGACCTTGGCTCACTGACCGACAGCTTTCACCTCAATCTCACCGCAATGAGCTTACTCGCGTTTTTAGTCGGGCTGTTCATTGCTTACAACGGCGTTAAGTACAGCTTGCTTAAACGCAATCGGCTGTTAGTGCAGATTCAACAGGCGGGCGTTGCGCCGAGCATTGTGCTCTCTGCGCTGTTAGTTGAACTCACTGTTCTCGTTACCATCGGCGCTTCCCTCGGTTTTGTATTGGGCATGCAGCTTAGCCATTGGCTACATCCGACCGTGGCACTGACTCTAGAACAACTTTATGGCGCGACACTTCTGCCCGGAACTTGGCAGTGGCAATGGTGGGCGCAAGCGCTGCTGCTCACGTTAACCGCAACCCTGTTGGCGTGTTGGCAGCACTTTAAACAGCGAGTGCGCCAACCGCTTTCCTCTCATGGCGGGTTTTATCAAGCGCCTGAAGCCTCTAACGAAAACCAATTGTTCGTGATAGGTGCTGCGTTGACGACTCTCGCACTCGCAGGGTTATGGCTGAGTGAGCATCACCGCTTCACCATGGCGTGGCTCGGCGTGCTTGTAGTGTCGATTCCTTTGTACCTACCCAAAACACTCAGCGTCTTAGCCAATTGGTGTGAGAAGCGCACCAATTCCGGTTTGATGCAGTATCTGTTTGCTGAGCTGCGTGAGCTGATTTCTCCGCTTTCTCTCGCCATGATGGCACTGCTACTCGCCGTTACTGCCAATATGGGGATGAACAAGCTAGTTGGTAGCTTTGAATCCACCCTAAAGCAGTGGTTAGAACAAAGGTTACACGCCGATATTTACGTCAGCCCTGCGCAAGGGGAAATCGCAGATGTAGAGCGCGCATTAGGACAGTTTGACAATGTTGAGACCGTCTACAAGCAATACTACGTCGACGATAACCTGCAAGGCTTACCGATTTTGCTTGGCACCAAAGACAAAGACACCTTAGAGCAAACAATGGTGTTCAAATCGCGTTTGGAGAACTTCTGGTCACGCTTTTACCAAGGTGAGTTGGTCGCTATCAGTGAACCAACCGCGGTCAAACTGGGTTTATCTCTGGGTAGCGAGCTCACGCTTGATGCCGTTCCAAATAAGAACCTCCTTGTGGGTGCGGTATTCCATGATTACGGCTCACCTAACGGTGAAGTCTTATTAGCACCAAAGTTATGGCAAGAGAGTGGCTTTACCGACCTGCCAACAAGCCTTGGCATTAAAGTCTCAGGGGACCCACAAATCGTCTACGAGCAACTGCGCGAGCAATTGAATCTGCATCCGAGTCAACTCTACGACCAGGCGCAAATCAAATCCATCGCGTTGGATATTTTCTCGCAGACCTTCGCCATTACACGCGCACTCAACGGCGTGACGTTGATGGTCGCGGTGATTGGTTTGTTCAGTGCTTGTTTTATGTTGCTCGACGCGCGCAAAGCCGCCATTGCAAGGCTGTATGCACTTGGCGTCAGCCGTCGTAAATTAATGACCATGGTGGTCGGGCAGATCGTCGCTTTAGTCAGTTTTACTCTGGTTGTCGCCCTGCCCCTCGGAGCCATGGTGGGTTATGTGCTGACAGACATCGTCACCTTACGCGCTTTTGGTTGGAGCTTAAATTATCTGTGGAATTGGAGTGACGCCCTCAGTATTGCGGCGATCACCATCTTGGTGGCGGTGATTGCAACCTTGATTCCGCTGTGGCGATTGGTCAGCAAGCCTGTCGTATCCAGTTTGCAAAGCGAGGTGTTGTGATGGTTCGATTAGCAAGCACACTTACTCTATTCATGAGCAGTCTGTTCCTGTTCGGTTGTGAAGATCCCCAACAACAAAATATGGGCACTTTGCTGGGCAGTGGAGATATGCAAAGCGAGAGCAACCTATTCACACCCGTAGAAAAAGGGGTTGAACTCACCTTTCCTACCGATCATCAAGCACACCCGGATTTTCGTCATGAATGGTGGTACTTAACCGCTAACTTAATCGATGCAAACGGCAACCCACTTGGCGTCCAGTGGACACAATTTCGCTTTGCTGCTGCGCCGCCAAAGGACGAAGATGACGTGAAGAAAACCGAGTGGCAAGCTCAACAAATCTACATGGCGCACAGCGCAGTCACGACCGCGGACAAACACTACGCCGATGAAAAATGGTCGCGCGATCAAACATCCCTCGCTGGCGTCGACACTTCACCATTTCGAGTTTATCTCGATGATTGGCAGTGGACCTCTTCAACCAACGACCTCTTCCCTGCAACATTGAAGGCGAACTCCGAACAGTTTGGCTATGCGCTGACCCTTACCAGCAGCGCACCTTATCAAAAGCAAGGCGAGCAAGGGTACAGCACCAAAAGCGCCGATGGTCAGGTGGCTTCGTATTACTACAGCCAACCGTTTATTGATGTCTCCGGTGAAGTCACGATCGACGGCAAAACCCATCAAGTATCCGGCAAAGGCTGGATAGACCGAGAGTGGAGCTCGCAATTCTTACTCGACTCACAACAAGGCTGGGACTGGTTTGCCTTAAGATTGAGTGGCGAAACCAGCTTGGTGGTGTTCCAATTGCGTGATTCCAAAACTGGAGCAGCCAGCTACTCCAGCGCAAGGCTGATGCAGCAAGATGGTTCCGGCCTTGCTATCCCACAAAAAGACATTCAGTTAGAGGCAACCAAGCAAACCGAAATCCAAGGGCGAAAGTATCCAACCGAGTGGCAAGTGTCGATTCCTAACCAGCAAATCGAACTTATGGTTTCTGCACTCAACCCGAATGCGAAAATGCCACTTTCTGTGCCTTATTGGGAAGGTCCAGTGCGTATTGATGGCTCTCATTCCGGGACTGGTTACATGGAGCTAACAGGGTATTGAAATATTGCGCGGGAGCCCCAATTATTCTACTAGAACAAATACTGGCAACCAAGTCATACACTGATTGAAAGGAAATATGATGAACCCAATTATCGCCTTGCTGAAAGAGAACAACATCAGCGATGAGCAAATCAACGAGATTTTTCAGACTCTGACGCAAAACCCTCTAGCGGCAATGGCAACAATCAGCCAACTAGGTTTGCCACAAGACAAGCTACAAATGCTGATGGCGCAAGTGATGCAAAACCCTGCGCTAATCAAAGAAGCCGTAGACGAGTTGGGATTGGATTTCTCAAAGGTTGAAGAAGCAAAAGAGAAGCTTCAAAGCCAAAACCAAGGCAACTAAGTCTTAGCCATTTAGCGCTGAATATAGAAAAGGCCGTTAACCCGAGCATGTGGGTTAACGGCCTTTTTTGTTCGCTACGTTGTTGTTAGCTACTTTTTTGTCGGCTAATTATTAGCGATTTAAAGACGCGAATTGCTCTGCGGTCATACCGTAGTAGAGCTTGTCGTCAAAGCCTTGCTCTAGTTTATAGTAGTCTTTCTGACGGCCTTCTTGAGTAAAACCATTTTTCTCTAACGTCTTGTAAGAACCAGCATTAGAAGCGTAGCAATCGGCACTGACTTTATGGGCGTTTAACTCAGTAAATCCAATCTCGGTCATCATTTGGCAAGCGCGAGTCGCGACGCCTTTGCCCCATGCGCAAGTAGGTAACTGATAACCCACTTCGTAGTTGCCAGTTAAGAACATCACTGCGGTCACCGCACACATTCCCATGTACTGACCTTGCTGGTCACGAATCACGAACGTTGGGCTATCTGACCAAACACCGTCTTTAATCGCTTGTGCCGTATTTTCAATAATAGGGCCAAAGAAGCCTTCATACAGGTTGTTATCAGCAGGTGCGAAGAACAGATACTGATTGACCTTATCGTCGTTCAGCATCTCGATAATATCTTGTAGATCAGAGCCTTGAATCAGTTGGATAGTCAACGATTCATTAAATGGAATGGCTTCGCCTTGTTTTAGTTTTTGATATGACATGTGTTACCTCGTTATCTGCTGAAAATAGTAGCCCAGCGGATAAGAGAAAAATTGGATTTTTGCGACAACTTTCGGGCTGATTAGCAATGTATTACGACTCAAAATCGCCATAGATATCGATGGTTAAGTCACGTTTTTTCAGGTATTTGCTCGGTGTTTTTCTTAGCTGATGTTTGAGGGTACGAATCAAATGCGATTGGTCACTGAAACCAAATTGTTGTGAGAAACTCGCCCAATCAATCGCTTCTTGTTGCTTGTAGAGAGTCAAAATCATCTGCTCCAGACGCGCCATTTGTTGATACTGCTTAACGCTCAACCCCACCACTTGTTTGAAACTGCGCTCAAGCGTTCTGCGAGAACAGGCGCACTGTTTGGCTATCTCATCAATATCCATCGCTAACTCAGGTGAACGTAGCGCTTGAGCGTCCATCACGGATACCGCTTTTTGTGACGCCAAAAACGGTTTGGTACGGCAAGGTTCGATATCTAACGCATCTAAATGTTGTTTGATGTAGTTCAGCAAACATTGCGATGAACCTTGCAACTCTAACTGCCATAAGCCTTGTTGAAAGCGCTCATCAAACGCCGCGTTAAGCCAATCAAACCATTCGCATTGGTTAATTGCAGCTACTTGGGATACATCACTAAACCGTGACTCAATGGCATACAAACCCTCTGGGCGAAAAGTGATGCCGATACGCTTGATGGGCGCCCTATCTTCCAACAACAGCAAGTGTTCGTTAGCCGTTAATAAGTGACAGCCTTTGCCAGCAAGCTTTGTGTCTCCCGTGTCGTAGCTGTAGCCTTGCTCTGGTGGCGTAAAGAGTAAATGAGCACGCGGGTTTGGAATAAGGTGCGGCTTGGGGTCAATGACTTCACCCTCTGGCACTTCCAAGTACCAAATTTGATGAATGAGCCATTCGTACTCTGGCAGAGACTGCTTCCAAGCTATCATGATTGTCCTAGCGGTTAGTTAAGATAATAAGCGCAACATTTTTGCTTAAACACCTGTTCGTTGAGTGTGACTGATTGACGCTCATCTCGCCACGCATTTCTCACCCAGTTCCCTTGCAAGCTTGTTGGATTGCGGTAGGCTTTGAGCAGAGAAAACAAGCTGAACAGAACAAGGAAATCCCCCGATGCGCGTCGACTACCACCAACGACTGGTTCCTGTGATTCGTTATTTAGAACAACACTTTAATGAACCACTCAACCTGCCAGAAGTGGCCGCGCTGGCGAACCTTTCCCCTTATCACTTTCATCGCACCTTCAAAGCCGTGCAAGGCGAGACATTAGCCGATTTCATTCGACGTTTGCGTCTAGAAGCCGCCGCCGATGACTTATTCAAATCCAAGCAACCGGTATTGAACATTGCCCTAGAGTACGGATTTTCTAGCTCACAGAGCTTAGCCAAAGCCTTCAAACAACATTATGGCGTTACACCGACGGCCTTTCGTGACTGCGAAAACTACCAGCAGTTTTCTGAATTAGCACGAAACAGCAAGATTGGACACACGTTGCGCAAGAATGGAAACGTAGTAACACCAAGCGATTCATATACTGGCTCTGAACTCACCAAATGGAGCATGACAATGGAAACGCAAAACTTTGAAAAAGCAAAACTGGCTTACATTCGCGTAAACGGCCCTTACGGCCAAGGCTATGAGGAGCCATCAGGTCGCTTGTATCAATGGGCAGGAATGAAAGGTTTGGCAGGCAATACCTGCATCTTCATCTACCATGACAACCCAGAAATCACGCCAGACGAGAAGTGCCGTACTGATATCTGCTTGATGGTGCCAGAAGATACCGAAGTTCCGAAAGGCATTGAGCTGCAAGACTTCCCCGGCGGTCAATATGCCGTGATGCGCCAGCACATTACTGACCCGAGCCAATACTCAAAAGCGTGGGATGATGTCATGAGCAAAGTGATTGAATCCGGTATTGAGAACGACGACCGTCCTTGCTTTGAGCTTTACCACAGCTTCGACCCACAAACGCACCATGCAGACGTTAGCTTCTGCACTGCCATCAAATAAACCAAAAGCCTGCATCGTTGCAGGCTTTTTCATTTCTTACTCTGGTTGCTTAAATCCGTTCTTCCAAACGCTGTTTATCTTTTAATCCAATGACTTAGAACACAAACGAATACCTCAGTATTTTCGTGATCCTACTTCGCGTTTTGACCACGCGCGTTCATTCGCTCGGCTGAGTTGGGATTCATTTCACAGATTATTCATGAAGCGAACCTAGACTGAAAAAATTCCATCGACCCCGTTCGACCTACAACACTAAGCACAATAAAAACTAGGTACTACAGCACCTCTAGGACATTCCATGAAGAAGAACTTACTTGCTATTGCTCTTGGTAGCGTAATTGCGCTGACTGCTGCCCCATACTCTATCGCGGCTAACGATGCTGCCGTTCAATCTTCCGCCGACTACTCACAGATCGTCACCAAACGTCAGGTTGTCGACCAACTGCTGAATGACGCGGTACAAGCATTCAAATCCCCTGCGCGTATTTCGCATGCGGGTTTTACCGCCAAAATGCCGAGCAACATGGAGATTGTTACCGACCGCTTACTAGAAGCATACAAACTCGAGCCGTACCGTACTGACCTACTGATTTCTGCAGCAAACGCGCAGATCTACAACAAGAATGCAGACCGCGCGATTGAACTGTTTGAACAAGCCCTTTCTGTTGCGCCAGACGATGTGGATTTGCACGCCTACTTAGCAGTGTGGCAACGCTTTGAGGGCAACCAAGCGGAATCAGCGAAACACATGGCTACGCTCACTAAGCTCAATGCAGGTAAAGCCGCAGACATCCAACGCATCTTCGACACCGTAGACCGCGTACTTGCCACGCCACTGAAAGAGAAAGCCGACAAAGGCAAACTGGATGACAAAGGCGCAATCGTCACATTGGGATACGCACTGAACCCAGATGGTTCAATGCATCAAATCTTGGTTGAGCGTTTGGAAACCACGCTAGCCATGGCAAAAGCAAACCCAGACGCGTTGATCGTATTGACGGGTGGTGTACCGAAGAACCACAAAACCGAAGGCAAGTTAATGGCGGATTGGCTGATTGAAAAAGGCATCAGCAAAGATCGCATCATTGAAGAAAACTACGCCACCAGCACGGTAGGTAACGCCCTATTCAGCAGCTACGCATTGGCGCGTCATAACATCAAGCACGCAACCATCATAAGCTCAGCGAGCCATGTGCGCCGTGGTCAAACCTTGTTTGAAATCGCAAGCTGGCAAACTGGCCCGCAAGACATCACTTTTGACACAGTGAGCTACCCAGACAAACCACTTAAAGACTTAGCCAAAGCCAGCGATGGCGAACTGCTTGGTATCTACCGCGATGCTCTGCGTACTTACGGCATGTGGAGCTACCGCTCTTACCCGCTAGAGTCGCGTTAATACACTAGAGCCAGAAAGCAAAAGAGACCGCGTTAATGCGGTCTCTCATAGAATCATTTGAACATGATGCAATGGTCAATCAATGCGTTTTGTAGGTTTTGTTTATCACTCAGAATCACTAGAGCATAGATAGTATTTTTGTCACCAATTCGGTAAAGCAGCTTGAATCCATCAAAGCTAAATTGCCGGATGTCGTAAACACCGATTGTTGTCAGTTCATAACAAGGGGGATAGATAGACGGGTTATTCAAAACGTTGTGTTCAAACCTCTGCTGAACCGCAATTAATCTATCAATCACATCGTTGCGAGCGCTCCAGTTCGATAAATAGTTAATACTCTGAATAGCCGTATTTTCAAAGGTTTGTGTATAGAGAACTTTTGCTTCCATGCTCGTATCAAACTCAATCTTTGAGTGCTGCTAACGTGCTCTTCATATCTTCTGATGACTTTACACGTTCATTCGCAACATCATTTTGAGCAAAGCTAACAAACTTCATTAAAGCAATGGCTTCATCACGCTTCTGACGTTCTTCATAAGACTCAACGACATAAATAGGCTTACCATTTTGCGTAATCGTCATTGGTTCATCCAGTTCAAGCTTCGCAGCATTCTTTTTTAAATAACTTACCGTTTCAGTGCTCATCACATGACTCCTATCGGCAACCTCGCTGGTGTAACAACAAGCGAACCCAGCCGAGCTATACTGCAGGTTTGACCGAAATATTTGAATCAATAGAAAGTGCTAATCACATTCTATTTTTCGTTTAGATTTTGACCTAATCTTGCCAACTATACCTGTGCATTTCGAACAAACCAAATTAAGTTTAAATTTAGACTTCTACTTCAAATATAGAAAAAGCCTGCGTATTTGCAGGCTTTCTTGTCTTTGTGCAGTGATAAGAACCGCTTAAATTGCTTCGCCGTTTACCGTTACTGCCACATCAATGTTGCCACGAACTGCGTTTGAATATGGGCAAACTTGGTGTGCAATGCGCGTTAGCTCTAGCGCTTGTTCTTGTGGCATGTCTAGCTCTACCGCTAGGCTCACTGTTAGTGCAAAGCCACCGTTATCGTTAGGACCGATGCCTACTTCCGCGGTTACGGGTGCGCTTTTCAGGTTTACTTTACCTTCACGCGCTACGTGAAGAATCGCGTTAGAAAAACACGCTGAATAGCCCGCTGCAAAAAGCTGTTCTGGGTTAGTTGCTGCGCCTGTGCCACCCATTTCCTTCGGGTATGACAGCTCTAGATCGAGAAGACCGTCATCTGTTTTTACTTGACCATTACGACCAGCCAAAGCAGTAGCTTGAGTTTTGTATAGAGTAGTCATGCGAGTGTCCTTCTTAATTTAAGTTGTGCACAATTTAATTGCTTGCAATCTTATATCGAAGTAAAGATCGTTCGCAACTATATTGTGCACAATTTATTTTATGACTCTCTTTCTCTATGAGCAGGTAGGCAACGCCAATGAGCCAGTGTTACACCGACAACACCATGACCAACGACGATAAACTCTTACTCGAAAACCAAGTTTGCTTCCCGCTCTACAGCGCAGCAAATGCAGTGATCCGAGCGTACCGCCCGTTGTTGGATGAGCTTGGTCTGACTTATTCGCAGTACTTAGTGATGATGGTGCTGTGGGAGAAAGACGGTGCCAGCGTGAAAGAATTGGGGTCACAACTGCATTTGGACTCAGGCACACTCACACCTCTGCTTAAACGCTTAGAAGCAAAAGGCTATGTGGAACGCGGCCGAAGTGAAACCGATGAACGCGTTCGCGTACTAAACCTAACAGAACAAGGTCGTGTCCTCAAAGAACAAGCCAAGTCAGTGCCAAACGCCATGATGTGTAAAATCACCTTAGAGCTAGATGAAATGATCATGCTGAAGAAGTTGTGTGGCAAAGTGCTCGACAATCTGAGCTAACAAAATAGAAGCATCCGCTTCCCCACTTCCTATTAGAAAGAGCCTGCCGAGATGCAGGCTCTTTCGATCTTAGCCAGACGATCCACTTAAGGTCATCATCGGTATTCTCTATTGCTAATCTGCCTTCATCTTCAATAAAACCTATCAAAGCAAACTCACTTACATCGGATTTCCCTATCAAGTGAAATAGGAAATGGCTATCAATAGGATAGTTACAAGCAATTTTCCTTAAACACAATCCGATGCGAATATACTTTCCGAAAGCAAGAACTGCTCACCCTAAAACATTCTGAGGAAAGTAAAAAATGATTAATACAAAGATCAAACCATTTGCAGCTACAGCATACAAAAACGGCGAATTCGTTGAAGTAACAGAACAAGATGTTCTAGGCAAATGGGCTGTATTCTTCTTCTACCCAGCAGACTTCACATTCGTATGTCCGACAGAACTAGGTGACCTAGCAGACCACTACGAAGAGCTACAAAAACGCGGCGTTGAAGTGTACTCAGTATCAACAGACACACACTTCACTCACAAAGCTTGGCACGATAGCTCAGAAACAATCGGCAAGATCCAGTACTACATGCTTGGCGACCAAACAGGCAACATCACAAACAACTTCGGTGTGATGCGTGAAGGTCAAGGCCTTGCAGACCGTGCAACGTTCCTAATCGACCCAGAAGGTACTATCCAAGCAATGGAAATCACTGCTGAAGGTATCGGTCGTGACGCAGAAGACCTACTACGCAAAGTGAAAGCAGCTCAGTACGTAGCAGCACACCCAGGCGAAGTTTGCCCAGCAAAATGGAAAGAAGGCGAAGAGACGCTAGCTCCTTCTCTAGACCTAGTAGGCAAAATCTAAGCCACTGAATTTAAGCTCAATTTGACATGCTAATTGACGCTTAACTTAGAGAGCATTCCAGGTTAGATACCTTGACGACCTTCTGCCTGGTTTGCTCTCTCCCTACTGATTTTATCCAGAGTAACCACTCTTTTGTTTATTTAAGGTAACAACAACTATGTTAGACCAAGCGATCCAACAACAACTCAAACAATATCTGGCTAATGTAAAAGAAGACGTTCGTCTAGTGGTTAGTCTAGATGAAAGCAAAGCATCGAATGACATTCTGTCTCTGGCGAACCAAATCGCAGAGATGAGCGACTTTATCACCGTTGAACGTGACGACAACGCAAGCGCACGTAAACCAGTGATGACGGTGACCAACCCAGTAAAAGGCACAGCACTTCGCTTTGCTGGCTTACCAATGGGTCACGAATTTACCTCTCTGGTATTGGCATTGCTGCACTCTGGTGGTCACCCAATCAAACTAGAGCCGGAAGTGATTGAACAAATCGCAGCGCTAGATAAAGAGTTGGAAGTTGAAGTGTTCATTTCACTGTCGTGCCAAAACTGTCCAGACGTGGTTCAAGCGTTCAACATGATGGCGGCGATCAACCCGAAAGTGAAAGCAACCATGATCGACGGTGCACTCTTCCAAGATGAAGTGAAACAACGTGACATCATGGCAGTACCAAGCGTATTCGTAAACGGAGAGCTATTCGGTCAAGGCCGTATGTCTCTGACTGAAATCCTAAACAAAGTGGATGACGGTGCGAGCGAGAAAGCCGCCAAAGCACTGAACGAAAAAGACCCATACGACGTGCTAGTTGTCGGCGGTGGCCCTGGTGGTAGTGCAGCAGCACTATACGCAGCGCGTAAAGGTATTCGCACTGGTGTTGTCGCTAAACGCTTCGGTGGTCAGGTGATGGACACCATGGCAATCGAGAACTTTATCTCGGTAAAACGTACTGAAGGTCCAAAACTGGCGACTGACCTAGCAGAGCACCTAAAAGAATACGACGTAGACGTCGTGACTGAGCAACAAGCGCAAAAACTGATGGGCGCAGCACACACAGATGATGGCTTGATTCATATCCAACTTGAAAGCGGCGCAACGCTGAAAAGTAAGAGTGTCATCCTAAGCCCTGGAGCTCGCTGGCGTGAAATGAACGTTCCGGGTGAGCAAGAGTACCGCAACAAAGGCGTCGCGTACTGCCCACACTGTGACGGCCCGCTATTCAAAGGCAAGAAAACTGCGGTTATCGGTGGTGGTAACTCAGGCATCGAAGCGGCTATCGACCTAGCAGGTATTGTTGAGCACGTAACCGTTCTTGAATTTGCAGACGTACTTCGCGCAGACCAAGTGCTTATCGACAAAGCGAACTCTCTACCAAACATCGACATCATCACGATGGCGCAAACCACAGAAGTAGTGGGCGACGGTACTCGCGTAACAAGCTTGAAGTACAAAGACCGTAACACAGATGAAATCAAAGAGATTGAACTGTCAGGTATCTTTGTCCAAATCGGTCTAGTACCAAACACAGAATGGTTAAAAGATTCAGAAGTAGCGCTTTCTGAGCGCGGCGAAATTGAAGTTGGTAGCCGTGGTGAAACCAGCCTGGAAGGTGTCTTCGCAGCGGGTGACGCAACGACGGTTCCTTACAAACAGATCATCATTGCGATGGGTGAAGGTGCAAAAGCAAGCTTAGGCGCGTTTGACTACCTAATCCGTAAGCAAGGTTAATCTCCAAATTTCTTGAACACAAAGCGCACGGTGCAGTGTTTTCTTCCCCTGAAAACCAATCGGGGCACCGTGACAGCGATGAGTAACAAGAAATAAAATCAAAAAACCTAGAAGCCCAAAGACTTTGCCAGCAGGTACTAAATGCTGGCTTTTTTGGTTTTTTTGGGGGGAAAACAAATTATTGCTAGAAATAACAGAGTAAAATAAAGCTGCCGAAATACACTTAGGGTGAAACATTGCGGGCTTTAACTCGTTTCTACTGCTTCAAATATCAGACCTTTTAGCTGACAACGATGGTAAATTTCATACAAACCACCTAATTCATCATTGCAGTAAACACCGCTTCCGTTATTTTCAATCCTGAACAAGCCTCCGGATTTGATTGATTTACTACTCAACACTAATTTTTTAAACCGCTTTACACGACTTGGCTTACCATTAGCTCTTACATTTAACACAGTGCGATCCTTATCAATGGCATCGCAAGTTTTGAATATGTTTATAGCATACCAACGCTCGCCAGCGACGCGTAATGGCAAAAACTCACAACTGGAATCAAGAGCTTCGTTTATTTGATTATATGCGGACTCAGAACAAGCAAACTCGCCTGCACGCCAGATTGCAAAATCAGGTTTTGTTGTAAGCATGTGGTTATCACTCACCCACTCCAAATCAATAATCATCCAAGTATCAGCGACACGCTCACCACATAACTCCCGCAAATCGCCATCCGAGTATTGTATAGAAATCTCTAGTTGAGTTTCTTGTAAAAAAGGGAAATTCTCAACATCATGATTAAGTGTAAAAACCTTCATCTTTTGCTTACTTAAATCAAACGGTTAACTGGAAGTCCCCATCATGTAACATCTTTCCAATCTTGCACAAGGTTTCAATGATTTCTGTGTGAGCCAACTCTTCAGTGTCAGCGGCCTGACCTTTATACATGGCGTCTACAAATAAAATCAAAAAAGCCCTTTACCTCAACTTTACTTGAGGTTTTAGCATATTCATCGTTGGCTAGAAAATGACAAAAAGGAGCACATCATGATCCAACTAGAACATATTAACTTAGTCGTGAAAGATATCCCTGAAATGCTGAAGTTTTACCAAACTGCATTTCCACATTGGTACGTGCGTGATGAAGGTAAAGGCGAATGGAGTGGCAAGCCAAGAAACTGGCTACATTTTGGCGACGAGTATCAATACATAGCCATGAGTGACCATGGCGAAGGAGAAAACCGCGAGTTGAGCGGGCACCAAGTTGGGCTAGCGCATTTTGCTTATGTGACCAACAACGTCGATGCAATCATCAAAAGACTAACCGATGCAGGTTATCCGATTGCCCAACCTGGTGCTGATGAACCATACCGCAAGAATGTGTATTTTGTTGACCCTGCCGGTTTTGAGATTGAATTTGTTGAATACCTGGCGGATGACCCAAAACTTCGTAACCTGACAAGCTAAAAGAGATGTAAATAATAAAACGCCAGCAGATAGTGACTGCTGGCGTTTTATTTTTTATCTATCGGGCTTCTTTATCGCATTAGCGCTGTTTGGCAAAAACCTGAGTCCAGTAATACCCGTAGCGTGCAGAGTGATTTTCGACAAGCGACGCGCCCATCTGATCAAAATCCGCACTCATGATATTAAGGCAGTGGCCTTCACTCGATAACCAAGCATTAACGACGGCGTTAATGCTGCTTTGCCCTACTGCGACATTCTCACCAATGGCGCTCCAAGCATAGCCCGTTGCGTTAACTCGATCTGACATTTTGCTGCTATCAGAGCCTGTGTGGCTCATGAAATCGCTGTTCGCCATATCGCTTGAATGTCGATAAGCGGCGCTTTCCAAATCGTAGCTCCAAGTCAGGGCCCCAACAGGTGGCATGGTGGTTGCGCCACACTGTTGTGTAGTAGAGCGGGCGCTGTTGACCGCTGCAAGCATCTGCTCGGCAAATGTGCCTTGTGACGATGTGGAACCTGTGTTTTGTGAGCCGCTTTCTGCTGGGGCTGACGACTCCCCATCGCCGCCACATGCGCTGAGAAGTAGGGCCAAAGCAGGCACTAAGATCTTAGTTGGCATTGTCTTTCCTTTATGAGTGACGAAGAGCAAACTGCGCTTTTCGATAATAACGCCCAATAAACTAACAAAAACCAATAAAAGCACCATATAGCTTAGGTTTTTTTAACCAAAGACTCACATGAAGTTTTCAATCGCCTTGGTTCGGTCGATAAATCGGCAACGTTTCAGCCCAAGTATGGAATGGCGTTTCATCCATATCCTGTATTGCTTGAGTGATAAAATCGATGAACACCCTCACTCGGGCAGGCACATATTCCCGGTTGGCATAGAGAAGATACACGCCATTTCCTGCTTGGCGCATGCTCGGAAATATCGGCACTAAACGCCCCGCTTTAAGCCAGTCTCTCGCGATAAAATGAGGGATCTGAGTTAATCCTAAGCCTTCTGCGCAAAGCTCTGCCATGGATTCACCGTCATTTACAATGTAGTTTCTTTCGGGGTCATATTCACTCGCACCGTCTGGTTCTGGCATCCGAATCGGCAACAGTTTCCCCGTTTGTTTAAAACGAAAACGAACCCAAGAATGGTCATTGAATACATCCGGGCCACTCGGAACACCATGGCGCGCTAAGTAATCCTGACTGGCACAAATGATAAAATCGATAGGGCTGAGCTGACGCACAATCAATTGACTATCGTGAACGACACCAGAGCGAATCGACACATCAATACCTTGCTCAATAATATCAACGTAGGCGTCATCGTAATGAATATCGATAGTGATGTTAGGGTAGCGGCGACAAAACTCTTTTAATAAAGGACGAATATAGAGGCGACCGTACGAGACTGGCACATTAATCTTAAGCTGCCCTGAAAGCGCATCATTGTGACTTTTTAATGAATCCTCACATGCCGCCAGCTCCTCCAGTACAAACCTAGCAGTATTTGCGTACCTACGACCAGCTTCTGTCAGGCGGCTCTGTCGCGTAGAACGTTGAAAAAGCTGTATACCCAAATCGCTTTCAAGACGATGTATGGCTTTACTCACGGTCGAAGGGTCAGTGCCATACACTTTGGCAGCCGCAGCAAAACTACCGCCATCTAAAGTGGCAATAAAAAATCGTAGGGACCGTATCTTATCCATATAACCAATGAACTCTATTCATGAATTTTATTCACTTTAGTAAAGACAAAGTGGCTCTTCAATCACTAATTAGCCTAAATATAATGAACCTCAATAACTTGATGCTCTGTTAACGAGGAAAAAACCATGGGTAAAAACGGATTGAAGAATGCACTACAACTATTGATAGCGACACTAGTCCTATTCTTTGGGATGCTTCAAACAGCACATGCCGCAGATAAACGAATTGGTATTCTGGTTTACGATGGCGTACTGACCTCTGATGTTACTGCTCCTTTAGAGGTTTTTGGCGTCGCAAGTCGTCTCACTTGGTTTAGTGATTATGACGTGCTCACCATTTCCGTCTCAGATCAGAAAACCATCACCACTGAAGAAGGATTAAAAATTGGTGTGGATGCTTGGATTGGTGATCTGCCGGAACTCGACGTATTGGTTTTAACATCCAGCTATGACATGGATGCACTAATCGAAAATAAAGATCTCATTCACTTTATTAAAACTACCTCAAAGGCGGCAGATTGGATGGCAAGTAATTGCTCTGGCGCGTATTTGTTAGCCGAAGCTGGCCTTTTAAACGGCAAAAAAGCAACAACTTGGGCCGGAGGTGAAAACGGCTTTCAAAGAGATTACCCAGCAGTCAAAGTACAAGTCGACCAGAATTTTGTCATTGATGATGGCGTTATCACTTCGAACGGTAGCCTAGTTAGCTATCAAGCTGCTCTTAAGCTACTTCACCTTATGACTTCAGAGTCTAAAGCTCAGGAAGTCGCAGATGCCATCCAGTACTCACGCTTTTCCAACCAACCATTTTAAGCGTGTAAGAAAGAAATCAGAGTCACCCTTCGATATTTGGAAGGTTAACTCTTCGAATTTGTCTTCCTAATCGAACAACCCTTTTTATCACTGTAAAAGCGATAAAAAGGGTTGTCGTTCATCTGGCAGACACAACGTGCTCTCCAAACTTTTTATCTTAATGCTATGGAAAAACATAAACGTTACGAAGCACTGACGAAAGATCGATACCAAGAGATTTACCGTCTCGCGTATTGGTTATGCAAAGATCACCACCTTGCTCAAGATTTAGCGCAAGAAACCTTTCTGAAAGCGTGGCGATTCTTTGATAAATTAAATGACCCCAACGCCGCGAAGTCTTGGCTCATTACTATTTTGCGTCGTGAGAATGCTCGGCGCTTTGATAGAAAACAGTACGATTTTGTCGACATTGATGAGTGTGCAATACAGACAAAAACCTACCCTGGCAGTGACTACGACATGGCCCAAGATTGGCTTCAAAAACAAATGATGATTCTCGAACCCAAATACCGAGAGCCGTTGCTCTTGAGCTTAGTGGCTGGGTTGAATCATGATGAAATTGCCCAAGCCTTGAGGCTCAACCACAACACAGTGGCGACTCGATTATTCAGAGCGCGTAATCAGATCATCGCACAGAAGGAGAGTCATTAAGACACAAAAAGTAGTCAATCATGTAAACTAACTGGCTATGCTCCGGTCTATTTCATAAGTCGTTACACAACTCGACGCTTTAACGCTTTACATCAAGCGCGACTAGATGAACACTTCTTGTCAAAGTACAATAACAGCCGACATAGAGTAGAGTCAGTAAAACATTATGAGTAACACGACGGCGAAAAAGCCGAATCCCTTATTTGAAATCCTTTTCAACGTATTTATCCCTTCCTTCATTTTGATGAAGTTTAGTGGCGATGAGCATCTAGGGACAGCAATGGCGCTGGTTGTCGCTTTGCTATTTCCTATCATTTATGGCGGTATGGACCTTGTCCGTAACAAGAAATTTAACTTTATTTCTGCTCTGGGCTTTATCAGTGTTCTACTAACTGGTGGCATCGGCTTGTTAGAGCTTGATACACGCTGGTTAGCACTAAAAGAAGCCCTGATTCCTGGCCTGATCGGTTTAGCGGTTTTGGGTTCAACGTTTACCCGCTACCCGCTGATGCAGAAGTTAGTACTGAATGACACTGTGTTGAACCTCGCGTTGATTAACCAACGTTTAAAAGAAAATGGTAAAACCGATGCGTTCGAACGTTGCCTTATGTCTTCTAACTACCTGTTTGCAAGTACTTTTGCGTTCTCATCTGCAATGAACTACTTCCTTGCGACTTGGATTGTGACTAGCCCTTCTGGTACTGCTGCCTTTAACGAAGAGTTAGGAAAAATGACGCTGTACAGTTACCCAATGATTGCCATCCCAAGTATGTTGATGATGTTCGGTATTTTTTATTACATTTGGCGTCAAGTACGTGCGATGACATCGCTCGAAACAGAGCAAATCTTCCATCTAAAATAGCCCTATCATTACAAATAAACCCATAAAAAAGGGAGGATTTTATCCTCCCTTTTCTCAACAGGCCCACTGTAATTCACAGCGTCAAAATGATTTTTCCTGACACTGCTGACGAGCGTCGCTCAACCATTTCAATCGCTGTTTGAAAGTCCTCTAACGACAGATCATATGCAACGTTTAACTTTATGTCGCTGCTAATAAAGTGTTCTAACATTTCAGCGAACACCGTCTTTCTCCCGCCTTTACCTACCGATTCTTCCCAATACCGCAAAAAGAATGTACTAAAGTCGATGTTGTTGGCCTTCATCGATTCAAAAAACTCAGGCGTATAAGGCGTTAACGACAATGTTCCGTAGTTGATGTATTGGCCATTTTCTTTCAAGGTACGAATGAGATCCGTGCCAGCCTCACCACCTATCGCGTCCAGAGCGACCGTTGGTTGTGGCAGTTGGCGCGTTTGCAGCTGCGCTTGTAAGTCTTTCTTCGCGTCCAACACTGGAATAGTATCGTACGGATACTCGTCTGGCTTTGAGGTCACAGCAATCAGTGTAAAACCCAGTGAATGGGCGAGCTGGGCAAATATCTTACCGATCGCTGACCCTGCTGCATTGATGATCACCACATAGTCTTTGTTCAACTTAGCTACTTTAGTGGTGATCACCCACGCGGTTAACGCGTTGATGTACAACTGACTGGCATAGCCGTTCTCCAAACTCTCAGGTAGCGGAAAAAGATTCTCAGGCGAGGCATCGATGTAGTATTGCCAAGTACCACTCATCGCCACCAACACCTTTTGCCCAACTTGAAGGTCAGTTTGACCAACTGCACTGACTTCCACCACACGCCCAACCGCTTCAAATCCCGGCACGCGAGGTGGTATGTGAACGCGGCGGTATTGCCCAACACCATGAATGGAAAGCAAGTCACTTGGGTTAATGTTTGTAGCTTCGAGTCGCACCCGAACCTTGCCCTGAGCAAGCGGTTTGAGGGGCTCTTTTTCCAACGACAGCGACGTTTGGGGCTGACCAAAACAGAATTGATTCACTCGAGTATTTATCGTTGGTGCCATTGTTATTCATACCATGTAATTGAAATTCAAAAAGGAAGTTTCGCGACTTCTACTCAAAAGCATTAAGTGAAGTCGAAGCTCTGTATTTCTACCTGCGCGATGCGCCGTTCACTCTAAACTGTTGTGGCGTCATATCAAAATAGGCTTTAAATGCTTTGATGTAGGATGAGTCATTTTGATAACCCACTAGGTCTGCAATGGCTTGGATTGGCAACGATTCATCTAACAAAGAAAGCGAGTAAATTAGCCGAATTTGTTGCCGCCAAAGCAGAAATGAAGTGTTGAATTCCTTGGCGAACAGCCGTGATAAAGTACGCTCAGACGCCCCAATTTTCTCCCCCCACTCTTTTAGCGAACAGCTTAACGCGGGCTCGTCTGTCAATTGCTCGAAAATCAGTTTTAGTCGTCTGTCTTGTGGCAGCAATAACTGAAATGTCTGCACGTTGCTTTTCAAAATTTGATCATGCAACACCGCCAGCAAATGCAGCACTTCTTCGTGGCTTGTCTCACCTTCACACTGTCTGCGGATCTCTTGTAAAAGCTCATTTAAAAACGGCGTTAAAGCAATGGTTCTCACTTGTTGCTCGTACGTTGCGCCAAACTCAGGGTTGAGGTAAATGCCAACAAATATCGTGTTGCTTAGAGCAATCGACTCGTGTTGAACACCCGCAGGAACAAATAACGCAGAGGTGTGCGGAACCAAGTGCTGATAATGCTCAGTTTGTGTTTGCAATAACCCTTTGATAGGAAAGATGATTTGATGCCAAGTGTGTTGATGCAGCGCATCAATGTAACCTTTTGGCATGTCGATGGTTTTCACCAAAACAGGAGAATGGGGATTCGCGTCCATCATCTTATTGGAGGTGACGACGCCTGACTTCGAATCAATTTGGCGAGTTAGCATTGTTAGTTGTCTTTTCATCCCTACTCCGACACACGTTTACTAGGCTATCATGCTCCGCATCGCGAATGAAGGTAAACACTTTATCTCTCATTCAAATAATAAGGAGGTTATATGAAGAAAATCGGCGTCGTAAAAGCTGTGCTAGCAGGGAAAACCGTCCCTTATGCTCATGGAGCGCAAAGCGCAATCAACAAACAAGTGCTGCCTGAGCGCCAGCATGCAACAGAGCTTGGTTTTATCAGTGATGAGCAAGGTGATCCGCGCTTTCATGGTGGCATTCAAAAAGCGCTTCATATTTACCCAAGCGAACACTACCCAATCTGGCAACAAGAATTAGGCGAAAGACCAATTTTCCAATCCGCCGGCGGCTTTGGCGAAAACATCAGCTCCGAAGGCGTCACCGAATCCACGATTTGCTTGAAAGATAAAATTCGCATCGGCTCAACACTACTGGAAGTGTCGCAAGGTCGCATGCCTTGTTGGAAACTTAACGTACGTTTTGACCAACACGACATGGCGAGAAAACTGCAAGATACGCTTCGAACAGGCTGGTATTTCCGAGTGTTGGAAGAAGGCGATATCGGTGCAGGTGACGAGATTATTCTGTGCGAAAGACCTTATCCAGAATGGCCACTGGCTCGCATCATGGGCGCGGTTTTCACTGGCTGTTTAGATAGAAAAGAACTCACTCAGCTGTCTGAGCTGCCGTTAGTCGAGTCTTGGGGCAAGTTGGTCGAGCGCCGCCTAGAAACTGGCGAAGTTGAAGATTGGGAAATGCGCTTGGTTGGCCCAACTGTGGGTTAACACCCCAAAGTAAAATTTAAGCCACGCTCTGAACCGACTATGCCGTCAGAGCGTGTTTTTTTGGTTTACTTCGCACTCGGGGCTGGGCGTTTCGACTTACCTTGGAACTGCTTAATGCTCTTCTTAGCATTAGTTCGGCGGTTGGCTTTTTTATCGCGTGGCGCGCGTTTGCTCTCGCCAGTTGATGGCTTATCCGTTACTGGAAAACCTACCAGATCTTGCACTGGCAATGCACGTTGAGTCAGGTGACGAATCGTGTTTAGTGCGTCCATTTCACCATGGCATACCAATGACATCGCCACACCTTGTTCGCCTGCGCGAGCGGTACGTCCTACTCGGTGAACATAAGTTTCTGCATGCATTGGCAGTTCAAAGTTGATCACTACAGGTAATTGCTCAATGTGAATGCCGCGCGCTAGTAGATCGGTGGCAATCAACACCTGCATTTGCCCAGATTTAAACTGCGCAAGTACTTCTTCTCGCTCTGCTTGGCTCTTGTCACCATGCAGTGCATTGGTTGAGATGCCCGCTTTGTTTAACTTTTTCGCTAAGCCATCGGCATTCTCTTTCGCACCAATAAAGACTAACGCCTGAGTCCACGCGTTTTTTTGAATCAGTTCAATCAATGCCTTGGTTTTACTGCCTTTATTGACCAAGTACAACGTTTCAACGATGTCTTGATTCGTGCTGTTTTCTTGATGCGCTGCGACTTGCTTTGGTGCCTGCATAAGTAGCTTCGCTTTGCCCTTTAACTCATCTGAAAACGTAGCCGAGAACATTGCCGTTTGACGCTGGTTTGAAATCAGCCCCGCAATATTTTGTACGTCAGGCCAAAAGCCCATATCCAACAGACGATCCGCCTCATCCAACACTAGGTAATGGATATTGCTTAAGTCTAAACCGTTGTTTGCCAGATCAACCAAACGACCAGTCGTCGCGACAAGGATATGAGGATTTGTCGCTAGCGCCTGCTGTTGTTGCTCTTTATCAACGCCGCCACACAAACACACTGTGTTGAGGTCAAGAGCTTGACCAACTTGGTTAATTGCTTCACTCACTTGCATTGCCAGCTCACGAGTTGGCACAAGAATCAGCGCTTTTTGCTCTGGATTGACACCCAGCTTTTCCAACAAAGGCAAACCATAAGCAAGGGTTTTGCCGCTGCCTGTATTTGCCAAAGCCAATAGATCTTGACCAGCCAATAGCTCAGGAATGGCCAACGCTTGAATATCGGTCGGTTTCTTGAAGTCTTTTGGCAGTGCGTGAATCAGCTCAGAACTCAATGAGAGAGTAGAAAATGGCATTAACGAAAACCTTGTACTTTGGGTTGAAGAAGCAATAAAAATAATGAAGATGCGGTAAAACGCAGGCGCGGACTTTACCACAATCTGCTAGGTGAACCATCCTATTTTAGGCGCTTAAACCAAACGTCGCCTATGCAAATCGTCAGAAAACAAAAAAGCGCAAAAAAGCCGTTAGTCTGTACTGCCACAGAGCTAACGGCTAAAAACCCTTGAAGAGAACGCTTCGTCAGCCTTTCACTGCGGCTGAAAAGAAATGTGCAGTTTATTAAAGCACAGCTTTACGATTCGGTAAGAACACTTCACCCAACATGCAACGAACCGAACCACCACCAATAGATTCTATGGTAGAAACGTCGAATGGCAGCAATTTACCGTGCGTTGCCAATTGCTTTCTTTGTGCAGGTGAGAATGCATCGTACGCCGATTGCGACATCGCAATCACCTTGTCGCCGTTGATCGTTTCTAGTTGCAGAATGTTACCGCAGAACTGGTTCATCTGATCAAGCGAAATTGAGATGACTTGCTTGTCTTTGGCGAGTGACTTCATTACAAAACGACGCTCAAATTCTGGGATCACTTCGTCACAAATCACGCAAAACTGTTCGCCAACCGCCATCATCACATTGGTGTGATAAATCGGCGCACCAGACGGCAAACGAGTTTGGAAAGAAATCACTCGTTCATAGCCAATACGATCGGCGTAATCTTCTAAAACCAGACGATCACAACGTTGTGAGAGTGCGGCATAGACCGTTTTATTTAGGTGGTCAAACACCATCACACCCGTGCTTTCTAAATACGCTTGCTCGTCAAGATATTCAGTTAGACTGCTGCGTCGATGAACTTCTCGCCCTGCTTGCGCTAGTGCTGCCACAAGCGCATCGGGACGTACTTCTTTTTGACGGTTTTCACAGGCCATTGGAAAAGTGTACAACGTGCCATCTGGCGTAGTGCTAAACCAATTGTTTGGAAATACCGCGTCTGGCGTCGCAACATCTGAAGTTGGATAATCAAACTCAACAACTTGAACGCCCTCTTGACGCAGCGTTGCAACCATACTCGCGAACTCGGCCATTACTCGACGTGAGACTTCTTCTTGGCTGAGTGACACTTTATGTTGGAACTCATTATCTTGTGCGGTTTCTTCATTAAAACGAAACTCTTTCGGTGGCACCATCACTACGCAGTTCGCGGTTTGGCGCTGAGCACTTTGCGTGCTTTCTTCTTTCCCATTAGCAAATTGGGTCACTGATTCGTGTAATAGCATCCAATACATTCCTTATCACTAGAATGAGGAGATTGTAAATTTATTGTTAACTTCAGTTTTGCTGTTTTGACAATTAATTTAATTGCCCAAAAGTAATTTTTGCTGCATTAAGTTCATTTTTCCCTAAATTTTATTGTCACTTTGCAGGTTTAAGCTTTTATTGCACCGTGATGAACATGATAAGAATTCATCATAAGAATCAGAACCATAGACAATCACACCCATAACCAACTAGTTACATTTAAGACACAATCGGTTAGACTATTTTTTCGCCCCTCTCGTCAATCGGTCTGCTTTATCGAGGAGCAGGCAAGAAACTCTCATACACGCGGTTTCGTCCAAAGCAGCGTGAATCGATGGATTTAGCCACCCCAAATGGCACTGTTTTAACTTTAGGATGAGTTATGTTTAAACGATTTGAAGGCTTTACAGAGCCGTTCCCCAAATCTACGCCGGATCAGCCTCCTTCAGGGATGTTCGCTTTTCTGCGTTATTACACTCGTGGTTATGAAAAGCCTTTGATCATCATGTCTTTGATGGCCACAATTGTGGCTGTTGTTGAGGTAATGTTGTTTGGCGCCATGGGACAATTGGTTGATTGGTTGTCTATCAGCAATCCAGAAACGTTCTTACAAGACAACAAATCGGATTTGATTTTCTACGGAGCCTTATTGCTGGTTGTCATGCCTATATTGGTGATCTTGTACTCGTTGCTCGTTCATCAAACGTTATTGGGCAACTACCCAATGTCTATCCGCTGGCTTGCACACCGGTATTTGCTCAATCAAAGCTTGAACTTCTATCAAGATGATTTTGCAGGCCGAGTCGCAACGAAAGTCATGCAAACCTCATTAGCTGTGCGCGAAACCGTAATGAAAGCTATGGATGTGTTTGTTTACGTTACGGTTTACTTCACCAGCATGATCATTATGTTAGCGACGGCAGACTGGCGTTTGATGATCCCAATGATCGTCTGGTTACTCGCTTACATCGCTATCCAAATCTATTTTGTCCCTAAGCTCAAAGACGTCGCTTCAGCGCAGGCCGATGCACGTTCGACAATGACAGGGCGCATCGTAGACAGTTATACCAATATTCAAACCGTCAAACTGTTTTCTCATAGCCAGCGCGAAACCCAATATGCCGAGCAAGGCATGAAAGGATTTTTGAATACGGTCTATCGTCAAATGCGCCTAGTGACCGGCTTCGACGTCGCTGTAGAGATCTCAAACTATATTTTGGTCTTTTCCGTTGCTGCTTTATCGATTTACCTGTGGTTAGATAGTGCCATTAGCGTTGGCGCGATTGCGATTGCTGTTAGTCTTGCATTGCGCGTAAACGGTATGTCGATGTGGATAATGTGGGAAGTTGGCGCCCTCTTTGAAAACATGGGAACCGTTGTCGATGGAATGAAAACGCTCTCTAAGCCTATTGATATTAAAGATAAACCAGGCGCAAAAGACTTGGTTGTCACTGAAGGAGGCATTCACTTTGATAACGTCAGCTTCCATTACGGTGAGAACAAAGGCGTGATTAGCCACCTCGATCTCAACATCAAACCAGGAGAGAAAGTCGGCTTGGTTGGGCGCTCTGGCGCCGGAAAATCGACTTTGGTGAACTTGTTACTTCGTTTCCACGATGTCGAAGACGGCAGCATTAAGATCGATGGACAGAACATCTCAGAAGTCACACAAGACTCTTTGCGTTTAAAGATCGGTATGGTGACCCAAGATACTTCTCTGCTACACCGTTCAATTCGAGACAATATTTTGTATGGCAATCCAGATGCGACAGAAGAAGATTTGCTGAAAGCCACTAAGCAAGCGCATGCCCATGAGTTTATCGAAACTCTGACCGACCCATTTGGTAATGTCGGATACGATGCGCAAGTTGGTGAACGTGGTGTGAAACTGTCTGGCGGCCAACGTCAGCGTATCGCAATATCTCGTGTGCTACTCAAAGATGCACCATTGCTGGTATTGGATGAAGCAACATCGGCTCTAGATTCAGAAGTCGAAGCAGCGATTCAGGAAAGCTTGAATGAATTAATGCAAGGGAAAACGGTTATTGCTATCGCTCACCGATTATCGACCATCGCACAAATGGATCGCCTCATCGTGCTAGATAAAGGCAGCATCGTTGAACAAGGTTCTCATCAAGAACTCATTGCGAATAACGGCATTTACGCCCAGCTTTGGGCGCATCAAACTGGCGGATTTATCGCTGAAGAACTAGACAATCAACACGCTTCTTAACGAGTGATAAGCTCAATAAAAACGGCGCTTTAAGCGCCGTTTTTTATTTTAATCCATGGCTAGACGCTCATATAGCCATTTTGGTTTCTCATATATGAAACACTCTCCATGATAAAGCTCACACTTTTTCTGCTAATATACCGCCTCGTTGCGTATCCATTGCAATGAACACAATACAGAGTATTGAGCCGTCTTCATTTGTCATTTCACTTTTTGAGAAACAGCTATACTCAATAGATGGCTTAGTTATTATATTAACAATAAGGTAATTAGCTTATGTGTAAATGTGGTTCAATGCAGATCGTACAACTCAAACCAAGTTGGGCTGACAAGCTATTCGGCTACTCAGAAAGATGGAAATGCCAACTTTGTTGTAAGATCTACCGCATCTAAAATTAAAAATAGAATCTTAGTTTTTCTAAGAAAAAGCAGTGGCCCGACAATGATTGTCGGGTTTTGTTTTTCTGAACATTCATTTTTTTGTCCCTTCTCTACAAGACTACTCATCACGGCAAAACCTAGCATCTTAATGTGACTTAGGTATAGAATCAGGCCCACTTATTCTTTCCGATATTCATATATAACTGGTCACTATGAACAAAAGTTTGCTAACGAATGTCCTCGCTATCGCTTTGATGGCTGGAGGTCATCAATTACAAAACGACTATCTTTGGTATGCAGGGCTATTTGCGTTCTCAGGCGCCATCACCAACTGGCTTGCCATCCATATGCTGTTTGAGAAAGTGCCTGGATTATACGGTTCTGGCGTGATCCCCGCGCGATTTGAAGAGTTTAAACTGGCTATCAAAAACTTAATGATGGAACAGTTTTTTACTGAAGCGAACATTGACCGATTCTTGAATAAAGAAATGGCGGGCGGTGTGAACATCGATCTTCAACCAGTAATTGAGAAAGTAGATTTAAATCCAGCATTTGATTCCCTAGTGGAAGTAATTGAAGGCTCTCAATTTGGCGGCATGCTAGCGATGTTTGGCGGCTCGGAAGCGCTACAACCCATGCGCCAACCTTTCGTCGAAAAGATGCAAGAATCCATCATTGAGTTGAGCAAGAGCGATAACATCAAAGAAGCACTGAAAGAGCAATTCGAATCTCCTGCAATGATGGATGAGATAAAGCAGAACATTGAAGGTATCATCGATCAACGTTTAAGCGAATTAACACCGGCATTAGTTAAAGAAATGGTGCAAAAGATGATCAAAGAACACCTTGGCTGGCTAGTCGTTTGGGGCGGTGTTTTTGGTGGTTTAATTGGCGTCATCAGCACCTTTATCGGGGCATAATCGCTCACCGATTTATTAAAAAAGGAGCTTCGGCTCCTTTTTTAATCGTGAAAAAGTAATATACCAAGCCACGCTAAATAAGGAGGCTCAACACATGCCTCGCCTAACCAAGGAGCTCGGGATTAACACCAAATCCCGTTTTATGTTCTTCTATGACCACTTCACTACGAGTTTGAATCACGCCCGGAAGCGTGCCTAACTTGCTCGACATAAACTCCTGATACGCTTTCATGCTCTTAACACGAACTTTTATCATGGTATCGAAATCTCCAGAGAGCGAGTAGCACTCTTCAATTTCAGGCATCAATTCCACCGCTTTCGCAAACTTTTCAAAAATAGAAAAACTGGTTTGGTCTAAACGAATATGGATGAATACTTGCACATCCAGCCCCAACTTTTCCGCATTCAACTCTGCATGGTAACCATTGATATACCCTTCTTTTTCTAGTCGCTTTACACGATCAGAACATGGAGAAGTCGTTAAGTTAATCAGCTTTGCTAGTTCTACAACTGGAATTCTGCCTCTCGAATGAAGCACTCTCAAAATATGTAAATCAATCCGGTCCAATTGATAACTCATTAACCCACTTCCTTGTAACCACTTAGAAAGCATCACATTAATCGTTGCTCAAAAAATTGCAAACCATCAAATGCACAGCATGTGAAATTCAGCAGAGAATAACCAGAAAACAACGAAGGAGGGAAAGAGCTATGATTATTACCGCTCACTTAGTAACCGTGATATGAAGAGAAAAAGCAACCTAGCGGCTCCCGCGGAGTCGCAAATTTGAAAGCGCATGACACGCCTGTATAGATATGTCGTTCGGGCAACGCCGCCCTATTTAGCCATTAATCATGGCTATCACTCAGAGTTAGAGTGCGGCCGATGTATGCCGTGTAGGATGTGGAACAACCTCTCCAATTGCACGATGATTACAACAACGGCAGTAGTATTGAGGCTCCATCTCGTAATAATGTTCACCTGATACAAATTTCGCCATCAGCTGTGTAAAACTCACCATTTTGCCTGTTAACGACTCAACAGACTGAGGCTCGCAACGCTTCATAATCACTTTATGTTGCGTTGATTTTCTACAAGCTGCGCAATATATATCCGGCATTTCTCTTCTCCCTACTTTTTCGTCCTACTGACAATTGACATATTTTGTTCAAAATAATTCCACAATTAAAAAGCTCCTTTAATTTTTTGTGCCCTATCTTCAAAAAATTGAACGAAAGTATCAAAAAACTGAGACATTGGTCAGACCTCAACTTTTGTACCATCAATATGAGCAAACGTGCTTATGTGTGTAATAATACGACACATTACACATAAGCAATTGTTCGGGCTTATTATTTAGTAAGGCGCATGACAACTACACGCCTGGCTAGATCGAGCTTTCGAGACGCCTTGTTATCTCGATTTACCCCGCAAACCAGTTGCTAGCAGCTATAGCCGTCTCATCAAGGAAGAAATGCATGACGATACAACCGATTCTCACTACCGAAAGACTCGTCCTCCGGCCATTCAATATCGATGACTGCCAACAAGTGGCTTTACTCGCTGGAGATAAGCGAATTGCCGACATGACAGCAAACATCCCTCATCCTTATGAGCGACCGATGGCGCAAGCATGGATAGATAGGCACGATCCGATGTATCAGCAGCATCAAGGCGTGGCGTACGCTATTACCTTGCGAAACACTGAGGAGTTACTTGGTGCGGTGAGTTTACCGCGTATAGAAGAGGGATATGTCGGATGATCATCCATGAAACTTCACAAAATCTGCCCAAGAACAACCCTTTCTTGCTAGGAACTGTATTGTTGTCGCTGTTCTATTTTTCCTACCTAGCAGACAAGATCGTCGAGTTTGGACTCGTAGCACTCACAATAATAGGATTGAAACTGCTCTCAACGTACTTCACGCGCCGCGCGTTCAATCCTAAAACGCTAGATATCGATGCAAGCACCAACACCTTGAAGTACCGCCAGGGCTCAACGGTTTACTTCCGTCTACCTCTTGATGACATTGTCAAAGTCCAAATACAGAAAGAGTTCTTCTCTAGCAAAAGTTTGATGCTCTACACAGTCAACGACGCTTACCAAGTGCCGAATTCAGACAATTTCGATTCTCTACAGTTAAAGGATTTAATGAAACAACTTGAAGAGAGAATTGATGATCAATCTCGCTAAAACGAAAAGAGAAGACATTCTAGAATGTTGCCAATTTGGTCTCTAAATAGAAAGACAAAAAAGCCAGCAATAACGCTGGCTTTTCTCTGTATTAGTCTTGTGCGACTTTCACGCGAATTTTGCTTTTTTCTACGTTCGTCAAATTCAGTGCTTCAAGAGCAGAAATGGCTTCTGCTTCGTCCGGCATGATGACAAAACCGAAGCCTTTCGACAAACCCGTGTCTTGATCAAGCACTAGCGAACACAGTTCTACTTTGCCGTACGCTGAGAATAATTTGCGGATATCTTGCTCGGTCATGTGACGAGCCAAGTTTCTTACTAAAAGTTTCATAATGAACCTAGTTGGTTTGATAACGGTTCGATTCTCTCAGTTTCTCTCTGGCAAACCAAGTGAATAATATGACGGCGTTGACTAGATCATTCTAAGTACATCTGTTTAAATGATTTTCCGTTCATTTTTCACCCATAGGAGAGTCGGCATGGAAACGAAACGTCTCAAACTCATCCCTGCTTGTTTAGAACGAGCCGAAGAGGCGCATCAAGCTGTCGTTCGCAGCCAAAAAACTCTCGAAGTCTATCTGCCGTGGGTACCTCATGTGCTGACATTAGAAGCGATGATAGAAGGGACAGAGAAAGCCATCGCAAACTTTGAAAACTTCGAAGAAGAGCTGCGTTACTACATCATTGAAAAGGAAAGCGATCGCTTACTGGGTGCGGTCGGCTTGATGATTCGAGATCCCGACGTACCGTCCTTTGAGATAGGTTATTGGTTAGATAATGCTGCCGTTGGCAATGGTTATGTTGCCGAGGCTGTGCTCGAAGTTGAGCGCTATGCGTTTGATGACTTGGGCGCCAAGAGAATCGCAATTCATGCTGATAGCACCAACCAAAAGAGCCGGGCTGTAGCCGAGCGCTGTGGTTATGAGTTCGAAGGAGAGCTCAGAAACGAACGTCTGACTACATCGGGAGAGTTGAGTAACACCGTTATTTACGCCAAAATTCGTCGCGACTAACACTCCAATCTAACCGAGCAATGCTAAGCTTTGATCTCAAGCTACCACCATTAACGTTAATTAAGTTTCAGATAAAACAAAGCCCGCTAAAATAGCGGGCTTTGTGTTCATATACGGGAAGTTACTAGTCTAGTTCAACCAGTTTTTTCTCGAACGACTGGTGTTGGTCTAACACGTCTTGCGCAGCACCGCCCGTTGCTTTACTTACCACAATGATAGCAAGCGTAGAGAAGATGATGCCCGGTACGATTTCGTACACATCAAACCAACCGCCAGTTAGCTGCTTCCAAACCACGATAGTGATACCACCAACAAGAATACCTGCTAACGCGCCGTTACGGTTCATACCGCTCCAGTAAAGGCTAAGTACAACCGCAGGACCAAATGCCGCACCAAAACCAGCCCAAGCGTAAGATACAAGACCGAGTACTGAGCTATCAGGCGTCATCGCTAGGAATAGCGCAACAAGCGAAATAACGATAACACCGATACGACCAATCATTACGATTTCTTCAGAAGACGCTTCTGGCTTGAATACTTGCTTGTAGAAATCTTCTGCAAGCGCTGAAGATGAAACAAGGAGCTGTGAGTCAGCGGTACTCATTACCGCCGCTAGGATTGCTGCTAACAACATACCCGCAACGACAGGGTGGAATACTGCGTTAACCAATAGCATGAAGATCTTCTCACCGTCCTCTAGTTGAGTACCCGGATGACCCGTAACCCAAACCAGACCAACAAGACCAACAAGCATTGCACCAACCATAGATAGTGCCGTCCAAATCACTGCGATACGACGTGCAGTCGTTAGATCTTTGTTTGAACGAGACGCTTTAAAACGCGCTAGGATGTGTGGCTGACCAAAGTAACCAAGGCCCCACGCCGCTAGAGAGATAATGGCAATCGCAGACAATGGTTCGCCTTTCGCGTCATTCCATAGCGTTGCAAGTTCTGGGTTGATGTCATGTAGATCAGAACTTAGCTGACCTAAACCACCGTCCATTACCGCTATAGGAACAATCATTAGCGCAGCCGCCATTAGCAGACCTTGCACTAAGTCAGTCCAAGATACCGCTAGGAAACCACCGAATAGTGTGTAAGAAACGACACACACCGTACCGATGATAACAGCGTAGGTATAATCTAGACCGAATACCGTCTCAAACAGTTTGCCCCCTGCGACCAAACCTGAGCTGGTGTAGAAAAGGAAAAATAGAAGAATGAAAAACGCAGAGATTGTCTGAATCAGTTTCGACTTATCGTTGAAGCGACGTGACAGGAACTCTGGCAACGTTAGCGCGTCAGTTTGGATACTGTAGGTACGGAGGCGTTTTGCACTGATGAGCCAGTTTGCCCATGTACCAAGAAGTAGACCGCCGGCTAACCAGAAGGCCTCGATACCCGCAGCGTACGCATAGCCAGGCAAGCCTAGCAGCAACCAACCACTCATGTCTGAAGCACCTGCAGATAATGCAGCAGGCCACGGACCTAGGCTACGGCCACCTAGGAAGTAGTCAGATGAATTGGAAGTCCTCTTATACGCGTAAACGCCAATAGCAACCATAATCAGTAAATACGCCACAAAAGTGGACGTGATAGCAAAGCTATTTTCTATCATTAGATAGTCCTCGTTATAATTATTTCCTTCCTTGCCTGCCCTGATATTTTACCGTCTCAGCAATACATCAGAGTATAAAAAACCAATCTGGACCGGCTCTCAGTCCAGTTACTCCAGATTGGCATTACAAGTCAGGTTAGTGAGTTTCGTTCCCCAACTCGAGTAGAGTTGCGTTACCACCCACCGCGGTAATATTTATCGTTCGAGTGCGCTCAGTAATGAAGCGCAACGAGAGATGAGGATCATGAGCCAATTTCGGTGACTCTAAATCCGTTTCAGAAACTAAGCCGACGATTGCACCGTCACGCTTAGCTAGTTGAAGATTGAGCGCATGCTCAATCTGTGAACGCCCAACATAACCCACACTACGTACATCGCTCTCAAGCAACGGGGCAGACGCATCGTACGCAACAACCTGGACTAAGTTAGATGGGAAGTTTGCCAACGCTACAGCTTGCTTAACCAATTGGTTTAGCTCTGCATTGTCACTGCAAACGATCACACTGTTGCCTGCAATTAAGGCACAGGTGATCATCGCAAAAGCACTGTATAACGCATTATCAGCAGGCTCGATGTTGTTTTCACAAATCACCAAAGCCACACCGCGTCCTGCGGCATACAGTTCGTTAGTTTCCCCTGTAGGGCCAACTAACTGGTGAGTTTCTGCAAGAAGAGCTGATGCTTGTTGCAAGTGGTAAGAAACCACCTTGGCAACGGTAGACTGCTGCCCTTCTAGTGCAGATTTAAATGCCAGAACATGCTCGCATTTGTAATCAAAATCAGTCAGATTCCACTGCTCCCACGCAGAGAATGCATCTTTAAAATAGGTGATCTGATGAACCATAATGCGACTCCTTATGCGTTTTCTGCTTGAGCAAGAAGATGTTGAGTAAAGCGGAATAGGTAGTGTGGACCACCAGCTTTCGGGCCAGTACCCGACAAGCCTTGACCACCAAACGGCTGTACACCAACCACAGCGCCAACTTGGTCTCGGTTGATGTAGCAGTTACCTACTCGAGCATGTTTCTCAATCCAACGGTACGTGGTTTCGTTACGGCTATGGATACCCATCGTCAATCCAAAACCCGTTTTGTTGATCTGCGCAACCACGTTCGGTAATTCAGACGCTTTAAAGCGAACAATGTGCAAGATTGGACCAAATTGTTCTTCTTTCAGCACATCGATGCCCGAGATTTCAAACGCACTTGGTGAGACAAAGTCACCATGCTGGCACGACTCATCCAGCTGTAGCTGAGCGACTTTAGTCTGTGTTTTGCTCATTTGCTCAAGGTGAGCGAGGAGTTTTTGTTTTGCATTGCTGTCGATAACCGGACCAACATCTGTTTTGTGTAGGTAAGGTAAACCAACATGCAGTTCATTCATCGCACCTTGAATCAGGTTGATCATACGGTCTGCTACATCTTCTTGTACAAATAGAACACGAAGGGCAGAACAACGCTGACCAGCAGATGCAAACGCCGAACGAATCACATCACGCACCACCTGCTCTGGCAATGCAGTACTGTCCACAATCATTGCGTTTTGACCACCTGTTTCCGCAATAAACGGAACCGGTTTCGCGCTGCGCTCCGCGAGCGTGACGTTAATGCGTTGCGCCGTTGCCGTTGAGCCAGTGAATGCCACACCAGCAATAGCATCATGAGAAGTCAGTGCATGACCAATCTCAGCGCCGCGACCAGTAAGTAACTGAATCACACCTGCAGGGAAGCCAGCATCAAGCATTAGTTCAATAGCGCGAGCGGCAATTAAGCTTGTTTGCTCAGCAGGTTTTGCAACCACAGTGTTACCTGCAATCAGTGCTGCCGTTACCTGACCAAGGAAGATAGCCAACGGGAAGTTCCAAGGGCTGATACACACAAACACACCAAGACCTTCACGGCTAGAAATGCGTTTCACACCGTCAAAACCTTCTAGCTCAAATGGCTGTAGGTTTTGCGCTTGTTTCGCGTAATAACGACAGAAATCCACTGCTTCACGAACTTCATCAATACTATCGTGAATCGTCTTGCCCGCTTCTTTGTGACAAATCGCCACCAGCTCAGCCAGATTTTCTTCCATTAAGTCAGCAAGCTTTTCTAAACAAGCCGCTTTTTGCTCAACAGGAACACCTTTCCAATCAGAGAAAGCAGTTTGCGCCGCATCAATTGCAGCGGAAACATGATCAAGTGTTGCAAATGCCACTTTGCCGACTTCAATTCGGCGATCGTACGGTGCGGTGATGATCTCAGCCGCATTTTCCTTGATCATGCTTTCGGCAAAACACTCACCATTGATCATCGGGCCTGCAACCCACTGATTGTCCATGAAGCTTTCTACCTGCGCTTCAAATGGCTTCGCTTCACTGTCGATGTCAATGTTGACGCCATATGAGTTCTTACGCTCAGGGAAAATATCGGCAGGCAATGGAATTTTGTCGTTGTGTAGCGTGTCAAAACCCGTCAACACATCCACAGGGTGATGGGTCAACTCATAAATCGGACAACGCGCATCAACTAGACGGTGTACAAACGAGCTGTTCGCACCATTTTCAAGCAGACGACGAACCAAGTACGGAAGAAGATCAGCATGGCTACCGACAGGAGCATAAATACGTACTGGCTGACCGTACATTTTCATAACATGGTTATACAGTGAATCACCCATACCATGCAGGCGCTGGAACTCGTATTCTTTGTGCTCCGCCATGACAGCAATTGCCGTAACTGTGTGAGCATTGTGGCTTGCAAATTGTGGGTAGATATTACCGCGAACACCTTCGCTAAGTAGGAAACGAGCACAAGCTAGGTATGCAACGTCCGTCGCTTCTTTGCGAGTGTATACTGGGTAGTTTGCATAACCCGCTTGTTGAGACCACTTGATTTCGCTGTCCCAGTACGCGCCTTTAACCAAACGCAGAGGAATAACGTCACCTTGCTCTTTTGCGAGTGCATTTAGCCACACCAAGACTGGTAGCGCACGTTTTGAGTAGGCTTGAATAACCAAACCAAACTTGCCCCAACCTTTCACAAGATCGCTACGGTACACTTTCTCAAATAGCTTCAGGGAAAGCTCAAGGCGATCCGCTTCTTCTGCATCGATTGTGATTGCAACGTCGACTTCAATTGCACGTTTCAATAGCTGCATTAGTGAGTCATACAACTCTGTCATTACACGTTCTTCATTTGCGACTTCGTAGCGCGGGTGTAATGCAGAAAGCTTGATGGAAATCGAAGGCGCTGGACTAGTGTCGCTACCGTAAGTCTCGCGACCCACCGCTTCGATCGCCATTAGGTAATCTTTGAAGTACTTGTTCGCGTCCGCTGTAGTTAACGCCGCCTCACCCAACATATCAAACGAGTAGGTGAAACCTTTGTCGCGCATTGGGCGACCGTTCTTCTGCGCTTCTTCGATCGTACGACCACGAACAAACTGGTGACCCATGATCTTCATTGCCTGATACATGGCTTTACGAATCACGGGCTCAGAGAATTTATTTACCAGACGGTTTACAGCCTGACCTGGGCTCTGGGTGCCTTGCTCACCAAGACCAACCACTTTACCTGTTAGCATAAGGCCCCATGTTGATGCGTTAACAAACACAGAGTCAGAGTTTTTCAGGTGAGATTTCCAGTCTGCGACACTCAACTTATCTTTAATCAAAGAATCTGCTGTCGCGGCATCTGGGATGCGCATTAATGCTTCTGCAAGACACATCAGCAAGATACCTTCTTGAGTATCTAAGCTGTATTCCAGCAATAAAGCATCAATCATCTGGATTGACTTCTTATCGGCACGAATGGCTTCGATAAGGTGGGTCGTTTGGGTAGTGATCGCCGATTTTTCATCCTCTGTCGGCGTCGCTAGTGGCAATAGTTGCTCTAGCCATTGAGACTCGTCCACCATATATAATGGCGAGATCAGTGACCACAACTTATCAAGCGGCTGCCCGATAAATTCCGGTGTCAACACGTTCGTAGCTGTAAACATGTGTGTTCCTCAATCTCACTCCTCGAAAACCGCTTCGAGGATTATCAATGGCTGGCAGTGTATTTTGAGGCCGATAAGAATACTTGTCAAAAACTACGACATTTTTGCCAAAAACTCGCTTTTATAACAAAACATCCACATAGTCACATTCAAATAGGTAATATTTTGTGTTGTAAATTTTAATTTTTTCATTGCATTCACAACAAAATATCAAGAATATCAATAAGATTTTTGTGAAGAGCTCGTTCTAAGAGAAAATGTAGGATCAAGTGGCATATCAACCACTGCAAAGAACAGAGAATTTAAAAAAACGAGAGATAGATCACGTGAATAAAACATAAAAAAACCATGCATAGTGCATGGCTTTATTCTAATTGATGATTATTTGACCTAAAAAAACGCGTTGTTATCCAACTTGTTTTTTATAACGGGAAGGTGATATTCCCTGTAAGCGAGTAAAAGTATGAGTAAAAGTACTCTGGCTTGAGAAGCCAGTAAACTCGGCAATTTGCCCTAAAGAAAGGTGACCTTGCTCGATTAATTCGCGAGCCATGTCGATTCGCTTTCCGAGAACATATTGATGAGGTGTAATCCCCATCTGCTCTTTAAACAAGCAATGGAACTGACTTTCCCCAAGAAACACTCGCCCGGCCAATTGAGCCACACTAATCTTATGACTCAGGTGCTGCTCAATGTAACGATCAATCGCCTCCAAATCAAAGCGCGACTCTTTTCGACTGGTCTCAAATGCCGAGATATGGCGCTGCATTAACGCAATCACAGTGTCGTTACACGCACGACTTAACAGCAGGTCATCCGGATGGTTTCGCATTTCCTGAACCAACATCTGTATCAGCTTCTGAATTTGACTATCTAACTGGAAGTAGACATGGTCTCTCTCCAGGTTATTGATTTTTTGAAGCATTTCAGGATCATCATTTGTCGGTTTGGGCATATTCAGCACCAAAATATCCGATTGATTGATGACGCCACCGAAAGCATGATCAGAGCATGCGGTAACCACACAACCTTGACCAGGGCCGACAAGATTACCTCGCCCGCGCACTTCAAATTCGGCTTGCCCTTTTAAACCAATCACGATCTGCGTATAAGAATGATCGTGGCAATCCATATAAGACGGAAGTGTGATCAGCTCCGCCGGCTTTGGCAGTATAATCTCTTGATATGAAAGGATTTTTTGGTTATCTGAATCACTCATTTTAAACAGTCGTCTTTACACGGTCAGCTTACGTCTTCGCATCATATACCTTCTTTGTTGGGTTGCAACTTTTACCCAACTCAATCGACAAGATCAAACCAGCATGATCAAGTTCATTTACATGATCATAGTTCCGGAACGATGATCATGCGAGGTTAATTTACGGTCAGTGAGCAACCAATTTTATTAACAAAAACGGATATATAGGCAACACCTTACGTATACATAATCAATCAATGTAAAGATCCTTATTACCGAACAATCTGTTATTTTGTAAAACACCGTGCTCCATATTAGATAAGTCGCCCCTGAAACGGATCGAAACCCACTCTTAAGCTCAACATAGAGGGATTTCCCCCCTTACTAATATGCCTCTGATTCAATACATTAGTTATCGAGCTTTAAGATGCATACGATCTAAAGCTCTCGGTATCTCATTGATACCTCTAACTTACTTAGCAGACCCTCGCTAGGTAATTTAGAACCTCTTCTACACGTCGACAAGATTATATCTTGTGTTGCCAGCCCGTCTTCAGGCTGGCTTTTTTTTCGCTTCTCAACAATGAAAACAATGGCATAAGCTGATATCATAGCTTTTGTCTCACTGTCCCTCTCATATGCTTAGGTGCTGCTCTTTCGCTCACAAGTGATATGAAAGTCAAACACATTACAACTGAGTTGTAGGAAGCATGATCAAGGACGATACGAGTTGTAAGCCGAACATTAGGCGGACATCCGTGAGCGCACATATCTGTAATGAAACAGACCATTTTCCCAATTAAACTCTTCGTTCCATTTCGTCGTTGTCTATGACTACCTGACGAAAACATCGAACACCATGAATTTAATTGGATTGAGCGCCAATCAACGAACGTGTTCTAGCAACGTAACTGCCTACTTGGCAACATCAATACGAGCCATGTAACACGGACGTCTCTGTATTGGTAAAAGCAGTATGTAGTGAGTCCTTTTGTGAATATTTCAGTCGATACCATAGAACAATCCCTCCTTAAACAGCTACCAGGTTGTTGGGGATGCAAAGATAAAGATTCGGTATTCCTATACGTAAACCAGGAATACGCAGAACTGTTAGGGCACACGTCGCCCGAGGAGTGCTTGGGTAAAACTGATTTTGATATGGCCAGCCCAACCACTGAATGCGCGCAAGAATTTCAACGCCAAGATAAACACGTTCTCGAAACTGGCGAGTCACTAAAAATTCTGGATATCCACCCTTATCCAGATGGCCGCTGGCGAGCACATATATTTACTAAAACACCGTGGCGAGATGACAAAGGCGACATCGTAGGCACCATTTTCTACGGAAGGGAACTCACCGACACCGCCGTGATTGAAGTCGGGTATTGGGTTTGTCGTGCAATCAGTACCAACCCAAATCAACAATCCATCTTTCGTTTTTCTGACTTACAACCAAAACCAGAGAAGCTCACATGCCGCGAGCAAGAAACGCTTTTCCTCTTGCTCTATGGCAAAAAGCCTCAATTTATCTCTCAGGTCATGGGCATATCAACAAAAACCGTTGAAGGTCACGTCGCACGCTTACGTAATAAGTTTGCAGCGAACAGCAAGAACGAGCTAATAGATAAAGCAATGGAAGCAGGCTACGGCTCTGTTGTACCCAAAACGCTGCTTAAGCATCAATTATCGGTTGTGTTGAATGGAGAGCGATAATTCGCATCGCTTCTACCTACAAAAACACCGCCCCAATTCGGCGGTGTTTGTTTATTCATGAGGGACCATAAGCCTATGGCGCTAGACGATCAATGTCCCAACTTCCATCATGTTGGGAGAAAAGAAAACGATCGTGAAGGCGATGTTCGCCACCTTGCCAAAATTCGATGCTCTTTGGTTTTACGCGAAAGCCACCCCAAAAGGTTGGTACTGGTATTTCACCCTTAGCAAACTTCTGTTTTAGCTCTAAAAACTTACCTTCCAACACACCTCTGGCAGAAATACGGCTACTTTGTTTGCTCGCGATTGCGGCCAACTGGCTCTCTTTAGGACGAGAAGTAAAGTATTTCATATTCTCTACGGCGGTAAGCTTTTCAGCCACACCAGTAATATGAACTTGGCGCTCTAACGGATGCCAAGGGAAGTGCAAACTAATATTGCTGTTATGCTCTAGCTGCTGGGCCTTGCGACTGCCTAGGTTGGTGTAAAACACAAAACCATCTTTGTCGACGTTTTTCAATAGAACAATGCGTTGAAACGGCATGCCATTTTCATCAACCGTTGCAACTGTCATCGCAGTCGGGTCCGTTAAACCCGCTTCAACTGCTTGCTCTAGCCACAGATTAAATTGATCAATAGGATCAGCTTTCAAATCTTTACGACGCAGCCCACCTTTGGTGTACTCACGACGAATATCAGCAAGTTCCATCTTTACTCCTTCACTCGTTTTTGTCGATTGTGCTCCCGATACTGAGGAAATACAAGGACATCATTGTGCTTGTTATCGTTGCCGCTCACAGCATCACAGTGCGTCATTTGATACCATGACACAAAAAACCAGTGAGCCGATCGTGAACTTACTCAACCCCAAAGCCCTACGTCATTTTTTACTGCTACTGTGTGCCGTCGGCATTTCAGGGCTTGCGCTTACTCATCATTACGCAACTCAATACCAACATGATCAATGGCAACAAAAGCTAGAGAGACAAGCCGCGCAAGTGTCACAAGAAGTGGACTACGAACTGGCAAAGTTTGAACAGATACCAAACCTATTAAGTCACGACCCAAGACTACTCAAAGCAGTAGAGCGCGGAACGCCCTCTCAAGAGCTCAACCTACTGTTATCAGATTGGTTGAAGCAAAGTTTGGCCGATACTATTTACGTTCATGACCGCACCGGGTTAGTCATTGCCTCAAGTAACTTTCAGCAAGAAGATACGTTTGTTGGCTCTAGTTTTAGCTATCGCCCCTATTTTAAAAATGCGCGACGCGGTGAGCCCGCTCAATACGTTGGATTAGGCGTGCGCTCGAATAAACGTGGGTACTTCTTCTCGTCTCCGCTGTGGGTAAATGAGGAAGTCGTTGGCGTGATCACAGTAAAAGTGAATTTGGAGCAATTAGAACAGCGCCTTTCGCAAACCACGACTGACGTACTCATTACAGATAAACACAATGTCGTGTTTATGAGCAATTTACCAGACTGGCGCTATCGTGCACTTTTCCCACTGTCATCGAGTGCAATAAATGAACTTACCGAAACGCGTCAATATGGCGATACCTTACCCGAATATTTTGGTGAGTTAACGGCACACAGTGGTGTCACGGAGTTTGATGACAATCAATTGCTTCTATCACCGAATTACCTCGCATACGCAACACATTTATTGGATAAAGGGTTTCGCGTCGTTGCCTTAATTAACCACAACAGCGTTCTTGCCGCCGTTTTACAGGCCGATATCGTCTTCCTGATCTTATATGCGCTCATTGCTCTAATTGCGTTAGCGTGGTTCCAAACCCTAGTTAACAAAGCACGCCTTGCCCATCTCAATGTGAGCCTAGAAGAAAAAGTAGTGCAACGGACACTAGTTCTGAGTGAAGCCAACCAAAAACTACAACAGACCATCCGCCAATATGAGCAAAGCCAACAAGAGCTTAAACAAACACAACAAGAACTGACGCAAGCCGCGAAATTGGCACTGTTGGGCGAGCTATCAGCCAGTATTAATCATGAGATAAATCAGCCACTCTCCGCACTAAGAACCTATACCGAAAACTCGCAGCGTTTGTTGGCAATGGAAAAATACCCAATGGTCGCTGACAATTTGGGCAAAATGCTGACACTCAATGACACCATTTCGGAAGTCATTGCCCGCTTAAAAGTCTTTACTCGGAAAGCCACGCACGATTCACACAATGAAATCTCAGTACTGCACGACGCGGTACATACTGCCACCAGCATTTTGAGCAACAAGCTTATTAAGCAAGGAGTAACACTAAAAGTTCCGGCCATCGACTATGATGTGAAGCTGGCCATTCACAGCGTTGAATTAGAACAAGTGCTGATCAATCTCTTCCACAACGCGGCACAAGCGATGGAAAACCACTGTATCGATCCGCAAATATCCATTGCTGTTCAGTGTCATGATGACAGTTGCGACATTCTTGTTTCCGATAACGGGCCAGGGATGTCAGACGAAGCCCTAGCAAAAGTGTTCGACCCATTTTTTACGACTAAGCCGGAGGGTCTTGGATTAGGTTTAACAATCTCCAAGCGGATTATAGAGAGCTATCACGGCTCCCTCTGTGCCTATAAACATCAGAACACAGAACAACAAGCAGGAGGGATGACCTTTATCGTGACGCTACCAATAGTCAATCAGAATAAACGTACCCCAGAAGTGGAAAACGACCATGAATAACCCAGTTTTCTTTGTTGATGACGAACCACACATTCGTGATGCCGTGTCTCAAGCCCTGCTGATTGAAGGGATAGACGTCACCTGCTTACCAAACGCAGTAGAAGCCTTACGCGTAATCGACTCAAATACACCTGCGATTATCATTACCGATATCCATATGCCCGTGATGGATGGCTTGGAGTTTATGCGAACTTTGCGAAGCAAAAACGATCACTTTCAATTCATCGTACTTACTGGACATGGAGATGTGAAAACCGCGGTAGATGCGATGAAAAGCGGCGCGTACGACTTTCTAGAAAAACCGTTTTCAACGGAACAGCTCATGAAATCGCTCAACAATGCCAGCGATAAACTGAACTTGTTGCAAGAAAACATCTGGCTTAAGAAAGAGCTCGACATGCAAACTCATGTTGGTCCGAAAATGATTGGTCACAGTAAGGCCATGGTGAGCATTCGTCGCGCCTTGATCAGTGCGCCTACAAGCCAGCCGCTCATTTTTGTAGGTCAAGATGGTACGGGTCGGCGACTCGCTGCACAATTTGCCCACGACATACATGCAACACCAGATAGTGAGCTAATCGCCGCTTCTGGTGAAGACCTCTATGAGCTTTCATTAGAAGCGCTCGACAAAGCCATACACCGCTTAAGTGAAGGAAAACGCCACTGCAGTTTGTACTTACATAGCGCAGAGCATGTATCATTTGAGCAATGGGAATACTTGTTCAAGCACCCAAAACTTGAACGTGTTTTTGGCGCGACCACCCAAGCCGAGCCACCTCTAAAATCCCTGGCGACTCTAATTCACTTACCGACGCTCGATGAAAGAAAGGAAGATATAGGGCCTTTATACAAGCATTTTGTGCGCCACACAGCGAGTCGATATCAGTTACAGCCGCCACATATCAGCCTAGAAGAGGTCAAACACCTCACCAGTCTCGAATGGCCAGAAAACGTTAAGCAGCTACGCCAATTTGCTGAACTTCGTGCCCTCAAGCCAGATACTTTTAGAATGGAAGATTGGAACAGTGAGAAAAGTCTTGAAATTCAGAGTATGACTCAGCGCACAGAATACTTTGAATATTGCTTGTTATTCGATGCATTGCAAAGACATCGCGGCAGACTCAAAGAGGTTCAACTAGAATTACAGGTATCACGCAAAACCTTGTACGACAAACTAAAAAAACATCAGTTGGATAAAGCCAAGTTCAAGGCGTAATAGCTATACTCCGGCGCTAATTATGCTTTTGTTTGATTTAGAAAGTGTAAGAAAGCTCATTTGAAGAGAGAATAACCCTCTTCTCATATTTTATTAGCCGAGCATGCTGACATGATCGGTTAATAATAATAAGATCAAAAAGATAATCCGTAATTATATAAGCAGGGACTGTGATGAGCCGAGATAACTACAACAAACTCAACGATGAAGAGTTGGATTTTGTTGATGACAAAACTGCAGCATTGCTCCTCAATACCCCCAACAGCGCGCGTTTTATGCTCTGGGTTATGGTGCTATTTTTCATTGCAGCAATAGGTTGGGCATCTTGGGCTGAAATCGACAAAGTCACGGTTGGTCAAGGCAAAGTGATTCCCTCCTCACAGATACAAGTAGTCCAAAACTTAGAAGGTGGCTTAGTCAAAGAAATCTTGGTCAAAGAAGGTCAGTTGGTTGAAAAAGGCCAACAGTTACTGCTTATTGATGACACCCGCTTTCGCTCAGATTTTCGTGAACGTGAGCAACAAGTTGCCAACCTTACCGCATCTGTGCTGCAACTATCCGCTTCTATTAACAGTGTTGCCGTTAATCGTGATTTTGAAACGGAAAACTGGCGTCAAAGTGTACTACTTGATTACGGTAAACTGACCTTCCCACCAACCTTGGAAGAGACTCGACCTCAACTCACACAGCGTCAAAAAGCAGAATATCGCGAAGATCTAGATAATTTGCGCAACCAACTTTCTGTTATTGACCAACAAGTGCAGCAAAAGCAGCAGGACTTGGTAGAGATCCAAGCGCGAGTAAGGAACTTGCGTCAAAGCTACCAATACGCGAAAAAAGAACTCGATATCACCAAACCTTTGGCAGACGAAGGCGTTGTTCCTCGTATTGAACTGCTCAAATTACAGCGCCAAGTCAACGATACCCGTCGTGAAATGACGTCCAGTGAGCTCAAAATTCCCGTATTGCAATCAGCAATTCGAGAATCCATGCTCAACCGTATTGATGTTGCACTCAAATTCCGCTCTGAACAGCAAGAGAAACTCAACAGCGCCCAAGACCAGTTATCTGCCTTGGTTGAATCAGCGGTGGGCTTGGAAGATAGAGTAAACCGAACGGTTGTGAATTCGCCAGTAACAGGCAAAATCAAAACACTGAACATCAATACTGTCGGTGGTGTTATCCAACCTGGTATGGATATCGTCGAGATCGTACCAACAGAAGACACACTATTGGTAGAGGCGAAAATTGCGCCAAAAGACATCGCATTTTTACGCCCAGATCTTCATGCTATCGTGAAATTTACAGCTTACGACTTCACAAAGTACGGCGGTTTAGAGGGAGAGTTGGAACATATCAGCGCGGATACCACTCAAGATGAAGAAGGCAACAGCTTCTACATTGTTCGTGTACGCACCGAAAAAACAAACTTTGGTCAAGATGCAGATTTACCAATCATTCCAGGAATGACAGCATCGGTCGATATCATCACAGGGAAGCGAACCGTTTTGGAATATCTACTTAAACCGATTTTAAGTGCCAAAACGAACGCCTTGAAGGAGTAAACCACATTAAGATACTCGCGATAGGGAGTATTGAGCGATAAGTGATTAAATAAAAAGCACTTATTTCTCACTGACGAACTCTCTAGAAGAGTATACTTGTGATACGAGTCGAATATGCGATCCAATTTGCAGCGTAAAGTTACATTATTAATCAGCTTAAGTTGTTTGTCGTTCCAACTTGGTGCGCTGAACAGTAAAGAACAACGATGGGTCAATACGGTCACAGCGGTGTACGGCGAACGTGCGGGATTGCGCGTAAATACATGGCGAAAGAACCTCGACTTATTTAAACAATTAGAGACTCATGAACAGCTCGCTGGCGTTAACGACTTTTTTAATCAGCTGTATTTCGTTGACGACATAAAACTGTGGGGAAAGACAGATTATTGGGCTACGCCACTCGAATTTTTAGGGAGTAACGCAGGAGACTGTGAAGATTTCACTATTGCTAAGTACTTCTCTTTACTCGAGCTAGGAATACCAGATTCAAAGATGCGGTTAATATACGTAAAAGCCATCGAACTGAATCAGTTTCACATGGTATTAGCTTACTACCCTACCCCAAGTTCTGAGCCGCTCATTCTCGATAATATCAATCCTGACATTGTCCGAGCCTCTAAGCGTAGCGACTTGCTACCGATATACAGTTTTAATGGTACAAACCTGTGGTTGATGAAGTCATCTGCTAGCACTGGAGAGCTGGCAGGGAAAGCATCACGGTTGAGCCTTTGGAATGACTTACGCTCGCGCGAACGTAAGTTGCAGTTAAATAAACCTAAAATTAACTATGACGAGTGAGAAACATGACCCTATATAAGAAGCTTGTGGTGGGGATGGTTACGGTCTTTATACTCTTGTTGGCATCAGTATTCGTAATCCAATTCAACACGACTCGAGACAGCTTGGAGCAACAGCAACGTTCAGAGGTCAACAACACTATTAACACCGTAGGTTTGGCACTGGCTCCTTACCTAAAGGACAAAGATAAAGTCGCGGTTGAGTCCGTGATTAATGCTCTGTTTGACGGCAGCACCTACTCCGTTGTTCGTCTTACAGCATTAGATTCTGACTACCAGATCGTGCGTACTTACCCAGTTAAACCAAGTACGGTGCCACAATGGTTTATCGACATGAATCTATTTAAAGCGATTCACGATAAGCGTGTTGTGACCAGTGGTTGGATGCAGCTCGCCGAAGTAGAAATCATTAGCCACCCAGGCGCAGCTTACGAGCAGCTCTGGCAAGGTTTTATTGGCTTGCTGTCTGTATTCAGTGTTATTTTTCTAGCTGGTTTAGTGGCAATTTCATACATCCTACGTCGCTCGCTAAAACCATTAACGGCCATCGTAAATAAAATGCATGAAATCGCGAATAACCAATTTGGTGAACCGCTTGCTCGTCCAAGAACCAAAGATCTTATCGCGGTGGTAGATGGCATTAACATGATGTCTGCTCAAATCGAGCTATCATTCAAAGAGCAAGCCAAAGAGGCGCAACGTCTGCGTGCTCAGGCTTACCTCGATCCTATATCTAAATTGGGTAACCGCTCATTCTACATCAACCAAATCGACCAATGGCTTGCAGAGCAAACGCAAGGGGGTATCGCGCTACTCCATGCTGAATACATTGGGGACATTTACGAGACCAAAGATTACCAACGCGCAGATGCCCACGTTAAAGAACTGTCTCAACGTTTGAAAAACACCATTGATGTACCGGGTGCCACTATTGCTCGCTTGTCTAGTGATGAGTTCGGCTTGCTTTTCCCTCATATGGATGAGAGCGAGTTACGCATTTTATCGGACAGCATCGTCAATTGTGTGAACGGCCTAAATACTGACCCAACAGGCTTAGCAAAACCTAAAGCGTCACTAGGGGTTGCACACAGCAAAGATCAGAAAACGCGCTCTGAAATCCTCTCGATGGTGGACAACGCACTATCGAAAGCCAAAGCGCAACCAGACAAGCCATACGGCTTCATTGGCAGTGATACACCTTCTAGTTTGATGGGTAAACAGCAATGGAAAGCGTTGGTTGAAGAAGCCATTCATAGTGATTGGGTTAAATTCCGTTTCCAAGCTGCGAAAAACACATGGGGTAAAGTATTCCACAACGAAGTATTTTCAAGCATCGAAAAAGATGGTGAAACGTATCGTGCGAATCAATACCTATTCGCACTAGAACAGTTAGACGCCACCAACATCTTTGACCAGTATGTCATTGAATCAATGATTAAGATGCTAGAAAGTGGTGAACTTAATGACCCAGTCGCGATTAACATCGCGCAAAGCAGCTTGTCTCAACCATCGTTTATTCGCTGGACAACTAGCATGCTGGAAAAACACGCCAAAGTGGCCTCTAAGCTACACTTTGAAATTCCAGAGGAATGCTTTATCGATCAGCCTCACCACACAGCACTGTTATGTAATGCCATTCGCCAATCAGGTGCTGAGTTCGGCGTAGATAACTACGGACGTAACTTCCAATCTTTGGAATACATCCAAGAGTTCCGCCCGAACTATGTGAAGCTCGATTACCTATTCACACACAACTTGCACGACGAAAAACAGAAATTCACGCTAACGTCGATCTCTCGTACTGCCCACAACCTTGGTATTACGACTATCGCATCGCGTATCGAAACTCAAATCCAGTTGGACTTCCTCACTGAACATTTTGTTGAGGTATTCCAAGGATTCATCGTCGACAAGGAATAAAAAGGTTTATCAACGATGAAAGACCCTTTACTGAATTCGCTCATCTACGTTAGCCGTTACTATGGGTTAGCTAACTCGCCAGAAGCGCTAGTCAACGGACTACCGCTATCTGACGGTAAACTGACCCCATTTTTGCTACCAAGAGCAGCGGAAAGGGCCGGATTGGTTGCCAAGGAAAACCGCGCAGAGCTGGAGAGCATCTCTAGCCTAATTCTGCCGGCAATCTTAGTTCTTAAAGGCGGTGACTCTTGCGTTCTCAACAGCATCAATATGGAGAAACGCGAGGCCGAAGTCACCACCCTAGAAAGTGGAATGGTGCCGATCTCTATTCCATTAGAAGACCTACTTGAGCAATACACTGGTCGGTACTTTTTAGTTAAAAAGCAATTCCGTTTCGATGAGCGTTCTCCCGAAGTGCTCAAAACCAACGAAGGCCACTGGTTCTGGTCAACCTTGTGGCAGTCAAAACGCATCTACCGTGATGTTTTAATCGCATCACTTCTCATCAACCTCTTTGCGGTTGCCGCTCCGCTATTCACTCGCTTGGTGTACGACAAAGTGGTTCCGAATCTTGCGTTTGAAACCCTATGGGTACTAGCAAGCGGCATCTTTGTCGTGTTCCTGTTCGACTTCATTCTCAAGTCGCTGAGAAATTACTTCATTGATGTGGCGGGCAAGAAGTCTGACATTCTGATTTCATCCAAACTGTTCAGCAAAGTGATGGGGATTAGAATGGAATCGAAGCCGCCTTCGGTCGGTGCCTTCGCTCGCCATTTACAAGAATTCGAATCTATTCGAGAGTTTTTTACTTCAGCGACCGTCAGTGCTCTCATTGATTTGCCTTTTGCCATTTTGTTCTTAGTGATTATATGGCTAATGGCTGGCGATCTTGTGTATGTACCGATGGTGGGCGTGGTCATTTTGATTATTCACTCGCTACTGATACAAGGGCCGCTGCGCCGCTCCATTGAGGAGGGTTCACGCCTAGCATCGCAAAAATATGCCAATTTGATAGAGAGCTTGGCTGGGTTAGAAACCGTAAAAATGCTCAGTGCGCAAAGCCAATTCCAATACCGCTGGGAAGAGGCAGTTGCGCACATGGCGAACTGGAATATAAAAAGCCGCCGAATTACGGATAGCATTCAAAACGCAGCAGGTTTTGTGCAGCAAAGTAGTAACGTAGGGATGATCATCCTAGGCGTTTACTTGATTGCAGAGGGCGACTTAACCATGGGTGGTTTGATTGCCGCAACCATGCTTAGCGGCCGCGCGATTGGTCCTTTGGTTCAGTTATCCTTACTCTCTACGCGCTACAACCAAGCGAAGTCTTCTATGACAATTATCAATCAAGTCATGGAAATGCCGGATGAACAAGAAGAAGGTAAACGTTACATTCACCGTCCAATAGTACAAGGCAAAATTGAACTTGAACGCGTGACCTTCCACTACCCAGATTCACCGGTGGCGTCGATTCGAGATTTGAGCTTGACCATTAACCCAGGCGAAAAAGTAGCGATCATAGGCCGTATCGGTTCGGGTAAAACCACGTTAGAGCGTCTCATCATGGGCTTGTATCAGCCGACGGAAGGTCATGTTCGCATTGATGATACCGACATCGCACAACTGCATCATGTCGACATTCGCCGTAATATTGGTTGTGTGCCGCAAGATTCGAATCTGTTCTTTGGTTCTATCCGCGACAACATTACGCTAGGTCGCCCATTAACCGATGACCGTGACGTACTAGACGCAGCGAATCGTGCCGGTGTTACTGCGTTTACGCAATCTGACCCAGCGGGCTTAGAACGCCAAGTTGGTGAAGGCGGTGCAATGCTTTCGGGTGGTCAACGTCAAGCAGTCACGATCGCTCGTGCATTTTTGGGTCGTCCTCCTGTTCTACTCATGGATGAACCAACCAGTGCGATGGATAATCGCTCAGAGATGCACATTAAACATCAATTAGCACAGTTGAAACCTAGTGAAACGCTGATTCTGATTACGCATAAAACGTCTATGCTCGACATCGTTGATCGCGTAATTGTGATGGAGAAAGGCAGCATCATCGCAGATGGCCCTAAAGCGCAAGTGCTGAACGATTTGAAACAAGGCAAAGTGCGTGCGGTTAGCTAGCCTGAATTCACATTGATAAAAAACAAGGGCCCCGTTTAACTTGTGTTTAACGGGGCTTATTTTATTGGGAGCCCGAGATAATTAAGTTCTTCAAGCGCGACCCAAACGAGTACAAGGCCAACAATCACGAATAAAATCATAATCGCCTTTTCATCTTCTTCCATTTTTCAACGCCCTAAAAGCTATTTCAATTAATACACCTTAGGTTATCAGGACAAAAGTCATATTCAGCTCGTTTATAAGGAACTAGCGTCATAGAATGTCGGATATGGGATACAGCTCAAAGATTGCTCTTTTCAAAATCACGTCAGCTTTGGTTGAATATAAGTAATAAAGCCAAAGAGTTTGTAATACTCACTAAGTCTTTGATTAACTTATATAGCACTCTGTGGAACCTCAACACAGAGACAAATGGTGTAAAGAAAAATTGTGATTACTTACAGCAAAAAATCAGCTATAAAAGCCGCTTTCTAGATATCGTCGAGATGAAGAAATGAATGATTGGATCCAATTAGAGCAAGTGAGCCAGTATTTCACTACGGGCTCCCTCGGTTACAAACTATTGATGGGCATTTTTGTCCTGATCGCGTATCGCATCCTGAAGAGGATTGTAAATAGAGCCATCCTAAATTTGGCAACAGCGAAAGGTGTAAAAAAGGCTCGTTTGAGTTTTATTCAGCGCTGTTTCAATGTCGCGCTGCTATTTTTGACCGCCTCTATTTTTGCCATTATCACAGGTATTGGCTATGGCGATGTGTCTTTGTTCCTATCGTCCATTTTTGCCGTATTAGGTGTGGCGTTTATTGCGCAGTGGTCAATTCTGAGCAACATCACTGCCAGCTTTTTGATCTTTTTTGTCTTCCCGTACCGAGTGGGTGACCGAATTAAAGTCGTAGACAAAGATGAAGACATCTGCGGTGAGATTCAAGAAATCAGTATGTTTCACGTGTTAATTAAGCACGACAACGGAAACTTGATCACTTACCCAAACAACCAGATTTTGCAAAAAGCGGTACTAAAGCTGGCGAAAAACAAGCCAGAGCCAAGTAAAGCCAAATCTCGAATTTATACTCGCAGAAAGAAATAATGACCCGTCCTGATATGGGTTGACACTTTTTAACTAAAACGCTCGATGTACTTCATCGGGCGTTTTGTATTTTAAAG
>NZ_JAWOWE010000006.1:0-82642 GCF_033340275.1 Vibrio sp. 1402
GCCGACTACCGGAATCGAACTGGTGACCTACTGATTACAAGTCAGTTGCTCTACCTACTGAGCTAAGTCGGCACACTTTATTCTTTGTGCTTTTGTCCGTGTTATAACATTTCGTTAAGACACCAACAAATCAAATTGTGGTGCCCGGAGGCGGAATCGAACCACCGACACGAGGATTTTCAATCCTCTGCTCTACCGACTGAGCTATCCGGGCAACGGAGCGCTATTAAACGGATTTTCCCGCGTTGCGTCAACCACTTTTTTTAAATAATTTCAAAAAAGTGGTTGTTCGAACGCTTTTTATTCAACTGTCACTACAAAGTTTGCTTCGAGTTAAATTCCTTTTTGAAATTTGTAACTTTTTCTAGGTAGCGACGCGCTTCTGCGTTCGGGTGTTTCTTGGTTAACGCCCAATAAACTTGGTTGGGTTGCAATGAATTAAGATCTTGCATTGCGCGTTTGCGATCACTGCGATGAAATGTGTTTAAAACTCCTCCAGTACCGCCATTGTAAGCTGAAATCATGCTGTACTCGAGAGAGGTAGGGTGGCGGACTTCTCTTAAATAACGATTTTTTAAGATATAGAAATACGCAGTACCAGTATCTATGTTGTTTTCTGGATTAAACAAATATTCAGGGCTTGGTTGGCCCGAGCGCTTTTTCACGAGTTTGAACACATCTCGTCCCGCTGTTTTAGGTACAACTTGCATTAGGCCATATGCATTTGCCCAACTTACCGCGTATGGGTTGAAACTGCTCTCGGTTTTAATAATGGCGTATATCAAGTCTTCTGGAATGTCGTATTTCTTGGAAGCTCGACGCACGATATCGGCGTATTGGTAGCTGCGAGTTGAAAAGTGGTCTTCAACCATGGGAATTTCGACGTAATACGCTTTCTTGAAATCTACATTTTTGGTTTTTATTTTATTTGCGATGAGGTATTCCGCAAATCGGTTTGCCCGCCAAGACCATTGAATTGGCTTATTGTCTTGGTCGACAACTTGTTTATACAGGAATGGTTGCCCCTCTAACGTGATACCTTTAGAGGAGAATAAGTCGACGTGAGCGGGATCGTCTGGTGTTAATAAGGTGGTGACAATCGCGTCTTTTAGGTGTTTTTGGGGCTCGGTCGGTGATACGGTCTCTATCGTGATCACGCCTTTGCGAAAGTCGACCTCGGCGCGGCTAAGGTAGTTATCGATGTACTTAACGTAATTACTCTTGCCTGCGTACTTGATTTCTTTTTTACCCCAGCGCTTTTGAATATTGCCTGAAAAGCTATTGATTAAGGCATCTAGCGCCGCAGTATCTTTTTCAAATTGTCCTGGTAGCTCAGCTAAGTTATTGGCAAAACGGTTTGTTGGCTCGTAGTTGACGTCATAAATCTTTTCGACGAATTCACGGCTACAGCCTGCCATTAAAAGTGCGGCAGCAATAAAGACAATTTTTTTCATAAGTATCAGAGTTATTGAAGGTAATAGAAAAATGACACCACAAATGGTTGTGATGTCATTGTTTAACTCAAGCGACTTTATTCGCTCGGCGGTGTGTAACCTTCGATATGAACGTCTTTTCCTTCAAAGAGGAAATTTACCATTTCTGTTTCGATCAGTTTGCGGTGTTCTGGATCCATCATGTTGAGTTTCTTCTCGTTGATCAACATGGTTTGTTTGTGTTGCCACTGAGCCCACGCTTCTTTCGAGATGTTGTCGAAAATGCGTTTACCTAGTTCACCAGGGTAAAGTTGAAAGTCTAGACCTTCGCCTTCTTTCTTTAGTCGAGCACAAAATACAGTGCGGCTCATAATGACTCCTTGTATTCAATTAACGAAGTTCGTGGGGTAGCGTTTCCAGCAATAGTTTTACTGGCGCGGCTAAACCGACTTCTTCAGGTTTAGATAAGTTATACCAAAGACCTTTGTTGCCTTCCATTATCACGTCCGGTTGCTTTGATAAATCAATCAAAATTGGCGTGATATCTAGGTGGTAATGGCTGAATGTATGACGAAAGGTAATCAGTGTTTGCTTCTGTTTGATATTGCTGGCTTGAATGCCGCGTTGATCCAGTAGCAATTCAATGTCGCTTTCTGCATCCACATGTTCGGTTTGTGGGAAGCAGAATAAGCCACCCCAAATGCCTGTTTGTGGTCTTTGCTCCAACCACACCTCATGACCATTTTCGGTGTTGTGGTGAAGCATCACGAAACGAGTTTGCTTGATTGGTTTATCTTTCTTCGGTTTTTTGCCCGGGTAGTCGAGCACATTACCTTGTTGTTTTGCCACACACAGGTCAGCAACAGGGCAGAGGCTACATTTGGGTTTGCTGCGAGTGCAGACCATTGCGCCCATGTCCATCATTGCCTGGTTATACTTATCTACATCCGTTTGTGGGGTATGCGTTTCGGCAATTTCCCACAGCTGGTTTTCAACCTTTTTTTGTCCTGGCCATCCTGCAACTGCGAAACAGCGGGATAGGGTGCGCTTCACGTTACCATCAAGAATCGCGTGTGGTTGTTTATACACAGACGATAAAATGGCGGCAGCAGTAGAGCGACCAATCCCCGGTAGGGCGTTCATTTTCTCTATATCAAGAGGAAACTCACCATTGTATGTAGAGGCGACCTCTTGTGCTGCTTTGTGAAGGTTACGGGCTCGGGCGTAATACCCTAAGCCAGTCCAAAGGTGTAGGACTTCATCTTGCTCAGCATTGGCAAGATCGATTACGGTTGGAAAGCGCTCCAAGAAACGTTGGTAATACGGAATAACCGTAGTGACCTGAGTTTGCTGAAGCATAATTTCAGACAACCAGACACTGTATGCGGTCTTATTTTGTTGCCACGGAAGATCTTTTCTTCCATATGCGTCATACCATTCTAGGATGGCACTGGCGAAAGGTGTCACGACTTGCTCTGTATTCTATTATTGGTTAGGTGCAAAATTGCACCACATAATGGGCAAGAAGTACAACGGATAAACAGTAGGGATATAAAGAGGTGTTTCGTTGCTTTTGGATTGCCATAGACCAAGAGCTCAACAAATACTTGCACCTAAGTAAATTCTTTGGATAATCCCCGCTTTGATTAATCAATGTGCAGGCAAAATCAATGAGTGAAGTAACCACTAACGAATACAACGAAGACGGAAAGCTGATCCGCAAAATCCGCAGCTTTGTACGCCGTGAAGGGCGTTTGACTAAAGGTCAAGAGAGCGCGATGAATGAATGCTGGCCTACGATGGGTATTGACTTCAAAGCTGAACTTCTCGATTGGAAAGAGGTGTTTGGCAACGATAACCCAGTAGTGCTTGAGATCGGTTTTGGTATGGGTGCTTCATTGGTTGAAATGGCAAAGAACGCGCCAGAGAAAAACTTCATCGGTATCGAAGTTCATAGCCCAGGCGTGGGTGCTTGTCTTGCCGATGCTCGCGAAGCGGGAATTACTAACCTGCGTGTAATGTGTCACGATGCGGTAGAAGTATTCGAACACATGATCCCAAATGGCAGCTTATCGACACTGCAATTGTTCTTCCCAGACCCTTGGCATAAGAAGCGTCACCACAAGCGTCGTATTGTTCAATTAGGTTTTGCGGAAATGGTGCGTGAGAAGCTTATCCCTAATGAAGGTATTTTCCACATGGCGACCGACTGGGAAAACTACGCAGAGCACATGATTGAAGTGATGAACCAAGCGCCTGGTTTCGAAAACATTGCTAAAGATGGTGATTTCGTTCCTCGTCCAGACGATCGCCCGCTAACGAAGTTTGAAGCTCGTGGTCACCGTCTTGGTCACGGTGTTTGGGATATCAAATATAAGCGTATTGCGTAACCAGAGGAGTTCATGGGATGTACCATTACGCGATATTAGCGAATCCGGGTCATAACCGAATTTACTTTGATAGCGCAATGACCATTGCCTGTTCTGAGCTAAAAGCAATTTTAGCTTCACAAGGCGTGGATGTGACAGAAATTGGTAGTAAAGACGTTGGCTTACCTGCTGCGTTGGTGTTTTCTTGTCAGGAAGCGCTAACCGATGAGCAGGCGCGAAGAATCGCAGCCTCTTCGATTTACTATGCGCTATTTGAAGTGCGCGAAGATGGTTTACTTCGACCAGTTCAAGCGCCCGTATTTAACACTTTCCCGGAAAGTATGAGCCAGATTTTGCGCTACACCGGGAAAACAAACGAGCAGTTTACCCGTTTGATGGTGAATATCGGCATTAGTGCGTCCAATACGGGAAGTGAACAACTGACCTTAATGGATCCAATGTGTGGTAAAGGTACAACCTTATTTGAAGGCTTGATCCACGGTTTGAACGTGGTAGGGGTTGAGATCAACGCCAAGTGGGTGCAAGAGATCCAGACCTTTATTGTTAAGTTCATGAAGAATGGCCGCTTTAAGCACAAAGTGAGCAAAGAAAAGCGCACTGCGGGTGGCAAGAAAGTGGCGGATGGTTTCGTGGTTGAAGCTGCAGCAAATAAAGAAGATTACAACCAAGGCAATCTTCAGTTTATGAAGCTGTATTCGGCTGATACTCGTATCGCTGATCAAGTCGTGAAAAAGAACTCAGTTGATGTGATGGTGTCTGATCTGCCTTATGGCGTGCAGCACGGCAGCAAAAATGCCAAGGACAGCAAACTGAACCGTAGTCCACTAGAGCTTTTAAAAGAGGCTCTGCCTGCATGGAAAGTGGTATTGAAAAAGCAAGGTTCAGTGGTGTTGTCTTTCAATGAATTCACATTGAAATGGAAAGATGTCGCGGCATTATTTGAAGAGCAAGGTTGGAAGGTACTTTCAGAAGAGCCTTACATCGGTTATCTTCACCGTGTTGATCAATCTATCAACCGCAATATTATTGTGGCAGTAAAACCATAATCGACTTGAGTCGAACGAACCCTATGGAAAAGCCAACGACACGTTGGCTTTTTTTACCTCTGAGCTCAACGAGTTCTCTTGTAAATAGAAGGTAGAGAATGAAACCGACAGTGGAAATTTTGACAGATATTTTGGCGGAAGTACGCCCTTTAATCGGCCAAGGTAAAGTGGCTGATTATATTCCTGCTCTGGCAAAAGTACCCAGCAACAAGTTAGGTATTGCGGTATACACCAACGAAGGTGAGGTTATTAAGGCGGGTGATGCCGATGAACCTTTCTCTATCCAATCTATTTCAAAAGCATTGAGCTTGACGTTAGCGATGTGCTTGTACAAGCAAGAAGAAATTTGGTCTCGAGTGGGAAAAGAGCCTTCGGGGCAGGCATTTAATTCGCTAATCCAGCTAGAAATGGAGCAAGGTATTCCTCGTAATCCATTTATAAATGCTGGAGCGATAGTAGTGGCAGATTTGTTACAAACTCGCTTATCTGCACCTCGTCAGCGCCTGTTGGAATTTGTGCGTCAGCTTTCTGGTGATACCCATATTGTGTATGACAAAGTCGTTGCGGCATCCGAAATGATGCATGGTGATCGTAATGCGGCGATTGCATATCTCATGCGTTCGTTTGGCAACTTCGAAAATGAAGTGATTCCAGTACTACAAAACTACTTCCACGCTTGTGCGCTGAAGATGAGTTGCGTCGATTTGGCTAAAACGTTTAGCTATTTAGCAAACAAGGGCACATCGGTACAAACGGGTAAGCCTGTAGTTTCTCCTGTGCAAACCAAACAACTTAATGCACTGTTAGCAACGTGTGGCTTGTATGATGGCGCGGGCGAGTTTGCTTATCGCGTTGGAATGCCTGGTAAGTCTGGTGTTGGTGGTGGCATTATCGCGGTAGTACCTGGTGAAATGACCATTTCAGTATGGTCTCCAGAGCTTGATCCTTCAGGTAACTCGCTTGCGGGTACTAAGGCGCTTGAGCTGCTCTCAGAGCGAATTGGCCGTTCAATTTTCTAATGTTGGAAATGTGTCAACCTTATTTAGGACGGCACAGTTTCTAAATAAAAAGCCTCTCAATTGAGAGGCTTTTTTTGTTTTGGGGTTGCGTTACTCTTCGCTTTCTTCGGCCATAAAGGCTTCGAGCAAATCATTAAGGAAGAGCTTCCCTTTTTCAGTAATTTGCCAGTGGGTAGGCGTTTCACTCAGGTAGCCCATTTCTATCGCCCAGTTGATGGTTTCTTGAATCGTACTGAGCGGTAAGCCCGTAGTGTCTACATAATCTTGCTTCGGACAGGCTTCGATTAAGCGGAATCGGTTCATAAAGAACTCGAATGGACGATCTTCATCCAGGACGACATGTTCTGTATGCAGATAAGGTTTGACCATATTTTGATAAGCCGCTAAATAGCCTCGCGGGTGTTTTACCTTTGTCGTTCGAATAATACGTCCGTCGGTAAAACTGAGTTTGCCATGAGAGCCACAACCGATACCAAGGTAATCACCAAAGCGCCAGTAGTTGAGGTTGTGCTGACACTGATAGCCCGGCTTACTGTAACCGGAGATTTCATACTGCACATAACCCGCAGCTGCAAGTTTTTGGTGTCCGAGCTCGAAAATATCCCACAAGTCATCATCGTCAGGTAGCGTTGGTGGCTTGTAGTAAAACATGGTGTTTGGTTCGATGGTCAGCTGATACCAAGACAAGTGCGGCGGTGCCAACTCAATCGCTTTGTCCAAATCTGCCAAGGCTTGTTCGATGCTTTGATCAGGTAAGCCGTGCATGAGATCGAGGTTAAAGCTGTTCAAACCGATTTGGTGCGCCAGCTTAGCAGCATTGACGGCTTCGTCTTGGCCGTGAATGCGCCCCAAACGCTCAAGCTTCTGCTGCTCAAAGCTTTGCACGCCGATAGAGATACGCGTTACCCCGGCTTTACGGTAGCCAACAAAACGCTCTGCTTCGATGGTGCCTGGGTTCGCTTCCATGGTAATTTCGATTTCAGGCTTGAACGGAATACGCGCTTCAATGCCCTTAAGTAGACGCTCGATACCTTCTGCCGAAATCAAACTCGGCGTACCACCACCAATGAAGATTGAATGCAGTGGACGTGGCGCTTCGTTAAGTCGGTATTTCTCAATGTCGGTATCCAAATCTTCTAAAAGGGCACTGATGTACTCTTCTTCTGGAATCTCGGTTTTGAGCGCGTGAGAGTTAAAGTCGCAATACGGGCACTTTTGCACACACCACGGGATGTGTACATACAAGCTGAGTGCTGGGGGCGTTAACATGGTCTAATTCGCTCGTGATTACTGAGACACTTGCTCAGACAGTTGAGCAAACAACGACTTGAGCGCTTTACCGCGGTGAGACAGTTGTTTCTTACGTGCAGGTTCAAGTTCGGCTGACGCACAGTTGTCTTCAGGAACAAAGAAGATTGGGTCGTAGCCAAAGCCATTTTCACCGTGTGCTTCAGTTAGAATTCGGCCTTCCCATTTACCGTGACAGACGATAGGCGTTGGGTCGTTCTCGTGACGCATGAGGACTAATACACAGTGGAAACGTGCTGTACGCTCTGCTTCTGGTACGCCTTCCATTGCCGCTAGCAATTTTTCTAGATTCTCTTGATCAGATGCGCTCTCGCCTGCGTAACGTGCAGAGTAAATGCCCGGAGCGCCTTTTAAGAAATCGACTTCTAAGCCAGAGTCATCTGCAATCGCAGGAAGCCCTGTTTCTTGTGCGGCATGGCGAGCTTTAATGATTGCGTTTTCAATGAAAGTTGTACCCGTTTCAGCTACTTCCGATACATTGAATTCACTTTGCGCTAATACTTCAAAGCCGAAGTCAGACAACAAATCTGCCATTTCACGAACTTTGCCTTGGTTACCAGTTGCTAGCACAATTTTTTTCATGGGAATCTCTTTTAATAGTGATAGAGGAGAACAAATCGTTCTCCTCTAGATATTCTTTAACTAATAAGTGGTTTTTAGCCTGCTTAGATCCAAAAGCTTTTGGAACATCACAACCCAATTACTCTTCAACATAAAACTTCTGGGTGAATTTAAGCTTACCTGAGCCTTTGTTTCCAGCTTTTACGTCAATATCGAAAGTAAAAGTTTCTTCGTGGGTAATTGGCAGTTCGGCTAAATAGTATATCGCATTGCCTTCTTTGACTTCACGAAAGGTCAAGGTCTGAGTTTGGCCGATAAGGTTCTTCGCGCGTCCAGCAATTTTTGCTTCTAATGCTGGCTTACCCAATGAAGCTCTATCTAACACGCTAATATTAACCACAGCGAGGTATCCATTACGTTTGATATCGTAGCTACGTGCGACTTTGGGTGTTAGGAATGTTGAGTTAAACGCGACATAGTGTACTTCGATATCTTTCATATTTTTAAACTGATCGGCGAAGCTTGGTAACGACAACAGGCTAATCAGTAATGCGGTAATCCATTTGCTCATTGTTACTTCCTCAAAGCACTTGTTATAAAACAACCATAGCTGCAATTTTACCTTGGTCAGGGGTAAAAAATGCGTACTCAGTCGTTGGTATTAGTAAGTGTGGTACAAAATCGTAAATAAAAAGCCATCATAAGATGGCTTTAATTTCTGTCGGTATCTGGGTAGGCGATTCTATCCGAATTTGTTTGTGCCGTCCTAATTCACCTTTTTCTATGTGAACCAAGCCCTTAGCGATTTTAAACTGCTTGGCTAAGAACTTAGTTAGGTGTGCATTAGCTTTGCCATCGACAGGTGGAGCAGTAATGGCGATTTTTAGCTCTTCACCATGCAAGCCAACGATTTTATCGCGGCTAGCTTTAGGTTGAATATAGAGCTTCAGGATGATGTCCTCACCATCTTGCCAAACTGCAGCTGACATTATAGCTGGAACCAAATTGGACCAATGATATCGCCCATTAAGAAGTTCGCGAACTGCAAGCCGATAAATAACACCAGTACGCTTAAATCAAGACCACCAATAGCCGGAAGAATACGACGGATTGGAGCGCACATTGGCTCGGTCAGTTGATGGAATACGTACTCGATAGGGCTGCGGCCTTGGCTTACCCAGCTCAAAATTGCACGGATCAATAGTACCCAGAACAATAGGCCACCTGCGGCTTTGATTAATGATAATAAGCCCAAGAATAAGAAGTCAGCACTGAAAGAGACGGAACCGTTCGAAGCTATTAGGATAAGCACGACAAATTTAAGCACACACAACACGTAGGCAAACAACACGGTTGCTAGGTCAATATTCCCCACGGAAGGGATAACGCGGCGCAATGGACCAATGACCGGCTGAGTCGCTTTTACTATAAATTGCGAGAATGGGTTGTAGAAGTCTGCGCGCGCAGCTTGCAACCAAATTCGCAAAATTACGACCATGATGTACAGGTCAAATAGGGTTGAGATGAGAAAACTCATTGAATTCATAAGGTACCCTTAACAAGTGATGGATGATACTAAACGGAGTTCATCCAAATAATTAAAACAGTTTTTCCATTTCTTCCGCGCGAGCCACAGCAGCTTGCATGGCTTTAGCGACAATATCTGAAAGTTGATGTTCGTTGAATGTACGCAGTGCTTCTGCCGTTGTCCCACCTTTCGAAGTTACGTTCTCACGCAGGGTCGATAGCTCAGTTTCTGGGTTGCTAACCACCATACTGGCCGCGCCCAGTGCAGCTTGCTGAACCAATAGTCGAGCGGTCTCTTTATCAAAGCCTTGCGCAATCGCTTCTGCTTGCATCGCTTCCATAAACAGGAAGAAGTATGCTGGAGCACTGCCCGCTGCGGCAATCACATTATTGATGCCAGACTCTTGCTCAACCCAACATACTTTACCGACCGCTTCCATTAACTCTGCGGCAAAAGCTTTGTCGTGCTCGGTTACATGAGTTGGTGCGAACAACCCACTCATACCCAATCCAAGTTGTGATGGCGTATTTGGCATAACACGAACCAAGTTCAATTTGGTGGCTAGCATATCATCCAATCGTGAACAGTTGATGCCTGCGGCAATAGAAATCACCAGTTTATTAGTGAAATCGATCGATTGCAGTGGTTTACAGACATCCGCCATCATTTGCGGTTTTACAGACAATACCACCACATCCGCCTCGGTCGCAGCTTGGATGTTATCGCTGGTGGTACGGATGCCAAAATCTTGTTCTAGCAGAAGGCGGCGAGCCTCTGAAGGAGCCGTCGCGGTAATGTTTTGCGCTGGGTATCCGTTAGCAACCAAGCCGGAAACAATGGCTCTCACCATGTTGCCAGCACCAATGAAGGCGATTTTTTTATGTTCCATTTGTCTGATTTCCATCATGATATTTAGAATTTGTTGTGCGCTCAGGTGTATAATGGCGCCGCTGTTACTTACTGCTCCTATTGGCGAGTAAGATGATTGCGCATTTACGCTCTAACGATTGGCGACATAACTTATGTCGCGAGTGAGCGTTTTGTTGATTTAGCTGTAGTCTCGTGCGCCGAAAATAGCGGTTCCAATACGAACCATTGTACTACCAGCTTCGATTGCAGCGGTCATATCACCACTCATTCCCATTGATAATGTATCGATTTCCGGGAACTGTGCTTCGAGTGTTTGCTTCAACGTAGCCAACTTCTGAAATTCACGGAGTTGTGATTCGTAGTCAGACACGTTGGCAGGAATCGACATCAACCCTCTTAAAGTGAGGTTAGGTAGGCGAGAAATCAACTCCGCCAGCTCGAATACTTCCGCTTCAGTGACACCAGACTTAGATGCCTCACCACTGGTGTTAACCTGAATCAGAACTTGTAGCGGTTTAAGTTCGCTTGGACGCTGATCATTCAGGCGTTGAGCAATCTTGGTTCGATCGATGGTGTGAACCCAATCGAAATGTTCGGCAACAAGTCGCGATTTATTCGACTGAATCGGGCCAATGAAGTGCCATTCGATTCGATTATCTGGATAATGCTCGGCAAAGTGCTGAACTTTACTGACGCCCTCTTGGACGTAGTTTTCACCAAAGGCGGTTTGTCCCGCTTGGTAGGCTTCGAGAATTGCCTCGACAGGTTTAGTTTTGCTTACCGCTAGAAGTTGCACTGACTCTGGAGTTCGACCACATTTTTGCTCGTCATATCGAATTTGAGAGGTGATATGTTCAATATTTTGTTGAATACTACTCATAGCTGTACTTTAGACTTAAGGATTTTAAATGGATATCACTGAGTTACTGGATTTTAGTGTAAAACATAATGCCTCGGATCTACATCTTTCTGCAGGTGTCCCACCAATGGTTCGTATTGATGGGGATGTGAGAAAACTAGGCATTCCAGCGTTTACACACCAAGAAGTGCATCGTTTGGTTTTCGAAATCATGAACGATGCCCAACGCAGTGAGTTCGAAGAAAAACTCGAAGTCGATTTCTCTTTTGAGTTGCATAACGTTGGCCGTTTCCGTGTCAACGCTTTCAACCAATCTCGCGGTTGTGCGGCAGTATTCCGTACCATTCCAAGTAGCATTCCAACTCTGGAAGAGCTAGAAGCGCCAGAGATCTTCAAAAAAATTGCGAACGCTGAAAAAGGCTTAGTTCTGGTCACTGGCCCAACAGGTTCAGGTAAATCGACGACCTTAGCAGCCATTGTTGACTACATTAACCGTAATCACAACAAGCACGTACTCACAATTGAAGATCCGATTGAATTTGTTCACAACAACAATAAATGTTTGATCAACCAGCGTGAAGTTCACCGTGACACCCATAGTTTCCAAAACGCACTGCGCAGCGCATTGCGTGAAGACCCGGATGTCATTCTGGTTGGTGAGATGCGTGACAAAGAAACCATCAGCCTTGCGTTAACGGCGGCGGAAACGGGGCACTTAGTGTTCGGCACGTTACATACCAGCTCGGCGGCAAAAACCATTGACCGTATTATCGATGTGTTTCCTGGTAGTGATAAAGATATGGTTCGCTCGATGCTATCTGAGTCCCTTCGTTCGGTTATCGCGCAAAAGCTTCTGAAGCGTAATGGTGGTGGCCGTATTGCATGCCATGAAATTATGATGGCAACGCCTGCGATTCGCAACTTGATCCGCGAAGACAAAGTCGCGCAGATGTATTCGGTCATTCAAACAGGTGCGGCTCACGGCATGCAAACCATGGAGCAAAATGCTCGTCAGTTAATGGCGCAAGGCATGGTTGCTCGTGAAGAGGTCGATAGTAAGATCGGATTAGAAGTGCAGCAATTCTCGTAACGTTCATACAGATAATGGTGAATACGGAAGATGGATCTAGATAAATTTCTCGAAGGCATGTTGGCGCTGAAAGCGTCGGATCTTTACATCACGGTTGGAGCGCCAATTCTATTTCGTGTGGATGGCGAATTGCGTCCGCAAGGGGAAAAACTCACCGAGAGTGATGTGGCTGCATTACTCGACAGCGCTATGGAACCAGATCGGCGTCAGGAATTTCGTAAAAGTCGCGAGTCGAATTTTGCCATTGTGAGAGATTGTGGCCGCTTCCGTGTGAGTGCCTTTTTTCAACGCGAGTTACCAGGCGCAGTGATTCGTCGTATTGAAACTAATATTCCTACTTTTGAGCAGTTAAAGTTACCGTTAGTGTTGCAAGATTTGGCGATAGCTAAGCGTGGTTTGGTGCTGGTGGTCGGTGCTACTGGATCGGGTAAATCGACCACCATGGCGGCGATGACAGGCTATCGAAACAGCAATAAAACCGGGCACATTTTGACGGTCGAAGATCCGATCGAGTTCGTGCATGAACACAAGCGCTGTATCGTGACTCAACGTGAAGTTGGGTTAGATACGGAAAGCTATGAAGTTGCGCTTAAAAACTCGCTGCGCCAAGCACCAGATATGATTTTGATTGGTGAGATCCGTAGCCGTGAAACAATGGAATACGCGATGACCTTCGCCGAAACGGGTCACCTGTGTATGGCAACGTTGCACGCCAACAATGCAAACCAAGCTTTAGAGCGCATTCTTCACTTGGTACCGAAAGATCAAAAAGAACAATTCTTGTTCGATTTGTCGATGAACCTAAAAGGCGTGGTTGGTCAGCAGCTGATCCGAGATAAAAATGGGCAGGGACGTCATGGTGTATTTGAGATCTTGCTAAATAGCCCACGTGTGTCGGATTTGATTCGTCGCGGAGATTTACATGAGTTGAAGTCAACCATGGCTCGCTCAAATGAGTTTGGTATGCTGACGTTCGATCAATCTCTTTATAAGTTAGTGATGCAAGGTAAGATCAGCGAAGAGGATGCACTACATAGTGCCGACTCAGCGAATGATCTGCGCCTGATGTTGAAAACGCAGCGTGGTGAAGCATTCTCTACGGGCAGTTTGGCAAACGTTAAGATCGATATGGATTAATCCAATCCAGAAACAAAAAAGGTTGGCAGAAGCCAACCTTTTTTCATTGTGCTTGAAGTGTTTACTCACCCCAAAGGGCTTCAAACCAGCTTTCTAGAATCACCACCGCTGACTGGCAGTCAACATTACCTTTCGATAGGGCTTTGTAGCCGCCCATGCTGAACAACTCCGCACGAGCTTCTGCAGTAGATAAACGCTCATCATGCAGCTCAACAGGCAATCCGTATCGGCCTTGCAGACGCTTAGCAAATTTTCGTGCACGAGGGGTTATGGTCTCAAGGTCTTTACCATGCAGATCGGTCGGTAAACCGACCACTAGCAAATCTGGTTGCCACTCTTTGATTTGCTTTTCGATATCGTCCCAGTTTGGAATACCGTCATTGGCTTTAAAGGCTTTTAATGGGGAAGCTGTACCAGTAATTTCTTGGCCAATAGCGCTACCAATGCTTTTGGTTCCAAAGTCAAAAGCCATAATTGTGCGTGACATAAGGTGTCTCTATCTAATGTAACTGTATATTTGGACTAAGCATGTCCAGAGTCTGCTGAAAGGTGACTTGGGTCGATACCCAGCTTTTCGACCGCTTTCTTCCAACGCTCGTTGATTGGTGTATTAAAGATAATTTCAGGCGTCGCTTCAATGGTGAGCCAAGAGTTTTCGACCAGCTCACTTTCTAATTGGCCTGCACTCCAACCGGAGTAGCCAAGTGCCACTAAGTAATCACTTGGTTCTGCTTCTGTTCCTAACACCGACAGAATATCACGCGAAGTGGTTACCGCGAGGTCATCGGTCATTTGGACGCTGGACTCGTAGTAATCTTTGGGTTTATGCAAAATAAAGCCACGATCTTCCGAGATTGGGCCGCCATTATAAACTGGTCTATCTAGACTGGCTTCAAATAGGCGCGGGTGTACTGGCTGAACTTCCACCTGCTTGAGCATGTTGCCGACGGTGATATCAACAGGAGCATTGATCATCAGCCCCATAGCGCCGTCTTCGTTGTGCTCACAAACGTAGATCACGCTGTTTTGAAAGTACGGATCTTTCATCCCAGGCATGGCAACCAAAAAGTGATTTGTGAGATTCATACTCATACTGACCCTTAACTCTCGTAAATGCCCTTAAGCAAACATCATACAATTTACATCTAGGTATGTGCATGAGTTTGCTTAAGTTAATGTACTACGCTCTCTATTAACTGTAATACAGTTTGAGTTATTCGCCTTTTACTCGACGCTCAATCGCATCCATCAGCTTGCCTGTGATTGAGATATCAAAAGCTGCTTCAATTTCGCGAATACAGGTTGGGCTGGTGACGTTGATTTCTGTTAGCTTGTCGCCAATTACGTCAAGGCCAACAAAGATAAGGCCTTTTTCTTTCAGTGTCGGAGCAACGGTTTGCGCAATTTTGAGGTCGGTTTCGCTTAGCGGACGAGCTTCACCAGTACCACCAGCGGCTAGGTTGCCGCGCGTTTCGCCTTTAGCAGGAATGCGTGCTAGACAGTAAGGCATAGGTTCGCCATCTACCACTAGGATACGTTTGTCACCGTTGCTGATGTCTGGCACGAAGGTTTGTGCCATTGCGTAGTTTTGACCGTGGTTAGTCAATGTCTCGATGATTACAGAGACGTTTGGATCGTTTTCTTTTACACGGAAGATGGACGCGCCACCCATACCATCAAGCGGTTTCAGGATGACATCACCATGTTTTTCACGAAATTCTTTAATTTTTTCTGCTTTTCGCGTCACGATCGTTGTAGGTGTCAGCTCTGGGAACCATGCTGTAAACAGCTTTTCGTTACAATCACGTAAGCTTTGAGGCTTGTTAACGATCAGTGCACCCTGTTCTTCTGCACGCTCAAGGATGTAAGTCGCGTAGATGTATTCAGTATCAAACGGAGGATCTTTACGCATTAGCACCGCGTCTAGCTCAGACAGTTCGATAGTTTGCTCTGATTTGAACTCGTACCAACCGTTTGGATCTTCTTTTAGTTCTACCACTTTAGTATCTGCAATGGCAACGCCTTGATCGAGATGCAGATCATTCATTTCCATGTAGTGGATTTCATAGCCGCGTCGTTGCGCTTCAAGCATCATGGCAAAGCTAGAGTCTTTTTTGATGTTAATGGACGAGATTGGGTCCATTACGATACCGAGTTTGATCATTATTTTTCTCCGTTTAACCAAGATCGCCGAAACGAACTTGTAAGGCTGTAATTGCTGTCAGAGCCGCTGTTTCGGTACGCAGAACGCGAGGGCCGAGTAGCGTTTCTTCAAATTGGTATTCTCGAGTCATCTCGATTTCTTCAGACGATAAACCGCCTTCAGGACCGATCAGTAGGCGCACTTTTTCAACCGGGGTTGGCAAAGTGTTGATTGAGTATTTAGCACGAGGGTGAAGGTTAAGCTTTAAACCATCGTACTCTTCTTTACACCACTCTTCCAAGCTCATAATTGGACGAATTTCGGGCACGACATTACGCCCACATTGCTCACAGGCACTGATGGCGATTTTCTGCCATTGCGCGAGTTTTTTCTCAAAACGCTTTTGGTCAAGCTTGACACCACAACGTTCAGAAATCAGAGGAGTGATGGTATTGACGCCAAGTTCAACAGACTTTTGGATGGTGAACTCCATCTTATCGCCACGTGAAATGACTTGACCAAGGTGCAGATCTAAAGGGGATTCAATACTGTTTTCTACGCGCTCGGTGATGTTAACCAAAACTGATTTTTTGCTGACTTCACTGATAACCGCTGGGAACTCTGCGCCACTGCCGTCAAAAAGGAGAACGTCTTGGCCTTCTTTCATGCGCAAAACACGACCGATATGGCCTGCTGCGTCGTCACTTAAAGCAAGTGAGCCAAGTTGATGAATGGTTTCTGGATGATAAATTCGAGGGGTACGCATGAGATTTCCAGCAAGAGAATAAACTTAAACCCTAACATGGATGCTTTGCACCGAAAAAACAAGGGGCAAGAAGCGTTTCAATATCAGTAATTGAAACGCTTCGAGGTCGGAGGTTACAGTGCGCGGCAGGCTTCTTGAACAAATGGGTTGTGATTGCCCTGTACTTTTGCAATGCGCTCGTCACGCTCACATTCCCATTTATCGACAGGATAGGTTTTGTTCCAAGCACTCATTAATTGCGTTTGCTGCTTCGACAGTTTGAAACCGTACTCTTTGCTCATGTATAGATAGGTACGAGCAATTGAGCCACGCGCACGGTCTGGTGGCATGACTTTACGCTGCTTAAAGTTCACTTGCATCTCACAGCGACCATAACTCACGCCATCCATACCGTTCCATTGGCTGAAGTTGTAGTTCGAACGGTCACCGTTTACTTCACCAATAGCAGGAGTTAGGTTGTGCAAGTCTGCTTCCATCAAACGAAAAGTTTTGTCTTTTTTCTTACAGTTTTTACGTCCGCCATCTTGCCAGCATTGACGCTGGTGGCCAAATTGCCACGCAGGAACCACATGCTCCCATTCGATTCGTGCAGCCCGTTTTTCTTGTTTACGGACTTGGTAGCCGCAAGAGGCTAAATCGGGTAAGCCTTTCTTGCCTTGCCATTGAATGTTACAGCCACAGTAGAAGCTTGTTGGATGGTCTTGATAAATTTTGACCGCCTCACGTTTGGCTGCAGAGAATGAGCTCGGTGGCGCGGCAATCGCAGTGCTAGAAAGCGCGATAAGCAACAGAGAGAATAAGTATTTCATGATAAAAGTCTTTATAAAGTATGACTTTATTCATGATAACACGCATAAAATAGCTTTAGTGATGAGTAAGTTAACAATAGTTGGCGAAGGGAAGGTTTTGATCAAATCGATCTTTATTTTGGGAACGCAAGTAACACTATGAGGTAAGGGCTACGATAATTGAATACCGGTGAAGTTAAGTGGTTGGCGGCATTTTTGACAAGAGTACGTCGCCTCTTTGCGCAGCACTTTATTATGACGGCGAATCGATAGAGGGTAGGTCATACAACCACAACGATACTCAAAGGTTTTACCTTGAACGGATTTTACTTCAAAGCTGTGAGTGGTTTTGGCTGGTACGTTAAATACGGCTTCCATGACGCCTTTCCATTCTTTGCCGTGAGGCCTAACTCGCCCGTAAACCTGATAAGTAATCAGGTGTGCTACTTCATGAGGAATGACTTCATCTAAGAATGCTTGGGTGTTTTCGCGAAATAAAACAGAGTTTAGGCGTACTTGATTTAATTGAAGGTAGGCTTTTCCTGCCGCTTTCCCACGAACGTCGAAGGTGATTGTTGGAATCGGGAAAGAACGTTTGAAAGCTTGTTCCGCCATCGCGATACAGTCCGCCATCACTTGCTTGGCTTTATAGCTGAGTTCTATATCCACAATTCACCTCGATAAATCAAATAAAAAAGCCCCCGCATTTGCGAGGGCCAGATCATAGCATCAGTTAATTATGGTGTGTGTTTTTTCTTGATGGTGGCATGGTAAGCGTGCCATGTACCGTAGCCTAGAACTGGCATGGTAAACAACATTCCGATCCCGTAGGTCGCAAAGCCGATAAGAATACCGCCACAGATGATCGCTGCCCAAACAATCATTGCTGGAATGTTGGATTTCACGGCATTAAAGCTGGTAAATACAGCGGTCATCATGTCTACGCGACGCTCCATCATGAGCGGAATAGAAAAGGCTGAAATGCTAAACACCACACAAGCCAAAACAAAGCCAACTAAAGAGCCGATGACAAGGAAGGGTAGGAACTCACTTAAAGGTGCCCCTTGAACAGAAGGGTAGAGCGCATGAAGTAGAGCGGCAATGCGCATCCAAAATATCATACACACTGCGAGTAACACGGCGAACGCCCATTGAGATGTTGAGTTACGACCGATCGCTTTCATTGAATGGAACAAGCTTGCTTTGTGTCCGCGCTCTCTCTCCCAACTGGCATCATACAAGCCCAGCGCGAGAAACGGACCGATTAACATGTAAACAATCAAACTGGGCATGACGACCAAGTGTGTGCCTTGCCACTGTACGAGCAAAACAATGCCTATCGCAGCTGCCATAAAACAGATGCCATAGAAAGCACTAATAAGTGGCATTCGCACGAAATCATGCAGACCTAATGCTAGCCAATGAAAAGGTGCAGAAAGATTGACCGTATTGCACGGTATGGTTCTGGCGTATTCGTTGTCTGGCACTTCCTTTCGCTTGTTGTGGAAGTCCGATGGATTAACAGTTCGAGGCATAACTCCTCCTTGATTTATTCCCACATTATCCGCTTATACCAACTGACAGCGGTTTTTGTTCAGTCAAACTTGAAGCGACTTTTTCAAGTTTACATCTGAGCATTGGCTTAGTTTGGTATCGGCCATAAAGATGCCTGACTCATGTCTTTACTTAAGTGTTGCTTCCACAGTCGCCAGCATCCGACGTCTCTATTTAAATTGGAATTAACAATATTTTAACTATTGGCGGAGATGGGATAATTTACAAATAATTGCTTAAAATTTATTCGGTATAAAAATGAGGGAGAAACAGGACTGCTTTGTGGCGCAGGGCGGTATGAGTCGAAATGACTAGATAAAAGTTGCTGAAAATAAAAAGCCCCCACCATAGGCGAGGGCTTGATTGATTCTTGCATGGCTTGATTATTTGATGCCAGCGAAATCGCGTAGAAGTGCAGCTTTGTCTGTTGCTTCCCACGGGAATTCTTCACGACCGAAGTGACCGTAAGCCGCTGTCTTCTTGTAGATAGGTTGAAGAAGGTTAAGCATTTCTTGTAGACCGTATGGACGTAGGTCGAAGAATTGACGAACCGCTTCAATGATGATGTCGTGAGATACTTTCTCAGTACCGAACGTTTCCACCATGATAGACGTTGGATCAGCAACACCGATTGCGTAAGAAAGTTGGATCTCACAACGGTCAGCCATGCCTGCCGCTACGATGTTTTTCGCTACGTAGCGTGCTGCGTATGCTGCACTACGGTCAACTTTTGATGGATCTTTACCAGAAAACGCACCGCCACCGTGACGAGCTGCGCCGCCGTAGGTATCTACGATGATCTTACGACCAGTTAGACCACAGTCACCCATAGGACCACCGATTACGAAGCGACCGGTTGGATTAATGAAGAAGTTTGTTTCTTTGTTGATCCACTCAGAAGGTAGCACTGGCTTAATGATCTCTTCCATTACCGCTTCACGCAGGTCTGAAGTTGAGATTGAGTCACAGTGTTGAGTTGAAAGAACAACCGCGTCGATACCAACGATGTTACCTTGATCGTATTGGAATGTTACCTGAGATTTTGCATCAGGACGCAACCAAGGTAGTGTGCCGTTTTTACGAACTTCTGCTTGCTTTTGAACAAGACGGTGAGAGTAAGTAATTGGCGCTGGCATTAGTACTTCAGTTTCGTTACAAGCGTAACCAAACATGATGCCTTGGTCGCCTGCACCTTGTTCTTTAGGGTCAGCTTTATCAACACCTTGGTTGATATCTGGCGACTGTTTACCGATTGTGTTTAGTACCGCACAAGAATCTGCGTCAAAGCCCATATCTGAATGTACGTAGCCGATTTCACGAACGGTTTCACGAGTTAACTCTTCGATGTCTACCCATGCTGAAGTCGTGATTTCACCACCCACCATTACCATACCGGTTTTAACGTAAGTCTCACATGCAACACGAGCCTTTGGATCTTGCTCTAGAATCGCGTCAAGAACCGCATCAGAAATCTGGTCTGCAATTTTATCTGGATGACCTTCTGATACTGACTCAGAAGTAAACAGGTGCTTAGCCATGTTAGCTCCACTATATCTGGTTTAAAACTGGGGAATGATAAACTCTCCAGCGCAAATTAATACTAATTTTTGTAGGTGTATCTACATCTAGACGTCTATTCTAAATTTGATTGCTCGAATTACAAGCTCTTTTTTGGTTTTTGTTATAACCAAACGTTTGCCTGATTTATTGATAATTTTAAGAACTTCGAACGATTTGGCGCGAAAGGTGCAATATTTGTGAGGTTTTGGACTGGAAAACGTTTGCACACCCAACAGGGCTTTGAGAGAATTATGACCTACTTTTCGTTTCGCTTAATGTACTCAGGAGCAGACATGTCGTCTCGTAAACATCTTGCCAATGCAATTCGTGCTCTAAGCATGGATGGTGTTCAACAAGCTAACTCAGGCCACCCAGGCGCACCAATGGGTATGGCTGATATCGCTGAAGTTCTTTGGCGCTCTCACCTAAACCATAACCCTTCAAACCCAGAGTGGGCCGACCGCGATCGCTTTGTGCTGTCAAACGGTCATGGGTCAATGCTTATTTACTCTCTACTGCACTTAAGCGGTTACGCGCTATCTATTGACGATCTGAAAAACTTCCGTCAATTGCACTCAAAAACCCCAGGTCACCCAGAGTACGGCTACGCGCCTGGTATCGAGACAACAACTGGTCCTCTAGGTCAAGGCATCACTAACGCTGTTGGTATGGCGATCGCAGAGAAAGCACTAGCGGCACAGTTCAACAAAGAAGGTCACGATATCGTTGACCACTTTACGTATGTGTTCATGGGTGACGGCTGTCTAATGGAAGGCATCTCGCATGAAGCATGCTCTCTTGCTGGGACGTTAGGTCTAGGCAAACTGATCGCGTTCTGGGATGACAACGGCATTTCTATCGACGGTCACGTTGAAGGCTGGTTCTCTGACGATACACCTAAGCGTTTTGAAGCGTACGGCTGGCATGTAATCCCAGCAGTCGATGGTCACGACTCAGACGCGATCAACGCAGCAATTGAAGCAGCAAAAGCGGACCCACGTCCTACGCTTATCTGTACCAAAACAATTATCGGTTTCGGTTCTCCTAACAAGTCTGGTTCGCACGACTGTCACGGTGCACCACTAGGTCACGATGAAATCCAAGCGGCTCGCGAATACCTAGGTTGGGAGTACGGCCCATTTGAGATCCCGGCAGATGTTTACGCTGAGTGGGATGCAAAAGAAGCGGGCGCCGCGAAAGAAGCAGCTTGGAATGAAAAATTCGAAGCATACGCTGCAGCTTACCCTGCAGAAGCGGCAGAGCTTAAACGTCGTCTAAACGGCGAACTTCCTGCACAGTGGGAAGAAAAAGCGAACCAAATCATTGCCGATCTTCAAGCAAATCCAGCGAACATTGCATCACGTAAAGCGTCGCAAAATGCACTAGAAGCGTTTGGTCAAATGCTTCCTGAGTTTATGGGTGGTTCTGCTGACCTAGCGCCTTCTAACCTGACCATGTGGTCTGGTTCTAAGTCTCTAGAAATGGAGGACTTCTCTGGCAACTACATCCACTACGGTGTGCGTGAATTCGGTATGACCGCTATCATCAACGGTATCGCATTGCACGGTGGTTTCGTTCCTTACGGCGCAACATTCCTAATGTTCATGGAATACGCTCGTAACGCAATGCGTATGGCTGCGCTGATGAAAATTCAGAACATCCAAGTTTACACGCATGATTCGATCGGTCTTGGCGAAGATGGCCCAACTCACCAACCTGTTGAGCAAATGGCGTCTCTACGTGTAACTCCAAACATGAGCACATGGCGCCCATGTGACCAAGTTGAGTCTGCAGTTGCATGGAAAATAGCGATTGAACGTAAAGATGCACCAACTGCACTTATCTTCTCTCGTCAAAACCTAGCGCAACAAGAGCGTACTGCTGAACAAGTCGCAGACATCGCGAAAGGTGCTTACATCCTGAAAGATAGCGAAGGTAAGCCTGAGCTAATCCTTATCGCAACAGGTTCTGAGGTTGAGCTTGCAGTGAAAGCCGCTGAGCAACTAACTTCAGAAGGCAAGAAAGTACGCGTTGTTTCAATGCCATCAACAGATGCTTTCGACAAACAAGACGCCGCTTACCGTGAAGCTGTACTGCCATCAGACGTAACGGCACGTATCGCTATTGAAGCGGGCATTGCTGATTTCTGGTACAAGTACGTTGGCTTCGACGGTCGCATCATCGGTATGACAACATTCGGTGAATCTGCACCTGCTGGTCAGCTATTCGAGATGTTTGGCTTCACGACTGAAAACGTAGTGAACACAGCAAAAGAATTGCTAGCGTAATTGCAGGGCCGTCTAAACAGTCGAACGTAAACGACGATTGTTAAACGCTAAAGTTAGAAAGGCCATCATTATGATGGCCTTTTTATTTTTGTCAGGTTTTCCAACCTTGTGGAATGCTTTGGTGAATGCAGTCTAAAAGTACGGATAAGCGCAGTGGTGGTCGTCCTGCTGGTGTATAGCAGTTAATGGAAATAGGCTCAGAAAGCCAACCTTCTAAGCAAGGTGTGATTCGCCCTGGGTGATGTTTCTCATAGCCGAATGCTGTCCAAGTCGGCAGCAGTCCAATACCATGACCATTCGCGATACTGTCTATTTGCATTGCTATGTTGTCGCTGTATAACCGACTAACAAAGGGTTCTAAAAAGAACTCACCGTGTTGAGGGTGTGCTAGCATCAATCCATTTTCTTGCACTGAACCAAAATCGATCCATGGATGTGCTTCAAGTTCTTTGGGGTGCGGTATAGGCCCATGTTGTTTTAGATAATTTGGAGAGGCAAAAGGCGTATAGCGAAATACCCCCAGCACTTCTTTTCGCCAGTCTAGCTCTTTACGTTCACCGAGCCAGATGAACAAATCTGGGTCATGATGCGCCTCAGAAAAGTCACTGGTAAGTTGAACTCTAACATCGGGATTATCAGCAAGAAAACGATTGAGTACGCCGCCGAGCCAGCTTCTAACTAAGGCAGTATGACAAACAATATGCAGTGGCCCTGAAACTTGGTTCGTTAAACCTTGCAGTGCATCATAACTCTCTTCGCTTAACTCAAGAATCTGGCGGCTGTAGTGGGCAAAGATTTCTCCAGCTCTTGTCAGAACTAATCGATTACCTTGTCTGGCGGTTAGAGCCTGACCGAAGTCTTCTTCTAATTGTGCCAAGCGACGACTTAGCGTTGATTTTGGCTGATTAAGGGCTTTAGCAGCGGCTGTCAAACTTTTATGCTGATTGAGCGCATCAAAGGCTCTAATTGATGCTAAGTCGTGCATATTTCTTTTACTCCTTACTGCGTTATGTACGAGTTCCATAAATGGAAAGAACCGTTCCATAACTCTCACTATGCATCTCATTCTATTTGTGAATAATTCACTTTCGAAAATAATAATCATTATCAATTATGGAGATGTAGATGTCTACTCTTAGACTGCCAGTTATTACCGCAACTGGTATTTTAGCCTTCGTCAGTGTCCCTCATGTTTTTGCCAATGATGCAGTTTCTAAAATGGAAACAGTGGTTGTAACTGCATCAAGCTACGAGCAATCTCAAGCGGACGCGCCTGCAAGTATTAGTGTTATTTCACGTGAGGAGTTGGACTCCCGTTATTACCGCGATGTGACTGATGCACTAAAAAGTGTGCCAGGTGTTGTCGTGACAGGTGGTGGTGATACCACCGACATTAGTATCCGTGGTATGGGTTCTAAATACACTTTGATACTGGTCGACGGTAAACGTCAAAGCACGCGTGAAACTCGTCCAAATAGTGACGGTCCTGGTATCGAACAAGGTTGGTTACCTCCTCTTCAAGCGATTGAGCGAATCGAAGTTATTCGTGGCCCAATGTCGACGCTTTACGGTTCTGATGCGATTGGTGGTGTGATTAACGTCATCACACGAAAAGATGCGCTAGAGTGGACAGGTAATGTTCAACTGGGCACGGTACTACAAGAGAATAGCCGCTCAGGGGGAGAGCAGAGCGCGAACTTTTTCGTTAATGGTCCGTTGGCTGAAAATTTATCTCTCCAAGTATATGGTCAGTACACAACCAGAGAAGAAGATGACATCGAATACGGTTATGAAGATAAAGATATGCAGAGTATCTCTTCAAAACTGACTTACCAGATTAATGAGCGCCATTCGGTGCAATTAGAAGGTGGCACGTCGGCACAAAGTCGTCGTGGCAATGTGGGCCTTTCAGTGCCGACCACAGGGTGTCGTGGTGGGTGTGAAGATTCACTGAATGAATATCGCCGTAATTACGTAACGGTAAGCCACAACGGTGATTGGGATTCGGTCGGAATTTCAGATACTTACTTACAGCGAGAAGAGAGCGAGAACAAATCTCGTGAGATGACGATCACCAACACCACGTTCAAATCGAGCTTGGTGACTGGTATTGGAAACCATACGTTGACGACGGGTGTGGACGCTACTCATGCAGAGCTTGAGGATTTCACCTCCAACAAAGCGTCATCGAAGACTGAAACATCGAATACGCAGTGGGCTGTTTTCATTGAAGATGAATGGAGAATTGCTGATCCGTTTAGCGTTACGCTTGGCGGCCGTCTAGATCATGACGAAAACTATGGCGCGCATTTTAGTCCGCGTGTTTACGGTGTATGGCGAGTTGATCCGTCTTGGACGGTGAAAGGCGGTGTGGCAACAGGTTTCCGTTCTCCACAATTACGTGAAATTACTCCTGGCTGGGCGCAAGTCAGTGGTGGCGGTAATATCTACGGTAACCCAGATCTTGACCCTGAAACGTCGCTAAACAAAGAAATCAGCGTCTTGTATCAAGGTGATTCTGGCTTAGATGTCTCTTTGACAGCGTTCCATAACGAATTCAAAGACAAGATCACACGTGTTGTTTGTCCAGACACTATCTGTACTGATGGTCCAAACCAATGGGGCGCAGATCCAACGTACCGTATTAACGTGGATGAAGCCGTCACACAAGGTATTGAAGCGACCTTAGCATCGCCGTTAACGGAAACCATTTACCTTAGCTCGAGCTACACATTTACCGACTCAGAGCAAAAAACAGGTGAATACAAAGGCATGCCGCTGCAGCAGTTACCAAAGCATCTGTTTAATGTGGATGTGACTTGGCAAACGACAACAGATCTAGAGAGCTGGGCGAAAGTCACGTACCGAGGTAAAGAAATGGATCCGGTTACTGGCCCATCAAGAAACAGTATTGTAGAACCAGCTTATACCTTTGTGGACGCCGGTGTGACATACCAGTTAACCGACAATACTCGTATTAAAGGCGCTATCTATAACTTGCTGGACGAGGAAATCAGTTACGAAGAATATGGATATATTGAAGATGGTCGTCGCTACTGGTTAGGTTTAGACGTCGCATTTTAATTATCTATCGTTGTAATAAGGTCGAGCATAGTCTCGACCTTTTTTAATCCTGCTTTACTGTGATTCAACAGGTGCGTTTGTCAGCCTGATCAGGTAGTATCTGTGACACGAAATTTTTGGTAGGGCGAAGGATAAATGCTAAAGGTTGCGATCAATGGATTTGGACGTATAGGTCGTAATGTTCTGCGAGCGGTGTATGAAAGCGGAAAACACCAGCAGATCAAGGTTGTGGCGGTTAACGAACTAGCACAGCCAGAGGCGATGGCACACCTACTGCAATATGACACCAGTCATGGTCGCTTTGGTAAAAAAATTTCCCATGACCAAGAACATTTGCATGTTCATCATGACAGCGGTGAATATGATTCCATTCGCATTCTCCATCTCTCCGAAATCGAATTACTTCCTTGGCGTGATTTAGAAGTTGATATCGTCTTGGATTGCACTGGCGTATTTGGTTCGCAAGCGGATGGGCAAGCGCATATAGAAGCTGGCGCGAAGAAAGTACTGTTTTCGCACCCGGGCGCAAACGACCTAGATAATACGATTATCTATGGCGTGAACCACGAAACTCTGAAAGACGAGCACCGTGTTGTCTCCAATGGCTCTTGCACCACCAACTGTATCGTTCCCATCATTAAAGTATTAGACGAAGCCTTCGGCATAGAGTCTGGCACCATTACCACAATTCATTCGTCCATGAACGATCAACAAGTAATTGATGCGTATCATAACGACTTACGCCGTACCCGCGCTGCAAGCCAATCTATTATTCCGGTGGACACTAAGTTGCATAAGGGGATTGAAAGAATCTTCCCGAAATTTTCCAACAAATTCGAAGCGATTTCTGTTCGTGTTCCAACGGTTAACGTCACTGCAATGGATTTAAGTGTCACAATTAGTACAAATGTGAAAGTTAATGACGTAAATCAAACCATTGTTAACGCATCTCAGTGTACATTACGTAACATTGTTGACTATACTGAATCGCCACTCGTTTCCATCGACTTTAACCACGACCCCCATAGTGCGATTGTGGATGGAAGCCAGACTAGAGTGAGTAACGGGCAACTCGTAAAAATGCTCGTTTGGTGCGACAACGAATGGGGCTTTGCTAACCGGATGCTGGATACTGCCTTAGCAATGCAAGCTTCTTCGCAAGTGGAACAGTAATGACGAAGAAGTGATGGAGAATTTTTATTTCAAGCCTTGAAATAAATCCATAATATCTCCATATCTATAACCAGTTTGAAGAATTAACAGGCTTGGCAGGGTTGCCGAGTTTTCAAAAACTTTAATTATTAAATATTTGAGAGGACACATCATGTCTGTAATCAAGATGACTGACCTGGATCTTGCAGGTAAACGTGTATTTATCCGTGCTGACCTAAACGTGCCAGTAAAAGACGGTAAAGTAACTTCGGATGCACGTATCATCGCATCTCTTCCAACTATTAAGCACTGCCTAGAAGCAGGCGCTAAAGTAATGGTTACGTCTCACCTAGGTCGCCCAACTGAAGGTGAATACGCTGAAGAGTTCTCTCTACAACCAGTTGTTAACTACCTAAACGACGCACTAGATTGCGAAGTGAAGCTAGCAAAAGACTACCTAGATGGCCTAGAGCTAAATGCGGGTGAACTTGTTGTTCTTGAAAACGTTCGCTTCAACAAAGGCGAAAAGAAAAACGACGAAGAGCTATCTAAGAAATATGCAGCACTATGTGACGTATTCGTAATGGACGCATTCGGTACGGCTCACCGTGCTCAAGCATCTACTCACGGCGTTGGCATGCACGCAGACGTAGCATGTGCTGGTCCTCTACTAGCAAACGAACTAGAAGCGCTAGGCAAAGCAATGGACAAGCCAGCTCGTCCAATGGTTGCTATCGTAGGTGGTTCAAAAGTTTCTACTAAGCTAACTGTTCTTGAGTCTCTATCTAAAATCGCTGACCAACTCGTTGTTGGTGGTGGTATTGCTAACACATTCATCGCAGCTGCTGGCCACAACGTTGGTAAGTCTCTATACGAAGCAGACCTAGTTGAAACAGCTAAGAAGCTAATGGACGAGTGTGCAATTCCAGTAGCAACTGACGTTGCATGTGCGAAAGCATTTGACGAGAACGCAGAAGCTGAAATCAAGCACGTTTCTGAAGTACAAGACGACGACATGATCTTCGACCTTGGTCCAGATTCAACTGCTGAACTAGCTGAAATCCTTAAAAACGCTAAGACTATCCTATGGAACGGTCCAGTAGGCGTATTCGAATTCAAGAACTTCGAAGCAGGTACTAAAGGTATCTCTGAAGCTATCGCAGCTTCTGAAGGCTTCTCTGTTGCAGGCGGTGGTGACACGCTAGCGGCTATCGACAAGTTCGGTATCAAAGCGGATGTATCTTACATCTCTACTGGCGGCGGCGCTTTCCTTGAGTTCGTAGAAGGTAAAGTTCTTCCAGCAGTAGAAATGCTAGAAGCACGCGCTAAGTAATTAAAGCAAAGCGGGGGAGTGATTCTCCCGCTTTCTTGTTTGCTGCAACGTGTGAGGAACTCTGCTAGAATAGCCTCAGTTGTGAGCAAACGTTTGCAAGATTTTCAACTTAACAAGTTTTGTTTAAAAACGACAGATAAATAGGATTACATCCATGTCTAAGATCTTCGACTTCGTAAAACCAGGTGTTATCTCTGGCGATGACGTTCAGAAAGTATTTGAAGTTGCAAAAGAAAACAGCTTTGCACTTCCAGCAGTAAACTGTGTGGGTACTGACTCTGTAAACGCAGTACTTGAAGCAGCTGCAAAAGTTAAAGCTCCAGTTATCGTTCAGTTCTCTAACGGTGGCGCTGCTTTCTTTGCTGGTAAAGGTCTAAAACTTGAAGGTCAAGAAGCTCAAATCCTAGGTGCTGTTGCTGGTGCGAAATACGTTCACGCTGTAGCTGAAGCTTACGGTGTTCCAGTAATCCTACACACTGACCACGCAGCTAAGAAACTACTTCCTTGGATCGACGGTCTACTAGACGCTGGTGAAGAGTACTTCGCGCAAACTGGTAAGCCACTATTCTCTTCTCACATGATCGACCTTTCTGAAGAGTCTCTAGAAGAGAACATCGAAATTTCTGCTAAGTACCTAGAGCGCATGGCTAAAATGAACATGACTCTAGAAATCGAACTAGGTTGTACTGGTGGTGAAGAAGACGGCGTTGACAACTCTGATATGGATGCGTCTGAGCTATACACTTCTCCAGAAGACGTTGCATACGCATACGAGAAACTAAGCGCAATCAGCCACCGTTTCACTATCGCAGCATCTTTCGGTAACGTACACGGCGTATACAAGCCAGGTAACGTTGTACTAACTCCAACTATCCTACGTGATTCTCAAGCGCACGTTTCTGAGAAATTCGGTCTTCCAGCGAACTCTCTAAACTTCGTATTCCACGGTGGTTCAGGTTCTTCTCTAGAAGAAATCCGTGAATCTATCGGCTACGGTGTAATCAAAATGAACATCGATACTGATACACAGTGGGCTACTTGGGATGGTATCCGTAAGTTCGAAGCTGAAAACCACGATTACCTACAAGGTCAGATCGGTAACCCAACTGGTGAAGATGCACCAAACAAGAAGTACTACGATCCACGCGTATGGCTACGTGCAGGCCAAGCTTCAATGGTTACTCGTCTAGAGCAAGCATTTGCTGACCTTAACGCAGTTGACGTACTATAATCGTTACTGATTAAGTTACTTAAAAACCCGCTCTTTGAGCGGGTTTTTTTTATATCTATCATTTTCTTCCCCTCTGCTTTCTCCCGATATTTTTATGCGTTAGGTTGTATTTGCTAGTGAGATATCTCACCTTTAACGTTTTTTTTAAAGAAAACATGGGAATATCAGTCTTAAGAGTGGCGAAATCAGAGTGCATTGCGTAACCTGTAACAAGTCAGTGTCAGAAAGCTCTGATAAAGTCTTGTTTTGCATATCTTTGCGAAACTCTGACTTTGAAAAAAGTCAGAGTTGGGATATTGTGCCAAAAATCTGACACTGTTCAGTGGAGCAATAGGGATGTTGTTTTAGAAAAGAGCCTTTAAAAAACAAGGTTCATAAATTAACGGCAATTGGATTTATATCTCTTTATTTTTGAGGATAAGAATTATGGCAGGTGAATCGGTGGGTATCGATACCACTTTAACGGATGGTCTAACTCAGGCTGAAACTTGGCTGACAAACAATTCAGATCTACTGGTTCAGTACGGTGTGAACATTATCTCTGCGGTGCTTATTCTGTTTATCGGTAATCTTATCGTTAAGGCAGTCGCTGGTAGTGTTTCTAAAGTACTAGAAAAGAAAAACATGGATAAGGCCGTCGTTGAATTTATTCACGGTCTTGTTCGTTACTTGCTATTTGTAATCGTGCTAATCGCGGCTCTTGGTCGATTAGGAGTTCAAACCGCTTCTGTTGTTGCTGTGATTGGTGCGGCAGGTCTTGCTGTTGGTCTTGCACTACAAGGTTCACTATCAAACTTTGCAGCAGGCGTACTTATTGTTGCGTTCCGTCCATTCAAATCAGGCGACTACGTAGAAATCGGTGGTGTAGCGGGTAGTGTTGAAGCAATTCAAATCTTCCAAACCGTTCTAAAAACACCAGACAACAAAATGGTTGTTGTGCCTAACTCTTCAGTTATCGGCGGTGCCATTACTAACTACTCTCGCCATGCGACACGACGTGTCGACCTAGTGATTGGTGTTTCATACAAAGCAGACCTTAAACTAACGAAGAAAGTGATTCGTGAGACGCTAGAGAAAGATCCACGTATCTTGAAAGACCCAGATATCACAATTGGTGTACTTACGTTAGCAGACTCTTCAGTTAACTTTGTGGTTCGTCCATGGGTGAAAACTGCAGATTACTGGGGCGTATACTTTGATGCAATGCAAGGTATTAAAGAAGCATTGGATGAAAATGGTATCGAGATTCCATTCCCACAAATGGATGTTCACCTGAACAAAGTCGACGCTTAATCAAAAGCAGTCGATATTCAAAAGCGAGGCCAATAGGCCTCGCTTTTTTATATTTCGTAAAGGGTGTGATGACCAGCAAGTAAGAGGCGTTTTAGATGTTTACCTGCAAATCCAAATGTGAACTCAGGTAAGCCAGGCGTATAGAGCAACTCTTGATGTTGATAGAGATTGGTATCAACAATGATAGTGATGTATTCCGGTAAGCCTATTGGGCAAACCGCGCCGGGTACGCAACCTAACACTTCGACCATTTCATCATCATTACAAATAGAGGGACGTTTACCTGTAATCGCTTTAATCTGCTTGGCATCGAGGCGCGAGTCCTTATCTGTCAGATAAACCGCGTAACCTTGTCCTTTGAGTGTTAAAAAGAGGCTTTTGGTATGCGTACCCGTCCAACCAAGCTCTCTCGCAATGCGTATATCTGTCTCAAAGTCTAAGATGGCTTCGTGCTGCCATTCCCGAAAAGGAATAGAGAGCGCGTTGAATCGCTCTCTATTGTTGTTATAAATATGTTTTAGTGACTCCATGTCTTTGCTGCCTTACTACCTGGTGATTACCAATACTTATCAATAAGCTCACTCGCTAAGATATACGCTATTGTGAACATCATCATTGCGATTGCAATGTCGATGGTTTTTTTCACTTTTGGTTGAGAGAGTGTTGGACCTAGTTTGGCTGCTCCTATCGATAAAGTGTAGAACCAAACAAAGGAAGCCATAATCGTACCTAGTGCAAAAGCAATGCGATCATGGCCTTCAAATTGTCCACCGATCGAACCTAGAATAACGACTGTATCTAAATATAAGTGCGGATTAAGCACAGTGACAGCTAACGCACCTAGAATAACCGTTCGACGACCTCGAGCTACGATCTCCCCTTTTGATTCCGATTCACTCTCTGGCTTAAAAGCACTTTTTAGCGAGAGCAGTCCATAGAAGCTCAAGAAAGCAATACCACCAAGTGTCACCGACGTCAGTAAGATTTCATTTTGAGACAGAATTGCACCACCACCAAAGATACCTAGAGAGATGAAAATCATATCTAGCACGCTACAAATAGTGGCGGTTGTTAGGTGGTGGTTACGCTTTATGCCTTGATTCAAAACATACGCATTTTGCGCCCCGATCGGAATGATCATTGATGCTCCTAAACCAAAACCTTGCAATAGAACCCACAAGCTCACACTTCACCTCACTTCAAAATAACAAATACATTTACAGAAAGGGGAAAGATAAAGTGTTTATCTAAATAAGTGTAATTAATGATTTTAATCTTACATTAGATAGACTAATTTAACGGGAGGCGTTTGATCTGGAGTGAGAGGGAAGGTATGCGAGGGTTAGATTACAAATGGATTGAGGCATTAGACGCTATAGTTTATCAGGGTAGCTTTGAGCGTGCTGCTGAGCATTTATTTGTTTCTCAATCCGCCATTTCTCAACGTATCAAGCAGTTAGAGAAGTTTCTCGCGCAGCCTGTTTTAATTCGAAGCCAGCCACCTAAGCCAACGCCAATTGGTAAAAAATTGTTGGGTCTTTATCGGCGAGTACGCTTGCTAGAGCATGAAATTCTCCCCGAACTAAAGAATGATACCAGTACGCGACCTGTGCAACTCTCTTTAGCGACTAATGCAGATAGCCTTGCAACATGGCTACTGCCAGCGCTGCAAAATGTTATGAAGCAGCGTCAAGTTGAACTAAAACTGACTATCTATGGTGAATACCGCTCTATTGAAAAACTCAAAAGTGGCGAAGTGACAGGAGCGATCAGCTTGGAGTCCCAGCCAATCCCCGGATGCAGAGCAGACTATTTAGGTCGCATCGATTATGTTTGTGTCGCGAGCCCAGAGTTCTATCAGCGTTATTTTTCTAAAGGCGTAAATAATCAGACATTGGCAAAAGCACCGGCCGTTTCATATGACCAATATGATGATCTACATAAAACATTTCTTACCGAGCATTTTAACGTCAATCCTGACAGCGTTATTCATCACAACATCAGTAGTTCTGAAGCGTTTCTAAAAGTGGCGTTAGCTGGTGTTGCTTATTGCTTGATCCCCCGCTTGCAAATTACCGACGAATTAGACAGAGGTGTGTTGGTTGATGTGACTCCAGGTTTTTTAATGTCCCATCGGATTTATTGGCACCACTGGCAGTTAGAAACTGGGGTATTACAAGAAATCTCACACGCAATAGTGGGGTATGCGCAGCAGCATCTACCTCAATAAGTTTGTCAGAGCTGCATATCGTTAACTTAGTGTGTTTTGTTTAAAAATTACGCCAATGTTACATAGTCAAAGTTGTGTTAGAAGTCACTATGGGTGCTTGGATAATCGGCGGAAGTTTCTATTATGAAACCACACGCTTTCTCAGCCATGATAGTGATGTTGGAATCTGAGATTAAGTACTTAATTTTGTATGGATGGATTTATTGAATGAAATTGTATTCATTTTTGCTGGCTTCAGCACTCAGCCTTACCAGTGCTTCAGTTTTGGCGAATACGCCAGAGTTTGCTCATGTTACGACAACGGGGTATGGCGAAGTGACGGCCACACCTGATATGGCTACGTTTTCTGTAAAAGTAGTCGATACGACAATGACGGCCGAACAAGCGAAATTGTCCGTGGATAAAACCGTTGAAGAGTTTCTAAAAAGCTTATCGGATGCCGGCTTGTCAAAAGACAATATTACTAGCTCGAATTTATACCTTGCTCCTCAGTACCATTACCCTAAATCAGGAAAAGCAGAACTTGTTGGGTATCGAGCATCTCGCAGTATTGATGTCACGGTGACGGATCTGAAAAACCTTAACCAATACCTAGATATGGCGTTAGAAGCGGGAATTAATCAGGTTGATAATATTCAACTTAAGGTAAGCAACCAAGCCGAGTATCAGCAAAAGGCACGAATGGCTGCGATTAAGGACGCAAGAGAAAAAGCAGGGTCATTAGCGACTGGTTTTGAGAAAAAGTTGGGCGATGTATGGCAGATCAATTACAGACAGATGCACGTTCAGCCTGTGTTAATGCGTTCAATGGCGATGGATAGTAAAGAAGGAGCGAATAGCTACCAAGATTCAACCATGATCATTCGCGATCAAGTCGATGTCATTTATAAGCTAAAGTAAGGCTTAGCAAACAGTAAAAAGCAAAAGGCAGGGAGTTACAACCCCTGCCTTTGTCGTTTCTGTTTCACTGTTTAGTGAAGGATACGAGCACGGATTGTGCCTTCAATGTTTTTGAGCTTTGTTAGAGCTTCTTCTGCTCGTTCAGTTTCAACGTCGATCACTACGTAGCCTATTTCAGCGGCTGTTTGTAGGTACTGCGCGGCAATGTTAATGCCTTCTTCAGCAAAGATGGTGTTGATCTGAGTTAGAATACCAGGACGGTTCTTGTGGATATGAAGCAGACGAGAGCACTCACCACTGTGTTCTGGTAATGACACTTCAGGGAAGTTTACGCTTGAAAGTGTCGATCCGTTATCAGAGTACTTAGCCAGTTTACCCGCCACTTCTAAGCCGATATTTTCTTGTGCTTCTTGTGTTGAACCACCAACGTGTGGAGTGAGGATGACGTTATCGAATTTTTGTAAAGGAGACTCGAACGGGTCAGCATTCGTTTTTGGTTCAGTTGGGAATACATCAATTGCAGCGCCAGCAAGGTGACCAGCTTCTAAGCTATGGCAAAGTGCAGGAATATCCACAACGGTGCCACGTGCCGCGTTGATAAAGATGGAACCTGGTTTCATTCGAGCAAATTCAGCTTCACCCATCATGTTTTTCGTTTCCGGTGTTTCGGGAACGTGCAAAGAAATTACATCACATTTGTTCAATAGTTCACTCATGGTATGTACTTGCGTCGCATTACCAAGGGACAGTTTGTTCTCAATATCGTAGTAGTAAACGCGCATACCTAAGTTTTCGGCAATAATACCAAGCTGCGTACCAATGTGACCGTATCCGATAATGCCAAGGCACTTACCACGAGCTTCGTAAGAGTTGTCTGCACTTTTCTTCCAAATACCGCGATGTGCAAGTGCATTCTTTTCAGGAATACCACGCACTAGTAAAAGGATTTGCCCAAGTACAAGCTCTGCCACGCTTCGAGTGTTAGAGAATGGTGCATTAAAGACAGGAATACCGCGTTTTGCTGCTGCGTCTAGGTTTACTTGGTTAGTACCAATACAAAAACAGCCAATTGCAACCAGCTTGTTCGCCGCATTGATTACCTCTTCGGATAGGTTCGTACGGGAGCGGATACCAATGAAGTGTACGTCTTTTACCGCTTCAATTAGTTCTTCTTCCGGAAGGGAACCTTTATGGTATTCAATGTTGGTATAACCAGCTGCTTGAAGAACTTCAACTGAAGAAGGGTGGAGTCCCTCTAACAAGAGGATCTTAATCTTTTCTTTTTCCAGTGAAACTTTGGCCATTTTTTCTCGTCCTTAAAATGGAAAGGTGGGCTAATGTGGCGCACATTGGACAAAACTATTAAAAAGGGGATAATTAACAGTTTTGTAGGAAGACAAACGTTTCCCTGTGCGTCTTCTGTTCAATAAAGTAACAAAAAAAAATTGCTTTGGGTAAGAAAATTACGGAATAAGAGATAATTTTCTTATAGAAAGGAATAAAAAACGGTGCCTTGCAGCACCGTATGTAATGAAATAACAGAAAAGTGAACCAGATAGGTTCATTTTGGGCTGTTATTTATTCTTCAATTTTTGCACCTTCTGGTGTGCCAGTGATCACTACGTCTGCACCACGATGAGCGAAAAGACCCACAGTCACCACACCAGCGATGCCGTTTATTTTGTCTTCCATTTCTTTCGGGTTGGTAATTTGCATATTGTGCACATCCAGAATCACGTTGCCGTTGTCAGTCACAACGCCTTCACGGTAAGCTGGATCACCACCTAGTTTTACCAATTCACGAGCCACGTAAGAGCGTGCCATTGGGATTACTTCAATAGGCAATGGGAACTGGCCAAGTACGTCAACTGCTTTAGTGCCGTCAACGATACATACGAACTTATCAGAGATTGCTGCGACAATTTTCTCACGAGTCAGAGCCGCGCCGCCGCCTTTGATCATTTCACGTGCTGGGTTGATCTCATCAGCGCCATCAACATACACATCCAGCTTCATTACATCGTTACACTCGTATACTTCAATACCAAGCTCTTTAAGGCGCTCAGTTGAAGCGACAGAGCTAGACACTGCACCTTTAATATCATCTTTGATAGTGCCTAGTGCATCGATGAAGTGATTCACGGTAGAGCCAGTACCAACACCGACAATGCTGCCTTTCTCAACATATTTTAGTGCTGCCCAACCAGCCGCTTTTTTCATTTCATCTTGAGTCATGCCAATCTCCTGAATAGATGTTCGTTAACGTTTGCGGGCGTGATTATAGCGGCTTACTTGTCACTTTCCCATTGCCATATTTGGCTTGGGGTCACGATCTTAGGTAATGGAATGTCCCAGCTTTCAATTGGTAAGCGTTCTACATGTTGGCAGTCATGAGCGATACCAACAGGTTTAGCTCCCTCTCCAGTTATAAACCAACGTGACAGAGTACGATCGTAGTACCCTCCGCCCATGCCTAAGCGGTGTCCGATACTGTCGAACCCAACTAAAGGCGTGCAGATTAAATCAAGCTGGCTAACGGGTTTGAGGTGTCTGATATCGAGCTTGGGCTCTAAGATGCCGTACTTGTTGTAGACGAGCTGTTCATCACTTACATACTGAAGAAACAGTAACTGACCTTTAGAAAAGGGATGGATGACGGGCAGATAAACCGATTTTCCCTGTTGCCATAACCATTCAATGAGCGGTTTAGTATCAAGCTCACCGTCTGCAGAAAGGTAGATGGCAATATGTTGCGCCTGATCGATTTCAGGAAGTTGGGAAAATTGAGTAATAAGGTCGATTCCCGCTTGGTATTGCGTATCACTGCACAGAGCGTTGCGCTTTTCACGAATCAGTTTGCGGAAGTCTTGTCGAGAGAGGTCTGACATAGAGAGAATACCCCAGGGTGCCGTTGAGGATTGTGGCCCTTGAACCAGCTGGTTCAAGGCGGATCAGCAATGACAACCGTAGGCTTCTCGGTGCATGCCGAGCTTGCTCAATAGTTACCAAATACTAACCCTTAGGTATTGCTTATCGGCTCAGGGACTTAAATCCTGCTGACGCACACCCCAGGGTAAATTTTGTATTTACTGCTGTCCTTGCGTAACTTTGCTTAGTGCGTTCTCTAAAGACGCGGTGAGCTTTTCCATTCGCTCAGTAATTTCTTGCTGTTGACCATTGGATTCGTATGACTTGGTGTGCAACTCATAGCAAATATTCAATGCAGCAAAGGTCAGCAGTTGGATTTCATTGGTTACCTTAGTACGTTCGCTCATTTCTTTCAATCGGCGATCAAGATCTTTTGCCGCTGCAACAAGAGACTCTTCTTGTCCTGTCGGACAATTCACACGTGTAAGTTTGCCTAATATTTCAACGTCGATCGCTTGATTGCTCATGATGAATAAACTCTATATTCGCGCTATCTAAGGTGTTGCTTCATACAACTACCGAGGAGCAAACTATAGGAAAACCGCTATTAAGATTCAAGCATTTCCCATCACAGAAAGAGAAATGATGACGAGATCACACAGGAATTGGGCAAATTGAACAAATGCTGTCCAAAATTGAATTTGATAGCCGTTTCAGACCACTAACCTTGATGGTAGGATATACCAATACATTATTACGCAAGAATGAGCCAAGTTATGAGTGAAATCACCCTTCCTGAATACCAATCTATTGCTGCTGAACTGCAATCGGCAAGCCTGGCTGTGACACCGGCGGAGTTACATGGCTTATTTGTTGGCATGTTAAGTGGTGGATTGGCGATCAATGATCAAACTTGGCAGCCGATTCTTTTTGACTACACCAATGATGGGATGGGGTGGCCCTCGACAGCACTCACTTTTGCTCAGAGCATATTCAACGTTACTGTTAATGAGCTTACTGGCACATCAATGGAGCTGTCTTTACTATTGCCAGATGAGCCGGGCGAAGAAGGCTTATTCGCATTAGCCGACAGTGTGTCCGACTTTGTAAACCACTTTATTTCTGGGCTAGGTCTAGCAGGCGTTGCGCTTAACAAAGCATCTGATGACGCTAAAGAAGCACTGGCTGATCTAGAAGAGATTGCCAAATTAGGCATTGATGAAGATGACGATCTTGGTGAACAAGCGCAATTGCTAGAGCAAGTGATTGAGCACATCAAAGCTTGCGTACTAACGATTCATGCTGAATTTGGTGTTCGTCCTGAAAGCAGCGACAAAAAACCTACTATTCACTAATCGTAGACCGTCCAGAGGTTAGTATGAAGCAATATGATGTAGTCATTGCTGGTGGTGCCATGGCTGGTGCAACGTTAGCATTGGCGATTGACCATTTGTCTCAGGGAAAGCTCCGCATTGCCGTCGTTGAGCCTTTTAAAGCACAATCAGATATGCACCCTGGTTTTGACTCTCGCTCAATCGCATTGTCTTACGGTACTGTCAATCTGTTGCGTCAACTACAGCTCTGGACGTCAGTAGAACCGTTTGTCACACCCATTGAACATATCCACGTTTCTGACCGTTCTCATGCTGGGATGACGGAGATTACCAAGCAAGAGGTTGGGGTTGAAGCTCTAGGGTATGTTGTAGAATTAGCCGATGTTGGGCGTGTATATCAAGAATTATTAGACAGTAGCGAGTCAATTACGCTGTTTTGTCCTGACTCCGTTACCGATATCGAGCGCGAGCAAAACTGTACCCATGTGACGTTGAAAAGTGGTGAGCAACTTGAAGCAAAACTGCTGGTGGCTGCAGATGGTGCTGTTTCGACCTGTTGTCAGAAAATTGGTCTAGAACTTTCTGAGCAAGATTTTGAACAAGTGGCTGTCATTGCCAATATTGTGACTCAAGAACCTCATCAAGGTAGAGCCTTTGAACGTTTTACTGAGAATGGCCCAGTTGCTTTATTGCCAATGAGTGACAATCGAATGTCCTTAGTTTGGTGTTTGCACCCTGAAGAAGCCCAAGCCGTTCTTGAGTTATCTGATCAAGCATTTCTCCAGCGTTTACAGAACGATTTTGGTTGGCGTTTAGGCGCGATGAAAAAAGTGGGGCGCCGTGCAAGTTACCCATTGCTTCTTCGCCATCGAAAGCAAAATATTTCACATCGCTTTGCGATTGTTGGAAATGCGGCGCAAACGCTGCACCCGATAGCTGGACAAGGCTTTAATCTCGGTATTCGCGATGTAGTCTCACTAGCAGAAGAAATTGTGCAGCAAAGTGAGGATGTGGGTCTTTATCAAGGCCTGATGCGCTTTAGTCAACGTAGAGAAGCAGATCGAAGCGAAACTATTTGGCTAACCAGTGCCTTAGTGCATGTTTTTTCAAATGATTTACCCGCGATGCGAATTGGCCGAAATACTGCCTTAGCAGCGATGGATAACCTTTCTATTTTTAAGCAGCCGCTACTACGCCATACACTTGGCTTGGTAAAACGATGAACGGCCGCACTGAATTAGGTAATAAAAAGCAATGATGCAAAGTGTAGATATCGCCATCATCGGCGGAGGGATGGTTGGGTTGGCACTTGCTGCCGCGTTCAAAGACAGTGATCTGCGTGTCGCCGTTATTGAAGGTAAAGTGCCAGATGATTCGTTGAAAGAATTACCCGATGTTCGTGTGTCTGCGCTGAGCCGCTCTAGTGAGACGATTTTGCGTAAACTTGGTGCTTGGCAGGGCATAGAACAGCGCCGAGCTTCACCTTACCATGGCATGGAAGTATGGGAACAAGATAGCTTTGCCAGCATTGAATTTAATGCACAAAGTATGGCACAACCTGATTTAGGGCATATTGTTGAGAATCGTGTGATTCAACTTGCGCTGCTTGAACAAGTCCAAAAGCTCGATAACGTCACTATGTTTATGCCTGCACGTTGCGCGACTCTCGCGGTCGGTGAGCAAGAAAGCTGGCTGACGCTCGATAATGGCCAAGCCATGACCGCTAAATTAGTGGTCGGAGCCGATGGGGCGAATTCGTGGCTTCGCCATCAAATGGATATTCCATTAACGCATTGGGACTATGGTCATCATGCTTTGGTCGCGAATGTCAAAACTGCTATGCCACACAACAGCATTGCGCGCCAGATATTTACTCCTCACGGACCGTTGGCATTTTTGCCAATGTCGCAACCAGATATGTGCTCTATTGTTTGGTCCACGGAGCCAAATCGAGCAGAGCAGTTAGTGGCGATGAGTGAACATGATTTCAATAAAGCGTTGACGAGTGAGTTTGATGCTCGACTTGGTCTATGTGAAGTAGTGGGAGAGCGTGCTGCGTTTCCTTTGAAAATGCGCTATGCGCGAGATTTTGTCGTCGAGCGAGTCGCGCTGGTTGGTGATGCGGCCCATACCATTCACCCATTAGCGGGGCAGGGTGTGAATTTAGGTTTATTAGATGCGGCCAGTCTTGCTCAAGAGGTGTTAGCACTTTGGAAGCAGGGGCAAGATATCGGCAGTAAACGCAACCTAAGAAGCTACGAGCGTTGGCGAAAAGCGGAAGCGGCAAAGATGATCGCTACTATGCAAGGGTTTCGAGATTTGTTCTCTGGCGAGAACCCTGCTAAAAAGCTTGTTCGTGGCATTGGCTTGAGTTTAGCGGGGCAACTGCCGGGAGCGAAAGATGAGATCATGAAGCGCGCGCTTGGTTTAAAGGGACACTTGCCGGATCTGGCGCGTCAGTAAGTGCAAAGCAAACTTCAAATACACAAAAGGCTGGTTAATCCAGCCTTTGTTTTATCAACATTTTGCTAAGCATATGCGCATCGGAGTTTCATTATTTCTTGATTGATCTCTTTGACCGCTCGGAAATGGCGTTGCTCTGCTTTCTCCGGCAGTATTAACTTACCGTTATCAAACTCGAATCTACCGACCCCGTAAATATAAATTCTTCCTTTAAAAAGACGACTTATATGTTTAGCAATCATACTTGGTGTATAGCGCTTAAACAGTCTCATATTTACTTTCCTTTTATCTAACCTAGCCTAGGTATTCTACGTTCTGGACGCGAAAATTATTGTGACAGCAATAGTATTAAATACAGATGTAGGGTGTTGCGTCAGAGAATTGTGTTGTCTTAGACAATTTGACAGTGTCATCTCTTAAATAGCGTGAGGATTACCCCAAAAATAACCTCTCTAAAGGAACCCTTACGCCAATACACTCCTTTTTACGTGACGCATTAAGCAATAGTTTTGTTACAGAATTAAGAATAGAACGAAAACGGTTGTTTGCTAGTTGTTTCTATTAAGGTCGTGCCTCGCGCAACACACTTTGCGTTCTAACGATTAGAGGAAATGAAAGAGAAAAAGTTCCACGTAAAAAAAAGCCCGCTTCAGCGGGCGAATAGTCACAGATGCATTACACAAAAGTGGATAACTAACTGCATGAATGCTGTCACTCAGCTAGCTGACTCACTTTATATCGGTTAAGTGCTTGTTTGAAACTTAACCAACAAATTCAGCATATACGAGTTTTATCTTTGTGACTATTTATGTTTTATATGTGATTAAAAATTCTCATATCTATTTTTGTAGATATGATCGAGATCACGCAGTGATAGAAACACTACGTGTCATTGCATTGTTTTTAGACGATTAACGACAGATCTCAGCCACGGTCGGCTGGCACAATTGGATAAGATCTTGAATAGAAAGTGCCAGCCCAGCCATTCGATCGCCACTGCTGATTGTGACTTCCTGTTCTTCTAGTAAGCTAGGGTCGAACACGATTGGCATATGACGTTTGAGTAACAGAGGAGTGACAGTACCAATTTTGTAACCAGTGATGGACTCAACATCGGCTTGATCAACACAAGTCATCCGGCGACATTTCAGTAACGAGCGCACTTTTTTGGGATCAACGCTACGATCACCTGGTGCACAGGCGAGTGCATATTGATTACCCATGTCTCGTAGCAAGATTGCTTTCACCATTTGAGAGGGGCGAATGCCGCGTTGGTGCGCGGCATCCTCAATGGTGGTTGCTGGTCTTTGATGCGGTAACAGACGAAACGGAATGTGTTGGTCTGTGAGAAATTGCATCAAAGGAGTATTGATTGTATTACTCATCATCAAGACTGTAAGGCAGTGATTCGATTGTCCATTCACATTCTGGTTGCGCAACCAAACGAAGACGAGTGTCTTCATCGAGATTATTAGGCAGTACGATCAGGCCAATCGCGTGATTGTCACTGAACTGGTAGTGATTTAACAAAGCACCTACTGAACGCCAGTTTTCACCTACGCTGCGTTCGAGCTCAATTGGTTCGTCACTGAATGGAGCAGAAGTTGCACCTTTTACGATATACATCGCACGTTTATTGGTACCGCGATACTTCGCTCGTGCTACCGTTTCTTGTCCCGTGTAGCAGCCCTTTGTGAAGCTTATGCCTCCTAAAGCTTGCACGTTAAGTGCTTGTGGAATGTGAGCATTCTGCGCGGATGCAGAGACAAATGGTAGACCTGCCTCAATATCGAAACGATTCCAAAGCTCATTTGTCGTAAAGACAGCGTCGGTAGTTTCAACGATTTGCTGTGCTTCTGGCGCACTTAATATCAGTAACCAGCGATCTTGTGCAACTTGCACTGCTGTGCCACCGTCAACTGGGCGAACGCTGCCAGTTGTCTTGCTCATTGTTGAAATGAATTCGTCGGCTTTGACGCCAGCAACACCTAAGATAACGTCATCAGAAGCTTCAATCGTTACTTTAGAGAAAATGGCGTATTTCTTTATTTCATTAAGTTCTACGTCAATCGCCGATTTTGGTTGGATCATGCCGTAGCCATCATGATGATGGAAAAGGCGGAACACGCTCCACACTTTGCCTTTTGCATCACAATGTGCGCCCAGTGTTGATTGGTCTTGTTCTAAAGAAACAACATCGCAGGTAACCTGACCTTGTAAGTATGATTTTTTATCGACACCGATCATGGTGATCATGCCGAAGTTATCCAGCAGTGAGATAGATAACTCTGGAAGTGCGTCTTGAGTTGAGAGAGGTAATGCTGAAAAACGAGTTTGCCATTCCATAATTACAATGCCTTTTGAAGATATTTTTCCGCTATGTTATACCCAAATAACCTTGAGATACTAGGGGAGCGATTTACGAATCAACATTTGTCTGCTTTCACTATCGTATTGTGACCCGCACACTAGTGACGTAGCACATCCCTTGTTACACTCCGCACTAACAACAAGACATCTATGAAGGAATAGTGAATGTACACTCCGGAAGAAAAAGCGCGTATTAAATGGGCTTGTCGTCGAGGCATGCTTGAGCTTGACGTAGTAATTATGCCGTTTTTTGAAGAGTGCTTTGATACTCTGAGTGAACAAGAGCAGCGTGACTTTGTTTCTTTACTTGAATGCGATGATCCTGATCTGTTTACTTGGGTAATGGGGCATGGCCGTAGCGAAAATTTAGGTCATGCAGCAATGGTTGATAAAATTGTCGCCCATAACCTCAGCAAAGTTCGTTAATTTTACTGCTTCTCCCTCTCTGACTGCCCGAGTCTTCAATGTTGTACTTTTCTTATTGATGACTTGGGCTGTTATCCTCTCTAGCATTCCGCTCGTATTATCGACTTATTTGTTATTACTGATTGTGAAGGCTTTCTCAAACCAAAGTCTTGTTCAACCTACAAGTCATGGGCATTGGTATGTGCACTGCGATGGCTCGGTTAGGTTTGATGCCCTTGAGTATGGCGAATACTCGGAAGATATTGAGTCCGAAAAGGGTCATTTACAGCGAGTCGATACATCGGCATCACCATTCAAGATAACATTCCAATTGCAATCTGGCCGTAGTGTTACGATTTGGCGTGATAGCTGTGACGATGAGCAGTATCGTCAACTATCTTTGGTATTACGCCAATGGGAAATGAAACAGGGAGCTAATGCTCCCTGCTGATGTAATAGTTTACTTGGTAGAGTTAAAGCTGTTTAGCTGGAACCAAAATCGTTGGTCCGCTGTTTTCCAGTTGGTTCGGATAATCAAGCGTGTAGTGCAAACCTCGACTCTCTTTACGCTGCATCGCACAACGAACCATCAACTCTGCTACTTGTAAAAGGTTACGCAGTTCTAATAAGTTGTTCGACACTCGGAAATTGCTGTAGTACTCGTGTGTTTCTTGTTGCAACAGTTGGATACGGCGTAAGGCGCGCTCTAAACGCTTGTCAGTTCGCACAATGCCCATGTAGTCCCACATAAACAGACGAAGCTCGTGCCAGTTGTGCTGAATGATCACTTCTTCATCACTATTGGTTACTTTGCTTTCATCCCAACATGGCACCTGTGAAGGTAGCTCAACGTTAGTGTGATGTTTTAGAATATCTTTTGCCGCAGACCAAGCATAAACCACGCATTCGAGAAGTGAGTTTGATGCCATGCGGTTAGCACCATGCAGCCCAGTGTAGCTAACTTCACCAATCGCATACAAATTTTTCAGATCGGTGCAGCCATTTCTATCCACCATGACACCGCCACAAGTGTAGTGTGCAGCAGGTACGATTGGGATTGGCTCTTTAGTCATGTCAATGCCCAAGTCCATCAAACGCGAATAAATGGTTGGGAAGTGTTTCGTAATAAAGTCAGCAGGCTTATGGCTGATGTCGAGATACATACAGTCGGCACCTAAACGCTTCATTTCGAAGTCGATAGCACGAGCCACAACGTCACGCGGAGCAAGCTCTTTACGTTCATCGAAATCTGGCATAAAGCGAGAGCCATCTGGACGACGCAGGTAAGCACCTTCGCCACGCAACGCTTCAGTCAGCAAGAAGTTACGTGCTTCTGGGTGATATAAACACGTAGGGTGGAACTGGTTAAATTCCATATTCGCCACACGACACCCTGCACGCCAAGCAATCGCAATACCATCACCAGACGACACATCTGGGTTAGAGGTGTATTGATAAACCTTTGAAGCACCACCTGTAGCGAGAACCACAAATTTGGCTCGCACGGTTTCGACATGCTCTTCGTTGCGGTTCCAAATATAAGCACCGATAACTTTGTTTTTATCACCGCCAATTTTGTCTTCGGTGATTAAGTCCAGAGCATTGTGACGTTCGAGAACATGAATGTTTGGATGGTTATGAGCGTTATCTTGCAGGGAGGTTTGCATCGCCATACCTGTCGCATCTGCCGCGTGAAGAATACGACGACGGCTATGACCACCTTCACGAGTTAAGTGGTAGCGAGGTTCATCGTCAGAGTCATCTTCTTCACGATCAAATGGTACACCACCGTCAATCAACCACTGTACACACTCTTTTGAATGCTCAGCAATGAACCTTACGGTCTCCTCATCGCAAATACCATCCCCGGCGATTTGCGTGTCTTCAACGTGTGAATCAATGGTGTCTGACTCATCAAATACGGCAGCGATACCGCCTTGAGCATAGTAGGTCGCCCCTTCGCTGCGTGGTCCTTTACTCAGCACCATCACCTTACAGTGGTTAGCAACGCGCAAAGCCAACGACAAACCTGCCGCGCCACTCCCTACCACTAATACATCACACTCATGTTCACGATTTGTGTTCATATAACTTTTATAATCCCAAGCTAAGGTAACAAAGTTACCTTGTGTATTATTTGCACACCATGTGCATTCCATTATCGCGACATCTGTCGCTAAGGGCTAAGTTGGGAGACCTATCGACGTCCGTGTTACGGCGGTGACTGAGCCACTCTTCTTTTTCATGCAGAGCATGAGCATGCTTCCTAAGTTATAATTTGTAACGCGGTATTCAGATAGCCATTAGCCATGCAAATGAAAAGTAATAGTTTGTCAATGCCATTGCTTTTCCATGCTCGACCCAGCACAATCTGGGACAGAGATCATTCATTATACCCATTTCCCTCCAAGATGCTCGCTTGTCAAACTTAGACTAAAGTCAGGCAGCGGTGGTCATTTGGGTACAGACATCACACTGTGAAAAAACAATGACAAAAAACTTGAGAAACCATGGAACTTTCTCATTCACGTTAGGGTCACAATAGTGCTCAAGTAAGCAGTGGTGTCAATACTACGTTTTGCATAATTAGTACCCATATCTGAGAAGAGTAGGGGCATAACAAATAGGAGTATCCGCTCGAATGAACGAGCAGCTGACCGATCAAGTATTGATTGAGCGAGTTCAGAATGGCGATAAGCAAGCATTCAACCTGTTGGTAACAAAGTACCAGAATAAGGTATGTAATCTTATTTCCAGATACGTTAGTAATCCTGGCGATGTACCAGATGTAGCACAAGAAGCGTTTATTAAAGCTTACCGAGCTATCCCTAGCTTTCGTGGGGAAAGTGCGTTTTATACGTGGCTGTATCGCATTGCAGTGAATACTGCGAAAAATCACATTGTTGCTCAAGGGCGTAGACCTCCAGCGACAGATGTCGATGCTGAAGATGCTGAATTTTACGAAACAGGTAGTGCACTTAAAGAAATATCGAACCCTGAGAACTTAACGTTGTCCAAAGAATTGCAACGGGTGGTGTTCAGTGCAATCGAAGCTTTACCTGAAGATTTAAAAACCGCAATGACATTACGAGAGCTCGACGGCTTGAGTTATGAAGAAATTGCAGAAGTGATGGATTGCCCGGTAGGAACGGTACGATCGCGTATCTTCCGTGCTCGTGAGGCGGTGGAAAAGAAAATCAGACCTCTTTTGCAACGCTAGTACAAGTAATAACTATGGTGAAAATAATGGCTGACAAAGAAAAACTTTCAGCTCTCATGGATGGAGAATTGGTCGATAAGGCTTTAATTCAAGAGTTAGAGCAAGACCAAGAGAGCCGTGATGCTTGGCAGAACTATCACCTGATTGGTGATGTGATGCGAGGCGAAGCGCCAGCAAAACCTGAGTGGAATATTGCTGAAAGCGTGGCGTTAGCGTTAGAAGATGAACCTGCACACCGTGCGTTTGATTCGCACAGTGCAAATGTTATCTCAATTGCGGATACGCCAAAAGAGTCGCAACCAGAACCGCAAAAAGCAAAACGTCACTTGCCAGGTTGGTTGACGCAGTTTGGTCAAGTTGCTGTTGCTGCATGTGTATCGCTTGTTGTTATTTTAGGTGTACAGCAGTACGGTGGTAGCGATTCAATGTCGCCGCAAACAGATCAATTACCTGTATTGCAGACGGTTCCGTTTGCTGGCAGCGCAGAACCAGTGAGTTTGACTCGTGAGTCTGTAGAACGTTCTGTAGGCGAGGCAAATATGCAAGAGCAGCGCAAGCGTGTTCATGCTATGCTGCGAGACTACGAATTGCAGTTACGAATTAACAGTGATGCATCTCAACAAGATGCAAATCTGAATCCGGATATTGAATGAAAAAATTTCTGATCAGCGCTTGCGCTCTGTTCAGTATGATGTCTTCTCAAGCCTTTGCTGGTGATAAGCCAGCGGAGGCTTTATTGCATCAAATGAGCGAGGCGAGTAAGAATTTAAGTTACGAACTCTCTTATATCCTTATCAAAAAGAACAGCATTGAGCCGTTGCTGTATCGTCATGCCACGCATGGTGACGATCAATATGCTCATCTTGTCTACTTAAGTGGCCCAGTGCGTGAAGTGATTCGTCGCGGAACTGAAGTAAGTTATATCGAAACGGGTTTAGAACCGTTCACCATCGAGTCAGGTAAAATGGTCGCTCCGACTATGCCTATGCTCAACACCAATATCGATGAGCTAAACTTGTATTACGACTATGTAAAAGTGGGTAGAGCTCGTGAAGCTGGTGTGGCAACACAAGTGCTGCGTATTGTTCCTAAAGACGGTCTGCGCTATTCATACGTACTATGGATCGATGAAAAGAGTAAATTGCCGTTACGTGCCGACCTTGTGGACCGCGATGGTGAAATGCTTGAACAATATCGCACTATTTCTTACACGGTAAACCCAAAAATCGCAGAGTTAATGAGTGGCCTGCAAGATGTTCAATTACCTGCTGTTCTCACCATGCCAAAAGGCGATATTGGGACCAGTAATTGGCAGGTTGGTTGGATCCCTGAGGGTTTCGAGCCGAACGAGCTCAACCGCTATCGTATGGCCGTTACTAACCAAATGGTGGAGAGTCAGCTGTATTCTGATGGTCTGTTTAGTTTCTCTGTTTACGTAGCAAACAAAGATGAGCATTCGTTAAAAGGGCAGCTGGTTCGCCAAGGCAGAAGAACGCTACACAGTTTTGTGAGCGGTCAACATGAAATCTCCGTCGTAGGAGACATTCCACCGACCACAGCACAGCGTATCGCCCAATCTGTCACATTTAATGTAACAAAGAGTAAATAACAATGATGACCGCGTTGGCTACCGTGACAGACGTGTATCGTCGCGGCAAGCAATTCGAAATTGATTTAAGTTGCGAACAGCAGACCAGTTGCAGTAGTTGCTCTTCACAGAAAAGCTGTGGAACGGGCGTTGTTACTAAAGCCATTGGTAACAAGAGTTTATCTTGGCATCTGCGCACGGATAAATCGGTGAAAATAGGTCAAGTCGTCGAGATTGGTTTTCCTGAGTCAAGCCTAATAAAATCAGCAATGGCGGTTTATTTACTGCCATTGCTTGGTTTGATTATCGGTGCGATGTTTGGTCACTTCCTATTAGCGCCGCTGACAGCCGGCGGGGAAGGCATCATCATATTGGCATCGGTATTGTTTGCCGCTGGTGGAATGTGGATCGCAAAATGTGTTTCTCGTCCGTTAGAAGATGAATCCAAGCGCCAAGTTACCCTCGTTCGGGTACTTGGAGAGCCAATCCAGTAAGTGCTGTCCCCCTCCACTAAAGGTTATTTGGGTATGTACTTTAAATTACGTGCGCCCGTTAACGAAATTCGGTAGAATCTGCCAACTTGATTGAAATGCCGTCAGTAGATGGCGTTTCTTACTGTCCCTATTTGTAAAGAGTTAGTCACCCTAAATCTATGAAGCACATTCGTAACTTTTCGATTATCGCCCACATCGACCATGGTAAGTCGACCCTATCAGACCGTCTAATCCAAGTTTGTGGCGGGTTAACCGATCGTGAAATGGCCGCACAGGTTCTGGATTCTATGGATCTTGAACGTGAGCGTGGCATCACCATCAAATCTCAGAGTGTGACGCTAAACTACACCGCTAAAGACGGTGAGACGTATCAGCTGAACTTCATCGATACTCCGGGGCACGTTGACTTTGCATATGAAGTATCACGCTCTCTAGCGGCTTGTGAAGGTGCGCTATTGGTTGTGGATGCGGGTCAAGGTGTTGAAGCTCAAACACTGGCTAACTGTTACACCGCGATCGAAATGGATCTAGAGGTTGTGCCAATCTTGAACAAGATTGACCTACCAGCAGCCGATCCTGAGCGTGTAGCGGAAGAAATTGAAGAAATCGTTGGTATCGATGCAATGGAAGCAACCCGCTGTTCTGCGAAGACAGGCATTGGTGTTGATGACGTTCTAGAGAACATTGTGTCAGCGATTCCAGCACCGGAAGGTGATCCAGATGCGCCACTACAAGCGCTGATCATAGACTCATGGTTTGATAACTACCTTGGCGTTGTTTCTCTAGTGCGTATTAAAAACGGCGAACTGAAGAAGAACGATAAGATCAAAGTGATGAGTACGGGCCAAGTTTGGGGTGTAGACCGCCTTGGTATCTTTACGCCAAAACAAGTAGATACCGATACCCTTCGTACTGGTGAAGTAGGTTGGGTTGTTTGTGGTATCAAAGACATTCTTGGTGCCCCTGTTGGTGATACGCTGACTCTAGCGAAGAATGGTTGTGATAAACCGCTACCTGGCTTTAAGAAAGTTAAACCTCAGGTTTACGCAGGTCTGTTCCCTGTATCTTCCGACGATTACGAAAACTTCCGTGACGCACTAGGCAAACTAAGCCTTAACGACGCATCGCTATTCTACGAGCCAGAAAACTCTGCGGCACTTGGCTTTGGTTTCCGTTGTGGTTTCCTTGGCATGTTGCACATGGAAATCATCCAAGAGCGTCTAGAGCGTGAATACGACTTGGATCTTATTACCACAGCACCAACGGTAGTTTACGAAGTTGAGAAGACAGATGGCGATCTGCTGTATGTTGATAGCCCAGCAAAACTACCAGCGATCAATGACATTGAAGAAATTCGTGAACCGATTGCACGTTGTAATATCCTTGTGCCTTCAGAGTACCTAGGTAACGTAATCACTCTGTGTGTTGAAAAGCGAGGCAGTCAAGTTGATATGGTTTACCACGGTAACCAAGTCGCTGTGACTTACGATATTCCAATGGCTGAAGTGGTACTGGATTTCTTCGATCGTCTGAAATCAACATCACGCGGTTACGCATCTTTGGATTACAACTTCCAGCGTTTTGAAGCTTCGAACATGGTACGTGTAGACGTTCTTCTTAACGGTGACACTGTTGATGCATTGGCGATGATCACACACAAAGATCAGTCTCAGACTCGCGGTCGTCAGTTGGTAGAGAAGATGAAAGAATTCATCCCTCGCCAAATGTTTGATATCGCAATCCAAGCGGCAATTGGTAACCACATTATCGCTCGTTCAACGGTAAAACAGTTGCGTAAGAACGTTATTGCGAAATGTTACGGCGGTGACGTAAGTCGTAAGAAGAAACTTCTGAAGAAACAGAAAGAAGGTAAGAAACGCATGAAGCAGATCGGTAACGTTGAGCTGCCTCAAGAAGCGTTCCTAGCCATCCTTCACGTAGGTAAAGACTAAAGTTGAACTTTGTCTCACACTTGTCGGTCTTAAGACGTTAGATATTAAAATAAGTGAAAGGGTTTCGGCTCTTTCACTTTCGTATTTTTAGATAAGGGAATTTAATGGCGAATACATTCTCACTGATGTTGGTTATTGCGACTTTGGTAACTGGCGTGGTTTGGCTATTGGAAAAGCTGGTTTTCGCGAAAAAGCGTCAGGAAAAACTGGCTGAGATTCAAGCTCAGACGTCTAATGGTTTGGATGCAGTGACCTTGCAAAAAGTTGAGCGTCAGCCTTGGTGGGTTGAAAATAGCGTCTCTATTTTCCCTGTGATCGCGTTCGTTTTAGTATTACGTTCTTTTATCTACGAACCATTTCAAATCCCATCAGGCTCAATGATGCCTACCTTGCTGGTTGGCGATTTCATTTTAGTTGAGAAGTACGCGTACGGTCTAAAAGACCCAGTATGGCGTACTCAGCTAGTGGAAACTGGTAAGCCTGAGCGTGGTGATATCGTGGTCTTCAAATACCCACCACAACCAAGTGTGGACTACATTAAGCGTGTAGTTGGTTTACCTGGTGATATCGTGCGTTATTCAAGTGATAAGCAGCTTTGCGTGCAAAGCCAAGGCGAATCGGCATGTAAGCCAGTTAAACTGAGCAATGTTGAAGAAAGTCAGTTTAGCTCGAACGGTATTCCAATGATCCAACTGGATGAGAAATTGGGTAACGTTGAGCACAATATTTTGGTTAACCCTCTTGTGCGTAACCGCGTGGAGCAATATTTCCCACGCAGCGGCACGACAGAGTGGGTTGTACCACAAGGTCAGTATTTTGTGATGGGTGATAACCGTGACAACAGTGCTGACAGCCGTTACTGGGGCTTTGTTCCAGAAGCAAACTTAGTCGGTAAAGCTGTCGCGATCTGGATCAGCTTCGAGTTTGATCGTGGCGCAGATAGTGTTCTACCTTCATGGATTCCAACTGGTGTGCGTTTTAACCGCATCGGTGGCATTCACTAACCATTCAAATATCGAGAGAGTATGAATTCTCCAATTGATAAACTAGAGAGAAAGCTCGGCTACCAGTTTCAAGATGCCGGGCTTATCAATTTGGCGCTGACGCACCGCAGCGCCAACAGTAAGCACAATGAACGTCTTGAGTTTCTGGGCGATTCAATTTTAAGTTTTGTCATCGCTGATGATCTGTACCATCGTTTCCCAAAAGTGAACGAAGGTGACATGAGCCGCATGCGTGCTACTTTGGTTCGCGGACATACATTGGCGGAACTGGGTCGTGAATTCGATCTAGGAGATTATTTAAAATTAGGTCCAGGTGAATTGAAGAGTGGCGGTTTTCGCCGAGACTCTATTTTAGCCGATGCGGTTGAAGCCATTATTGGCGCAATTTACCTAGACAGTGATCTTGAAGTTGTGCGAGGCATTGTACTGAGTTGGTATCAGTCACGCCTTGAAGCCATTAAACCAGGCGTTTCACAGAAAGATCCGAAAACTCGCCTACAAGAGTTCCTACAAGGCAGAAGAAAACCGCTGCCTGTCTACACAGTGACTAATATTAAAGGTGAAGCGCACAACCAAGAGTTCACGGTTGAGTGCGAAGTAGCAGGTGTGGATAAGCCTGTAATCGGTAAAGGCACCAGCCGCCGCAAGGCAGAACAAGCGGCTGCTGAAACAGCACTTGAGCAATTAACAAATGGCTGATAACGAATTCGATATCGATGCGTTTTTCGCATCACAAGGTGAGCCAAGCTCGCCAGAAAACCAACACTGTGGCTTTATTGCTATTGTTGGTCGTCCAAACGTAGGTAAGTCGACACTTTTGAACAAGATTTTGGGTCAGAAGATTTCGATCACCTCTCGTAAGCCGCAAACGACACGCCACCGTATTATGGGTGTGGATACGGACGGCGATTACCAAGCGATTTACGTCGACACGCCTGGACTTCACATTGAAGAAAAGCGTGCGATCAACCGTTTGATGAACCGTGCAGCTAACTCGTCATTGAGTGATGTAAACCTTGTGTTCTTCTTAGTCGATGGTACGCATTGGACTAAAGACGATGAGATGGTGCTGACCAAACTTCAAAAATCGAACTTCCCAGTTGTGCTTTGTGTAAACAAAGTCGACAACGTACAAGATCGTAACGACGTGATGCTACACATGGCGGAGATGTCGAAGAAGATGGACTTCGTGGATGTTGTGCCAATCTCTGCCAAGCAAGGTAAGAACATTGACGTACTGCGTAAGCACGTGCGTAATCACTTACCTAAAGCAACGCATCACTTCCCAGAAGAATACGTGACTGACCGTTCTCAGCGTTTTATGGCGTCTGAGATTGTGCGTGAAAAGCTGATGCGCTTTACTGGTGAAGAGCTGCCATACTCAGTAACGGTTGAAATTGAACGTTTTGATTACAACCCCGAAACCGACGGTTTCCACATCAATGCCTTGATTCTTGTTGAGCGTAATGGTCAGAAGAAAATGGTGATTGGCAAAGGCGGCGAGAAGATTAAAACCATTGGTCGCGAAGCGCGTTTGGATATGGAAGAATTGTTCGGTCGTAAAGTTTACCTAGAAACCTGGGTAAAAGTGAAATCTGGCTGGGCAGACGACGAACGAGCGTTGCGTTCGTTGGGTTATATAGACGATTTATAATCTTGGCTGCGAAGGTGCTTCGCTCCAACATCGATGAAAAATCAGTATCGATTAAAATAAGGAGCCGCTCGGCTCCTTATTTTTTATTTCACACTTTTTAGGCACAATGACTTAGATGAGTAATCTGTCTTCCGAAGGTTTACAGCGCTGTTTTGTATTGCACCGACGCCCTTACAGTGAATCGAGCTTAATCCTTGATGTATTTAGTGAGGAATATGGCCGAATGACTTTAATGGCCAAAGGCGCGCGCAGTAAGCGTTCGAACTTAAAAGGCGCATTGCAACCTTTTACCCCGCTATTACTTAAATGGTCGGGGAAAGGCTCGATGAAAACTTTGCGTCAAGCCGAGCCGATAAGTCTAGGTTTGCCGTTAACGGGCATTAATCTCTACTCAGCCATGTACGTCAATGAACTGATTGGCCGTATTTTGATGGCTGAAGTGCCGATGCCAGCACTATTTCATGATTATTTGCATGCGTTAACCGAGTTGGCGCACAACGAGAACCCTGAGCCTGCACTGCGTCGTTTTGAGTTAGCCTTGCTGTCTGCTATGGGGTATGGCGTGGATTTTTTGCATTGTGCAGGTACCGGCGAGCCCGTCGACCCAGAAATGACCTATCGTTACCGGGAACAGAAAGGGTTTATTGCTTCGGTTAGGCGCGATAACCTCACGTTTTTAGGGAATGAACTGATTGCTATCAGTGAGCGGCGGTTCGTCACTAAAGAGCAGCTAAAAGCGGCAAAACGCTTTACACGTATAGCCTTAAAGCCGTATCTTGGCGGCAAACCTTTAAAAAGTCGTGAATTTTTCATTCAGACCCCCAGAGCACGGAGTAACGGAAAATGAGCTCAATTTATTTAGGCGTCAATATCGACCATATTGCCACTCTACGTAATGCACGTGGTACAAAATACCCAGATCCTGTTCACGCTGCTGAAATTGCTGAGCGTGCAGGCGCGGACGGTATCACTATCCACTTACGTGAAGACCGTCGCCATATTTTGGATCGTGATGTACGTATTCTGCGTGAAACCATTCAAACGCGTATGAATCTAGAGATGGCAGTGACGGACGAAATGGTTGAGATTGCGCTGCAAACTAAACCAGAGTTTGTGTGTTTAGTGCCTGAAAAGCGTGAAGAACTGACGACGGAAGGTGGCTTAGATGTAGTAGGGCAGCTTGAAAAAATTAAAGCTGCGACGAAAAAGCTGACAGATGCAGGCATCAAAGTTTCGCTCTTTATTGATGCTGACCGTCAACAGATTGAAGCTGCGAAAAAGTGTGGCGCTCCGTTTATTGAGCTACATACTGGCCATTATGCAGATGCGACGACAGAAGACGAGCAACAAGCTGAACTGAAGAAGATTGCCGCTGGTGCTAGTTATGCACATGATCTAGGTATTATTGTTAATGCCGGGCATGGCCTGACTTATCACAATGTCGCACCAATTGCTGCATTACCAGAAATTTACGAACTCAACATTGGTCACTCAATCATTGGTCGCGCGGTATTTGATGGTTTAAATAAAGCGGTTGCTGACATGAAAGCATTGATGATTGAGGCTCGCCAGTCATAGGGCTATCTAGATGGCGATTATAGGGTTAGGGACCGACATTGCAGAAATTGAGCGTATTGAAAAAGCGTTAGCTCGTAGTGGTGAACCTTTTGCTCAGCGGATTCTTTCAGAAGAAGAAATGGCCAAATTCTCACAGCTTAAGCTGCAAGGTCGTTATCTTGCTAAGCGCTTTGCTGTTAAAGAAGCTGCCTCAAAAGCATTGGGGACAGGGATCGCAAAAGGGGTCACGTTTCACGACTTTTCCATCTCGAACGATGAGCTTGGAAAACCAGTACTCGCATTGACGGGCACAGCCAAGCAAATAGCGGATGCGATGGGTGTTAACCACATTCACCTGTCCATTTCCGATGAGCGTCATTACGCTGTGGCGACGGTCATTTTTGAATCCTAGCTTGTAAGTCTTAAACAAAATACTAAAAAGCCAGAGCATTTGCTCTGGCTTTTGTTTCTCTTCAATAGATCACTGTTCAAGGTATAACTTTGCGGTTGTTGTTACTTTAATCATTTCATCTTGCAGCTCGAACATTTCAGGCTCAACCTCCTCAAGACTGATCCCTGAGCGCAGTGCTTGCTCAAGCGTCGCACAGAGTGATTTCAGCCTTGGAACGCCACAATATGAACTACTGCCGTGCAGCTTATGGATGACATGAATTAGGTCATCACGAGAGATATCTTCTTGCTCCAGAGCTTGGTCAACGACTGCTTCTACTTCAGGGATGAACTCAATCAACATGCGTAGCATGTCTTTAGCGAGATCCTCTTTATTCGCGCTCTGTTTCAAGGCTGCTTGCCAATCAATAATCACATCCTGCTGAGGCGAAGAAACGGATTGTGGTGCGCTTCCTTCAGGTTCATCAACGTATGAAGGGGCGACTTTGCCAATGCTCTCTGTACAAGCATTTGGGTTCCAGTGAACCAAAACCTGTTGTAGCACATGCTCTTCAATAGGTTTGGTCAAGTAGTCATCCATTCCTGCCGAGAGCAAGCGGTCTCGTTCCCCTGCCATGGCATGTGCCGTTACCGCAATCACTGGCGTGTCTTTATTTAGCTCCAACTCTTTAATGTGCTTACAAGCGGTCACCCCATCCATTTGTGGCATTTGAATATCCATGAAGATTAAATCGTACTTTTTCTCTGTCGCCAGGTTCACCGCTTGCTGGCCATTGCTACAGGCGGTGACGGTTTCTACTCGTTCGCGGAGCAGTGCAGAGATCAGCTTCAAGTTTGCAGGGTTGTCATCCACTGCTAGTACAGTGAGAGGTAAACGGTCCCCTTCGCTTGGCGTAATTGGAGCGCTTAATACCGGTGGCGATTCTACATGTTCGCTAATCAGGCTTTGTAGCAACTTACGGCGAGACAATGGTTTCGTCAGGCACTGGACGTGATGCTCTGTCATTATTTGGTCCGCAAGCGCCAATTCGGTACTCGGTGTCCCTAGGAGAACACTCGGAGCCATGCGTTTCGCTTGTTCTATCCAAGGTGTAATAACTTCCGCATCGTGAGTCTGGTTGGCCGCTAAATTCAACAGTACATAATCATATTGTTCTTCGTTGTTTGGTAGCGAAGAGCGGTAGGTTACTAAAATACCCTCCTGACTTAGAATCTGTTGGGTTACGGACGCGGCTTGCATGTTTGGTTCAATCAGCAGTAACTGCTTCCCAGTCAGAAGTTCCACTTCAATCAGTTCGCTCATTGGCATCTCGGTTGAGTGCAAGCGCACCGTAAACCAGAAGGTTGAACCTTGGTGTAGACGGCTGGTTAAACTGATTTCGCCGCCCATCTGGCTCACCAGTTTCTGAGTGATAACCAGACCAAGACCAGTACCGCCGTAACGACGTGAAATACTTGCATCTGCTTGGCTAAAGGCTTGGAACAACTGCGCTTGCTGACGCTCAGAGATACCAATACCGGTATCACGCACCATGAATTGCAGTTCGACGGAGTCTCCTGATTGAGAGCGCATTTCTACGCTAACATCAATGTTGCCTCGCTCGGTAAACTTGATTGAGTTACCGACTAAGTTCGTCAAAATTTGCTGGATACGTAGTGGATCCCCAACTAAACCTGGTGGAATTTTAGGGTCCACTTTTAGGGTGATTTCTAACCCTTTCTCATGTGCACTTGTGGCTTGTAGGTTAATTACCTCTTCTAAGCTTTCTCGGAAATCAAAAGGAATGTTTTCGAGTGCCAGCTTACCCGCTTCAAGTTTCGAGAAGTCGAGAATGTCATTGATGATATTCAGCAGGTTGTTCGCCGATTTCTCAATCGTCTGTAGGTAATCCGTTTGGCTGTTAGAAAGCTGCGTTTTAAGCATTTGACGAGTAAAGCCAATCACCCCATTGAGCGGAGTACGCAGCTCGTGCGACATGTTCGCCAAGAACTCTGACTTAACCCTGGCCGCTTCTTGCGCGCGTTTCTTCGCGATATCCAACTCAACGTTCTGAATTTCTAGCTGCTCAAGCGTTTCACGTAAGTCGGACGTGGCTTGGTCTATACTGTGCTGCATCTCCACGTGATATTCTGATAACGATACCGCCATGGCGTTGATGCCATTTTTTAGCTGGTCTAACTCACCGTGCATTTTGCCTTCGATACGCACATCCAGATGACCACGGCGAATGCGGTCAACGACATTCTTCATGTGGGTGATAGGTTGGGTCACATCGTGCATTAGACGTGAAGCAAACACACTTGCTAAGCCAAGACCGAGAACCAGAACTAAAAAAGCAGAGAAGACTTCTTGATACTGTTGCAGCCTCAAGGAGGAGAGATCTAACTCGACGGCGATGTAACCAATCGCTTTTGTGCCTTGGCTTTCGTTCGACAACTCCGCTAAGTAGTGACCTTCTGACAAAATGGGGACACGCAATATCAGTGAGTTTTCGTAGATTTCCGAATTACCCAGTTGCGGGATCGGTTTATCTTTGGGAAACATCAAGGCTTCAAAATTAGGATGAAAGTTAGAGGTCACAAAGAGCTCATGATGTTCATCAAATACCGCGATACTACGAACCAGTTTGGAGTTTTTGCGGTGCGCGTAGCTTATCAAGCGACGTACCGCCTCTCGGCTTTCTGATAGTAGATGCGTTTCACTGGCAATCGCCAGCGGCTCAATAATGCTGTTACCAGTGGTGATAACTTGTTTCTCAAGGTCTTGGTAGCGGTTAAATGAGAAAAAGCCGCTCAGTAATAAACCAATAATGAGAGTGGGAGCGAGAGTTAGTGTAATTACACGTGCTCGTAAGCCATATCTGGTCATGTTATCTAATTACATCGGAGTCTGGATATGGGAAAATAACGCATTATTTCTCAAGCGCACGATAAAGCCTTGAGCAAAGAAGTGACGTCACCGAATAAACGGTAAGCATAATCAAGTCACTCGAATCACACAACGGCTGCAATCAAGAATAGTGAAGCCGAAGAGCAATTACACATAAATCAGGCATAGAGCATGGCACGCATCTTTCAACCGAAAAAGAAAACCCAACTCAATACTCGGCACCAAGCAGTGCAAGTAGAGCGTTTAGATCACCACGGCGCAGGCATTGCTTACCTCAAAAAGAAGCCATTGTTTATTGATGGAGCACTGCCGGGTGAGGAGGTGGTCACTCAATTGGTGGAAGAAAAGAGCAAATACGCTCGCGGTAAGTTGATTAAAATCCTTAAGCCGAGTGAAGCTCGTGTGGAGCCATTTTGCCCACATTATCATGAGTGCGGTGGCTGTGATTTGCAGCATCTAGATTATGACCAACAATTGACGTACAAACAGCAAACGTTGCGTCAGCTAATGCGAAAATTTTCAGGCAGTGACATTGAACTAGATGCCCCGTTATTGGGATATTCGCAGGCCTACCGTCGCCGTGCGAGAGTGAGCTTGTTTGTTGATAAAAAAACACGTCAGCTACATTTTGGTTTCCGTAAAAAGCAGAGTAAGCAAATTGCGCAAGTGACCGATTGCCCAGTGCTGGCACCGGAACTGAATGTTTTGCTGCCAGAGATTTACTCAGCCCTAAAAGCGTTCAAAAAGCCGGAACAATTAGGTCATGTAGAGCTGGTACTTGGTGATAATGGGCCGTGTATTACGCTGCGCCACTTGAGCGCTCTGACAACGAGTGAAACTCAATCTCTAACGGAGTTGGCAAAACGTCATGGCGCATCGTTGTACTTAATGCCATCGACAGAACAATTAGACCTTATCGAAGGCGATATGCCTTTTTATCAAGAAGTTGGAGTGAAAATCCCTTTTGCACCAAATAACTTTATTCAAGTAAACCAAGGTGTAAACCAACAAATGGTCAAACAAGCGGTTGAGTGGTTAGACCCACAAAAGAGTGACCGAGTGTTAGATTTGTTCTGTGGTTTAGGCAACTTTAGTTTACCAGTTGCGAAATTAGCTAAGTACGTGGTTGGAGTAGAGGGTGTTGCAGAGATGGTAGAAAAAGCCACAAACAATGCATCTTTGAACCAAATCAATAACGCGCAATTTTATCACGCTAACCTTGAGCAAGATTTTGAAGGCCAAGCCTGGGCCGCAGAGCGGTTTGATAAAGTATTATTAGACCCGGCACGCGCGGGAGCGAGTGGGATCATCGATCAAGTTTCTGAGCTTGGCGCACAGCGTGTAGTTTATGTTTCTTGTAATCCTGCTACCCTTGCTAGGGATAGTCAAAGCTTGATAGAGCAAGGCTATAAATTAACGAAATTAGGTATGCTGGACATGTTCCCTCATACCAGTCATCTAGAATCGATGGCATTGTTTGAAAAGTCCTAACTTTAGGACTTTGACCCCTTATTTGTGGTGGGTGGTCATAAAGCCAGCGTGTACGCGCGGTAAAAAGAACTAACCTGGACGGTGTTAGTCAAACCACACGAATATAATAATTAGGATGATGAGATGGTTGCGGTAAGAAGCGCGCATTTAAACCAAGATGAACAGTTTGAACTCGAAAACTGGGTGGCTAGCCTAGGACAAGAGAAAAACACAGCCTCACGCTTAATCGAAGTATATCGAGATTGCCAGACGGTATTAGCTGATAACGAGCAAGCGGAGCTGTTGTTGTGGCGTGGACGAGAAATGATCGAAATTTTGATCACCTTGTCTATGGATCAAGCCACTTTAGTGGCTGCTCAACTGTTTCCTTTGGTTTCAAGTGGTGCTTTTAACAGAGAAATTCTGGAAGAGAAATACAGCAAAGAAATCATAAAATTAATCGACGGCGTTGAAGAAATGGCTGCTATTGGCCAACTCAACGTCAACATGGAAGGCAGTGCAGCGTCATCTCAGGTAGATAACGTACGCCGCATGCTGCTTGCCATGGTGGATGACTTCCGCTGCGTGGTTATCAAGCTTGCGGAGCGAATTTGTAACCTTATTGAAGTTAAAAAAGCGCCTGATGAAGTTCGACGTGCGGCGGCAAAAGAGTGTGCCAACATCTATGCGCCGCTAGCAAACCGATTAGGCATCGGTCAGCTGAAATGGGAAATTGAAGATTACGCTTTCCGCTACCAACAGCCGGAAACTTACAAACAAATTGCCAAGCAGCTTTCTGAGCGACGCATCGTTCGTGAACAGTACATCAAAGACTTTGTTGAAGACCTCACGCACGAAATGGAAGTGTCGGGCATCAATGCCGAAGTGAGTGGTCGACCTAAGCACATCTACAGCATTTGGCGAAAAATGCAGAAGAAGAGTTTGGCATTCGATGAGCTGTTTGATGTTCGAGCAGTACGTATCATCGCAGACAAACTGCAAGACTGTTACGCGGCTTTGGGTGTAGTTCACACCAAATACAAGCACCTACCGAGCGAGTTTGATGACTACGTTGCTAACCCTAAACCAAACGGTTATCAATCGATCCACACCGTAATTCTAGGGCCAGAAGGCAAAACCATCGAGATCCAGATTCGTACCAAGCAAATGCATGAAGAGTCGGAGCTGGGTGTTGCCGCGCACTGGAAATATAAAGAAGGGGCAAGCAGCCGAAGCGGTTATGATGAGAAGATCACGTGGCTGCGTAAGCTACTGGATTGGCAAGAAGAAATGTCTGACTCTGGCGAAATGCTCGATGAGCTGCGTAGCCAAGTCTTTGATGACCGTGTTTATGCCTTTACACCACGTGGTGATGTTGTCGATTTGCCAATGGGGGCAACGCCGCTAGATTTTGCCTATCACATTCACTCCGAAGTGGGACACCGTTGTATCGGTGCCAAAGTCGGAGGTCGTATTGTGCCATTCACGCATAAATTACATATGGGTGACCAAGTCGAGATTATCACTCAGAAAGAACCTAACCCATCACGTGACTGGTTAAACCCATCATTAGGCTTCGTTCATTCTGGTCGTGCGCGTGCCAAAATTAACGCCTGGTTCCGAAAACAAAGCCGTGAGAAGAACCTTGAAGCAGGTCGTGAAATCCTTGAGCATGAGTTAGCCAAAATTGGCGCAACGTTAAAAGATGCAGAGCATTACGCCCTCAAGCGGTTTAACGTCAAAACACCAGATGAATTGTATGTTGGTGTAGGTAGCGGTGATTTGCGTATCAACCAAATAATTAATCATATCAACGCGTTAGTTAACAAGCCAACGGCAGAGGAAGAAGATCAGCAAGCACTGGAAAAACTGCAAGAAGCTGAGCATAAATCACCCGCGCAAAGCCGACCGAAAAAAGACGCAGTTGTAGTAGAAGGCGTCGATAACCTAATGACACATCTAGCACGTTGCTGTCAGCCAATTCCAGGTGACGATATCTCTGGTTACATAACGCAAGGTCGTGGGATTTCAGTACACCGTAGTGACTGTGAACAGCTAGAAGAACTGCGCCATCATGCGCCAGAGCGCATCATCGATACAGTCTGGGGCAGCGGCTTTGTGGGGTCATACATCCTCACCGTGCGTGTTGAAGCGATGGAGCGAGGTGGTCTACTCAAAGACATTACGACACTGTTCGCCAATGAAAAGATCAAAGTGACCAGTATGAAGAACCGAGTCGACTACAGACGTCAACTTGCCATCATGGACTTTGACCTAGAAGTCACCAATATTGAGGTGCTTTCGCGGGTTTCGAAACGTGTGGAACAGATCAAGGATGTCATGACGGTGAAACGCCTCGGCTAAAACTCTCGTCATAGTTATCGTTGTAGCGTTGTTGACTGCACGCACTCGCTCCATCACATGGTGAACCATGCTCAGGAGTCTCGTTTGTTTGTCGCCTAGCTACAACTTCAACTATTTACAGAGTTACACTTGCGTCATATTTGGCTTTTTATCTGCGTTAGCTGCACTTATTCCGACGTGCCGGCTCAGGGGCATCACATAGTAGGCTATGCTCAGGAGTCGCGAAAACTTGTTGCCTTGTCAAAGTAACAATTACTTAGTGAAAGCTGCTGAGAAAATATAATGTAGAAGGTGAGTGGTTTTGGCTGCTCACCTTTTTCTTTAATAGAAAGGTTTAAAGGAACAAAAAATGAGTCATCCAATTGAACAGTTAGAACAAATCATGGCGAAGCTGCGTGACCCCGAAAACGGTTGCCCTTGGGACTTAAAACAAACCTTTGACACCATCGTTCCGCATACAATAGAAGAAACCTACGAGGTGGTGGACGCGATTCAAAATCGAGATTGGCTCAATCTAAAAGAAGAGCTAGGGGATTTGTTGTTTCAGGTGATTTTTTACAGTCAGCTAGCGAAAGAGCAAGAGCTGTTCGACTTTTCGGATGTCGTCGAAACCGTGAACGAAAAACTGACTCGTCGCCACCCGCATGTTTTTTCAGATGTTGAGTTTGAATCTGACGAGGAAATTAACGCGAACTGGGAAGCGGAAAAAGCAAAAGAAAAAGCCCTAGTAGGCAAAGCGGAAGAAAGTATCCTAGACTCAATACCAAACTCTTTACCGGCACTTTCTCGTGCTACAAAAATTCAGAAAAAATGTGCAAAATTTGGGTTTGATTGGGATTCACTTGGCCCGGTTGTCGATAAAGTACGAGAAGAAATTGACGAAGTCATGGAAGAGGCACTGCAAGTTCAGCCCGATGAAGAGAAAGTTGAGTTGGAGCTCGGTGATTTGCTATTTGCGACTGTCAATTTGGCTCGCCACCTTGATAAAAACCCAGAAGTCGCGCTAGGAAAAGCAAACGTAAAGTTTGCGCGACGTTTTAAACAAGTTGAAGGCAAGGTCCAGCAGTCAGGCAAAGTACTTACAGATTGTTCTTTATCAGAACTTGACCATTTTTGGGATGAAGTAAAACAAGAAGAATCGAGGCAGAGGTAAACTGGCAGAATACATAATATAAGGTCAGCTTGTTTGGTTACACGAAAACGGACTTTGGTTTGTCTTTGCTCACTTTGATTTGAAGCAAAAAATAAAAAATTACGGTGTGATAGATTTCACGTTGTGGCGGTAAGGAGCTTCTGGTATATTTATCTCCCGTCCAGAAGCACTCCATTTCCCTCATTCAACCAATTTCAGGTTAAACATGACGACAAATTACATTTTTGTTACTGGCGGGGTTGTATCCTCTCTAGGTAAAGGTATTGCAGCAGCATCTCTTGCGGCTATTCTAGAAGCTCGTGGTCTTAAAGTGACTATGATGAAGCTTGACCCTTACATCAACGTTGACCCGGGCACAATGAGCCCTACTCAGCACGGTGAAGTGTTCGTTACAGAAGATGGCGCAGAGACTGACCTTGACCTTGGTCACTACGAGCGTTTCATCCGTACCAAGATGACCAAGCGTAACAACTTCACTGCAGGTCGTGTTTATGCCGACGTACTTCGTAAAGAACGTCGTGGTGACTACCTAGGCGCAACTATTCAAGTTATCCCTCATATCACTAACGCGATCAAAGATCGCGTTATTGCAGGTTCTGAAGGCCATGATGTGGCTATCGTTGAAGTTGGCGGTACTGTTGGTGATATCGAATCACTACCATTTATGGAAGCGATTCGTCAGCTAGCTGTTGAGCTAGGCCGTGAGCGCGCAATGTTCATGCACCTAACACTTGTTCCTTACCTAGCGGCAGCGGGCGAAGTGAAAACTAAGCCGACGCAACACTCTGTAAAAGAACTTCTATCTATCGGTATTCAGCCAGACATCCTAGTTTGCCGTAGCGATCGCGTTATTCCTGCGAATGAGCGTAAAAAAATCGCACTGTTCTGTAATGTTCCAGAAAAAGCAGTAATTTCAATGAAGGATGTAGACTCTATCTACAAGATCCCTCAGTTGATTAAATCTCAAGGGCTAGATGACCTTGTGTGTGCTCGCTTTGGTATTACTGCTCCTGAAGCAGACCTTTCTGAATGGGAACAGGTTATCTACGAAGAAGCAAATCCTACTGGTGAAGTAACCATCGGTATGGTTGGTAAATACATTGAATTACCAGATGCATACAAATCTGTGAACGAAGCGCTTAAACACGCTGGCTTGAAAAACCGTCTAAGCGTCACAATTAAGTATGTAGACTCACAAGATATCGAAACAAAAGGCGTTGAACTTCTAGAAGGTTTGGACGCGATCCTAGTACCAGGTGGCTTCGGCGATCGTGGTATTGAAGGCAAGATCCGTGCGGCTCAATATGCACGTGAAAATAACGTGCCTTACCTAGGTATTTGTTTGGGTATGCAAGTTGCACTAATCGAATACGCGCGTAACGTTGCGGGTATGGAAGGTGCACATTCAACAGAATTTAACAAAGAGACTAAGTACCCTGTGGTAGGTTTGATCACAGAGTGGGTAGACGAATCAGGTAGCGTAGAAGAGCGTACTGAAAAGTCTGACCTAGGCGGTACGATGCGTCTTGGTTCACAGCTGTGTCACCTAGAGAAAGGGACTAAAGCTCGTGAACTGTACGGTAGCGCGACGATCCATGAACGTCACCGTCACCGTTACGAAGTGAATAACGTGCTTCGTCCGCAAATCGAAAAAGCAGGCCTAAAAGTATCAGGTCTATCTGCGGACAAGAAGTTAGTGGAAATGATTGAGAACCCAGCTCACCCATGGTTTGTAGCGGCTCAGTTCCACCCAGAATTCACCTCGACTCCTCGCGATGGACATCCATTGTTTGCAGGTTTTGTTAAGGCTGCGGGCCAAAACGCACGCGGCGAATTCGAGAAGTAAAAGGATACGGGCGGCGGCGAAGGTTGTGCTGCTGCCCTTTAAGATTGACATTTATATTTGAAACGAGAGGAAACATTAATGTCTAAGATCGTTAAAGTTCTAGGTCGTGAAATCATCGACTCACGTGGTAACCCAACTGTAGAAGCTGAAGTACACCTAGAAGGCGGTTTCGTAGGTATGGCGGCAGCTCCATCTGGCGCATCTACTGGTTCTCGCGAAGCTCTTGAGCTACGTGACGGTGACAAAGCACGTTTCCTAGGTAAAGGTGTTCTTAAAGCAGTTGAAGCTGTAAACGGCCCAATCGCTGAAGCTCTAGTTGGCAAAGACGCTAAAGACCAAGCTGCAATCGACGCAGTAATGATCGAACTAGACGGCACTGAAAACAAATCTAAATTCGGTGCTAACGCTATCCTAGCTGTTTCTCTAGCAAACGCTAAAGCTGCTGCTGCTGCGAAAGGCATGCCTCTATACGAGCACATCGCTGAGCTAAACGGCACTGCAGGTCAGTTCTCTATGCCTCTACCAATGATGAACATCATCAACGGTGGCGAGCACGCAGACAACAACGTTGACATCCAAGAGTTCATGATCCAACCAGTTGGCGCTAAGACTCTTAAAGAAGGTCTACGTATCGGTGCAGAAGTATTCCACAACCTAGCTAAAGTTCTTAAGTCTAAAGGCTACAGCACTGCAGTTGGTGATGAAGGTGGTTTCGCTCCTAACCTTAAATCTAACGCTGAAGCTCTAGAAGTTATCGCAGAAGCTGTTGCAGCTGCTGGTTATGAACTAGGTAAAGACGTTACTCTAGCTATGGACTGTGCTGCATCTGAGTTCTTCGACAAAGAAGCTGGCATCTACAACATGAAAGGCGAAGGTAAAACTTTCACTTCTGAAGAGTTCAACCACTACCTAGCTGAGCTAGCTAACCAATTCCCAATCGTTTCTATCGAAGACGGTCTAGACGAGTCTGACTGGGATGGCTTCAAGCACCAAACTGAACTACTAGGTGGCAAGCTTCAACTAGTAGGTGACGATCTATTCGTTACTAACACTAAGATCCTTGCTGAAGGTATCGAGAAAGGCGTAGCTAACTCTATCCTTATCAAGTTCAACCAAATCGGTTCTCTAACTGAGACTCTAGCTGCAATCAAGATGGCTAAAGACGCAGGTTACACAGCAGTAATCTCTCACCGTTCTGGCGAAACTGAAGATGCAACTATCGCTGACCTAGCGGTAGGTACAGCTGCAGGTCAAATCAAAACTGGTTCTATGAGCCGTTCTGACCGTGTTGCTAAGTACAACCAGCTAATCCGTATCGAGGAAGCTCTAGGTGAGCGCGCTCCTTTCAACGGTCTTAAAGAAGTTAAAGGTCAAGCTTAATTCTTAATTGAATTAACCGCTTAACTTAAAGCTTTTGAAAACGCCTCGCACTTGCGGGGCGTTTTTTATATGACGGAAGCTCTAAGTGAGCGCGCTCCTCCATGTTTCAAGGAAGTGGTCTCAAAGAAGTTAAAGGTCAGGCTTAATTCTTATTGAGTAAAGTTTCGCTAAATAGCTTTTTGAAACCATCGCTACGGCGGTTTTTTGTATTTATAGGTTTGTATTTTTGGCTCTTACTTTGGTCATGGGTAAGGAGCGCTTCCTATGAGCTTGTTTCATTTTGCTGCTTATTTCTTGTAAGGAGCGTGTGAGTCTCCCTTTCTCCCCTAGAGGCAACCTCGCATTTATGCTATATATGTCACCTTATCTAATTCCTTCCGGTACAGAATGTTAGCAGCGATATGCGAATCTTTGTTATAGCCCTTACGCTACTGTTTGGCTTGCTTCAATACACTCTATGGTTTGGTAAAAACGGAGTGTCTGACTACTACACAGTAAAAGATGAAATTGAAGTTCAGCAACAAGTGAACAGCAAGCTACAAGCTCGCAACAATGAAATGTTCGCTGAGATTGATGACTTAAGGCAAGGTCTTGATGCGATTGAAGAACGTGCGCGTCATGAGCTCGGTTTAGTTAAAGATGGCGAGACTTTTTACCGCATTATAGGTGAGGAAAACCATTAAAATGTTGGATATGAACTCATCGCATATCGCAATTGTGCCAGCTGCGGGTGTGGGTAGCAGAATGAAGGCAGATCGCCCTAAGCAATATTTATTGATCGAAGGTAAAGCGGTACTGGAACATACCGTAGAGAAACTGCTTTCCCACCCAAATATTTCTAAGGTTGTCGTTGCCATTACTGACGGCGACCCATATTACCCAGAATTGTCCATTGCTAAGCACCCAGATGTGATTCGTGTAGCTGGTGGTAAAGAAAGAGCAGACTCTGTGTTATCAGGGCTAAACTATGTCAATGAGCATCTGGAAAGCGAGTGGGTATTAGTCCACGACGCTGCGAGGCCATGTGTATTAACATCCGACATTGACCGTTTGATTGATGTTTGCTGCGCCCACTCAACGGGTGGCATTCTCGCATCTCCTGTGAGAGATACAATGAAGCGAGCAAACGCAGTACAAGATATCGATCATACGGTAGATAGAGAAGCATTGTGGCATGCACTTACTCCACAAATGTTTAAAACTCAGCAGCTTACTCAAGCACTGGCTGACGCATTAGAACAGGGTGTAACCATTACCGATGAAGCCTCGGCTTTGGAATGGTTAGGCGAGAAGCCAGCCTTAGTTCAAGGGAATGCGAACAATATAAAAATCACTCAGCCAGAAGATCTTGCGTTAGCCGAGTTTTATCTAAGCCGTGAGCGCGGCGAATAAAGAAAGGATAGAAAATGATTCGAATTGGTCATGGTTTCGATGTACATAAATTCGGTGGTGAAGGCCCAGTCATTATTGGTGGTGTAGCAATCCCTTATGAGCAAGGTTTGATTGCTCACTCAGATGGCGATGTAGCGTTGCATGCGTTAACGGATGCTCTGCTGGGCGCGATTGCTGCCGGCGATATTGGTCGTCATTTCCCAGATACGGATGATAAATGGAAAGGCGCAAACAGTCGTGAATTACTGAAAGACGTTTACCGTCGAGTTAAAGAGCAAGGCTACCGTCTTGGCAATGCTGATGTAACCATCATGGCACAAGCGCCTAAAATGGCACCACACATTGACGCAATGTGTGCGGCGATAGCCGAAGACCTAGAAACCGACATTAGTAACATTAACGTAAAAGCGACGACGACAGAACGTCTCGGTTTTACTGGACGCAAAGAAGGCATTGCAACGGAAGCCGTTGTACTTCTGTTTAAGCAATAACTAGCAATTTGCTCCTCTAAGCTGTGATATCAGCGGAAACACATCATGTCAGACATTTTATCTTCATTGGCTTACCTAACGGGTAAGCCAGTTGCATCGGCAAAAATTAAAGCGCAGCCAGAGCATTTTCAGGTTCGCGAAGATTTAGGTTTTGCCTTTACGGGCGAAGGCGAGCACTTAATGGTTCGTATCCGTAAAACGGGCGAGAACACCAGCTTCGTTGCTAACGAGTTAGCAAAAGCCTGTGGTGTTAAGTCGAAAGACGTTAGCTGGGCGGGTCTTAAAGACCGTCATGCGGTGACGGAACAGTGGTTAAGTGTCCATTTACCAAAAGGTGAAACGCCAGATTTTTCAGCGTTTTTGGCTCAATACCCAAGTATCGAAATCCTTGCAACAGATCGTCACAATAAAAAACTGCGTCCTGGTGACCTAGTAGGGAACGAGTTCGTGGTTACTTTGTCTGAAGTGACAGATATAGCGGATGTAGAGCAACGTCTTGAAAAAGTGAAACAAGTTGGCGTGCCAAACTACTTTGGTAGTCAGCGTTTTGGTAACGATGGCAACAACCTTGAAGAAGCACGTCGATGGGGACGCGAAAACGTTCGTACCCGCAATCAAAACAAGCGAAGCATGTATTTATCAGCGGCTCGTTCGTGGATTTTCAACCGCATCGTTTCAGCTCGTCTAGAGAATGGTGTGTTTGATAAGTTCATTGATGGTGACATTGCACAGACGAATTCTGGCACTCAGTTGATTGATGCAAACAACATCACTGATTTGCAAGTGCAATTTGCACAAGGTGAAGCGGCAATTACCGCTGCGCTTGCTGGCGATAATGCACTGCCTACTCAAGCCGAGGCTCTGGCATTAGAGCAACCGTTTTTAGACGAAGAGCCTGACCTCATGGCGCTGATTCGTGGTAATCGCATGCGCCACGATCGTCGCGATATTGCGCTGAAGCCAAAAGATTTAGCTTGGACGGTTGAAGGTAACAACATTACGCTGACTTTCTCACTGGATGCGGGATCTTTTGCGACCTCTATTGTTCGTGAGTTAGTTAATGAGGTTGAAGTAGAAAGAGAATACTAATGGAACAGGATTCACGAAACCCGAAGCCCTTAAGAGTCTTAATCAGCAATGATGATGGTGTTCATGCACAAGGGATTCATGCCCTCGCTGATGAGTTGAGAGATATCGCCGAAGTGACCATTGTCGCACCTGATCGAAATCGTTCAGGTGCTTCGAATTCACTCACATTAGAACAACCATTACGCGTGACTGAAATTGCCCCAAATATCTACTCAGTGCAAGGCACGCCCACGGATTGTGTGCATTTCGCGCTGAATGAGCTAATGAAAGATGATTTGCCTGATCTTGTTCTGTCAGGAATCAACCATGGCGCTAATTTGGGTGATGATGTTCTTTATTCTGGAACAGTAGCAGCCGCCATGGAAGGTCATTTCCTTGGCGTTCAGTCGGTGGCTTTTTCACTAGTGGGTAAGCGACATTTCGAATCCGCCGCTAAAATTGCACGTCAAATTGTACAACAGCATTTAGCGTCGCCGATTCCAACGAATCGTCTACTGAACGTAAACGTGCCTGACTTACCATCAGAGAATTTAGGTGAAATTGAAGTTACGCGTTTAGGTGCACGTCATCACGCAGAGAATATGATCAAGCAGAAAGATCCGAGAGGCCATGACATTTATTGGTTAGGGCCACCAGGAAAGGAGCAAGATGCAGGAGAGGGCACGGACTTTTATGCAATTGAGCATGGCCGAGTTTCAATGACGCCTCTGCAAGTTGATCTCACCGCTCACGAGTCGCTGCGTGCTATGGATAGTTGGTTAAAGGAAGAGAAGTAATGAGTAACCCACATGCTGACAGGTTGATAGCGTTTCTTATCTCCAGTGGCATCAAAGACCAAAGAGTTCTGGATGCTATCCAACGCTTGCCACGAGAAAGCTTTGTTTCTCAAGCGATGATGCACCAAGCCTATGATAACAATGCGTTACCAATTGGTCAGGGACAAACTATTTCTCAGCCTTATATCGTTGCTCGTATGACCGAGTTGCTTGAGCTAGAATCGGCGAGTCGTGTTCTGGAAATCGGAACGGGATCGGGTTATCAAACTGCGGTACTGGCGCAAATTGTTGATCATGTATACTCCGTTGAGCGAATTAAATCGTTGCAATGGGAAGCAAAGCGTCGCCTGAAGCAATTGGATATTTACAATGTTTCAACTAAGCATGCTGATGGGTGGCAGGGCTGGGAAGCGAGAGGTCCTTTCGATGCTATTATCGTTACCGCTGCCGCTGAAGTGATTCCCCAAGCTCTTCTCTCACAATTAAGAGATGGCGGCAAAATGGTCATTCCTGTTGGAGATACGGAACAACAGTTATTAAAAATAGAGCGTAAGGGAGACGAATATCTCTCTACCGTTGTAGAAATGGTTCGGTTCGTACCTCTGGTTGCGGGTGATTTAGCTTAAGGGTTAGGGATAGGTGAATAAGTTACTACGTCATATTGGTATTAGCTTTGTGTTTGCTGCAGGACTAGTTGGTTGTGCAGCGCATTCCCCTGCACCTGTCTCTAGCCTAAAAAAAGACTATTCAAGCCTTGAAAGAGGGAGTTACAGAGGGAGTTATTATGAGGTAAAAAAAGGCGATACACTTTACTTCATAGCTTATGTCACAGATAAAGATGTAAATGATCTTGTTCGTTACAATGAGTTAACTCAGCCTTACACTATCTACCCAGGACAGAGGCTAAAACTTTGGGCTCCGAAATATGTCGCCCCTAAATATGGTCAAAAAGTTGAACCCGTTGTGGCTCCTGTTGTTACGACACCCCCAGCTCCAGTGACGAAAACATCAACAGCCTCTAAACCTAAACCTTCGAGTAAAAACTCTAGTCAAAAACCTACAGAGACTAAGCCTAAAGTCGTACAAAAACAGCCTCCAAAGAAGGTTGAACAATCGAAAACAAAGGAGTATGTTGGTTCAAAAGACAACCAAAAAGTGAAGCAAAAATCGCCAACTACCACAGTAAAGAGTGATAAAGTCTCAAAGTGGTTGTGGCCAACAAAAGGGAGAGTAATCAAGAACTTTTCGGCGGGAGAACAGGGAAATAAAGGTATCGACATCGCAGGACAGCGTGGTCAACCTATCGTTTCAACCGCAGCCGGCACAGTCGTTTATTCAGGCAATGCGCTACGAGGTTATGGCAACTTAATTATAGTAAAGCATAACGACAATTATTTAAGCGCATACGCACATAATGACAAACTGCTGGTCACAGAAGGACAAAGCGTAAAAAGCGGACAAAAAATCGCCACCATGGGTAGTTCAGGTGCAAAGTCGGTCAAACTACACTTTGAAATTCGCTATCAAGGTAAATCAGTGAATCCAAAACGCTATTTGCCTTAAAACTTTGAAAAACAACTTGCGACATCATTTAGCGACATATTGAGTTGTCATGTCTTGCTAACTCGCCAGGGGGAGGCGTTATGAGTATCAGCAACACAGTAACCAAAGTTGAAGAGTTTGCATTTGACAATGCGTCAGTGAAGACCATTGATAACGAACTCGAAAGATCATCATCCACAGAAAGCAAAGCGACTGCGCGTGAAGAATTTGACGCGAGCAGTAAAAGCTTAGATGCAACTCAGTTGTATTTGGGCGAAATTGGCTTCTCACCTTTACTTACTGCCGAAGAAGAAGTGCTTTACGCAAGACGCGCCCTACGTGGCGACGAAGCGGCACGCAAACGTATGATCGAAAGTAACCTACGTTTGGTTGTTAAGATTTCTCGTCGATACAGTAACCGTGGTCTAGCACTACTCGATCTGATTGAAGAAGGTAACCTCGGCTTGATCCGAGCGGTCGAAAAATTCGACCCAGAACGTGGTTTCCGTTTCTCTACTTACGCAACATGGTGGATCCGACAAACGATAGAGCGAGCGTTGATGAACCAAACTCGCACGATCCGTCTACCTATCCACGTAGTGAAAGAGCTGAACATTTATCTGCGTACTGCGCGTGAACTTTCTCAAAAGCTCGATCACGAACCGACCGCAGAAGAAATTGCTGCTCAATTAGATATTCCAGTCGAAGACGTAAGCAAAATGTTACGCCTTAATGAGCGTATTAGCTCTGTCGACACGCCAATCGGTGGTGACGGTGAGAAAGCGCTGCTGGATATTATTCCTGATGCAAACAACTCTGATCCAGAAGTTTCGACTCAAGATGACGACATCAAATCATCGTTGATTCATTGGTTAGAAGAGTTGAATCCGAAACAGAAAGAAGTGCTTGCACGTCGCTTCGGCCTACTAGGCTACGAGCCTTCGACGCTGGAAGAAGTTGGTCGAGAGATTGGTCTGACACGTGAGCGAGTACGTCAAATACAAGTGGAAGGTTTACGTCGTCTTCGTGAAGTCCTAATCAAACAAGGTTTGAATATGGAAAACTTGTTTAACGTAGAAGACGATTAAGTAATCCGTATTTCACTAGATACACAAAAGGCTATGGTTCCCCCTAGCCTTTTTTCTTTTTTGCTCGTCGGTGTGAGTCTGTTTACAGCATCTTCTTCAAGCGATACAGCTCTTCAAGAGCTTGGCGTGGCGTTAAGTCGTCAGGATCAATACCTGACAGAGCTTGTTCGACCTCGCTAGGCTCTGGAATCAGGCTCAACTGGTTAGCCACATCTACTGCACTTGGACGCGGTGTGTCACTGTTTTGCCCCAGTTGCTCTAGCTGAGATAGCTTGTTACGCGCATTTTTGATGACCGTTTTTGGTACGCCAGCTAAGCCCGCAACAGCCAAGCCGTAAGACTTACTTGCCGCACCTTCTTGAACTGCGTGCATAAAGGCAATGCTGTCTCCATGCTCTACGGCATCCAAGTGAACGTTCGCTAAGTTTGGCAGTTGGTTCGGTAACTCTGTTAATTCGAAGTAGTGAGTTGCAAATAGGGTCATCGCACCAATTTGTGTTGCGAGCCATTCCGCACTTGCCCAAGCTAAAGACAGACCGTCGTAAGTACTAGTACCGCGTCCGATTTCATCCATTAGCACCAAACTGTTCTTAGTTGCGTTGTGAAGAATATTGGCTGTTTCGGTCATTTCTACCATGAAGGTCGAGCGGCCAGATGCAAGATCATCTGATGCACCAATACGAGTAAATATACGATCTAAAGAACCAATCTGTGCGGATTCTGCCGGTACATAAGAGCCGATATGTGCCATCAATGCAATCAGCGCAGTTTGACGCATGTAGGTTGATTTACCACCCATGTTTGGACCGGTGATGATCAACATCTTACGGGCTGGGTTAAGCTCAATTGGGTTCGCGATGAACGGCTCTGTTGTTACTTGTTCTACGACTGGATGACGGCCAGCTTGAATGTGAATTCCTGCGTCTTTCACAAGCGTTGGGCGGCAGTAATCTAACGAATCTGCACGCTCTGCAAGGTTTTGTAATACATCTAGTTGAGACAGAGCAGAAGCTAGGTTTTGCAGCTTCTCAAGGTTTGGCATCAATAGATCAAACAGTTCTTCCCACAACTGTTTCTCAAGTGCTAACGCTTTAGATTTCGAGTTAAGTACTTTGTCTTCGTGTTCCTTAAGCTCTGGGATGATGTAGCGTTCAGCGTTTTTGAGTGTTTGGCGACGTACATAATGCGGTGGAACCAAATGGCTCTGGCCACGGCTCACTTGGATAAAGAAGCCATGAACGTTGTTATAGCCTACTTTAAGCGTATCGATACCGTGTCGTTCACGCTCATCTCGCTCAAGCTGCTCAAGATATTCTGTTGCACCGTCTGCCAATTTTCGCCATTCATCGAGCTCCGCATTGTAGCCTTCAGCGATGACGCCACCATCACGAATAACAACCGGCGGATTTTCTTTAATCGCGCGTTCTAACAGGTCACATACTTCGTCAATCGGAGCTGCATACTTCGCCAATTTCGTTAGGTACGGATGGGTCAAAGAAGCGGTGACAGATTCTAGCTCTGGTAGCTGTTGCATGGCATTGCGAAGTCTAGCCATATCGCGAGGGCGAGCAGAGCGTAATGCAAGGCGCGCTAAGATACGTTCAATATCACCAATTTGCTTTAACGTTGGTTGAAGATCGGCAAACAGAGCTTGTTCTTTAATCTCACCAATTGCATCAAGACGATTGTTTAACGTTTCAATGCAACGCATAGGCTGATGCAACCAACGCTTCAGCATTCGGCTGCCCATCGGAGTTGCACAATGGTCGAGTACTGCAGCTAGCGTGTTATCGGTTCCGCCTGCTAGATTTTGAGTAATTTCCAGATTACGTCGGGTAGCAGCATCAAGGATGACGGATTGATCCTGATGATCAAACGTTAAAGAGCGAATATGAGGTAAAGCCGTACGTTGAGTATCTTTTACGTACTGGATCAAACAACCAGCAGCACATAACCCTAAGGACGCATGTTCTACACCAAAACCAACCAGATCTTTTGTGCCAAATTGTTGATTGAGTTGTTGCTTAGCCGTATCAAGCTCAAACTCCCAGACTGGGCGACGACGGTTACCATTGCGGCTCGCCATTAAATGTACAGGTTCAAAATCTTCTGGGAACAGTAGCTCACGTGGTGCGGTACGTTGAAGCTCGGCTGTCATCGCTTCTTCAGTTTCTGGTTCTGTCAGTTGGAAGCGACCAGAGGTGACATCCAGCGTCGCATAACCGAACTTACCGTTGTGATGGTAAATTGCTGCGATTAAGTTATCGACACGCTCAGAAAGCAGCGCCTCATCCGTCACAGTACCTGGTGTAACGATACGCACAACTTTACGTTCTACTGGGCCCTTGCTGGTGGCCGGATCGCCAATCTGTTCACAGATCGCCACAGACTCACCAAGCTGAACAAGTTTTGCCAGGTAGCCCTCTACGGCGTGAAATGGCACACCCGCCATTGGGATAGGTTCACCTGCAGACGCACCACGTTTGGTCAATGAAATATCAAGAAGCTGAGAAGCTCGCTTGGCATCATCGTAAAAGAGTTCGTAGAAATCGCCCATGCGGTAGAACAGCAAAATCTCTGGGTTCTCAGCTTTTAGCTTGAGGTATTGCTGCATCATCGGAGTGTGTTTTTGTTCAGCTTTCACAGGTAAGTTCTTTTGTTTATTTCCGTAGCGGCTTAGGATACGTGAATCCCTATCAAGTAAAAAGAGACAAAGGGCATTTTGGCTATGGAAAAAACAACAAAATTGAGTGCCGATTTAGGCGCATTATTGGCTAAACACGGGCATCTTTTAACGACCGCAGAATCATGCACTGGTGGTGGTGTTGCAACCGCCATTACTGACATTGCTGGTAGTTCAGCGTGGCTTGACCGTGCGTTTGTCACCTACAGTAATGAAGCGAAAATGGAGATGCTTGGTGTGCAAGCTTCAACGTTAGAAGCGCATGGTGCAGTGAGTGAGCCAGTTGTGATTGAAATGGTACAGGGTGCAATGAAAAACTCCAATGCGACCATCGGTGTGTCCATCAGTGGTATTGCAGGGCCGGGGGGTGGCAGTGAAGAGAAACCAGTCGGCATGGTCTGCTTTGCTTTTGCTGATAACCAAAGTTGGCAGCAAGTCGAAACCATGCATTTTACTGGTGACCGTGCAGAAGTTCGCAAAAAAGCGGTCGAGCATGCGCTGACTCAATTGTATCAACATCTACTCTAGAATTTCTTAAATTGTTTTAGCCCAGCATTGATAAGGGCTAGAGCAAATCACGACTTTAGGTCAGCCAAATTTTTTTCATACAGGTATGGACACTGTATGAATCAACAGTATAATAACTTTCATTGCTGAGCAGTTCTTCTGCTTAAGAAAAATGAATTACTATTCGTCGCCCAAAGAAGATGAATAAATCGGAGAAAGTAATGGACGAGAACAAACAGAAAGCGCTCGCCGCTGCGCTAGGTCAAATTGAAAAGCAATTCGGTAAAGGCTCTATCATGCGCCTTGGTGATAACCGCGCAATGGACGTAGAAACCATCTCAACGGGTTCTCTTTCTCTTGATATCGCTTTGGGTGCTGGTGGTCTACCAATGGGTCGTATCGTAGAAATCTACGGCCCAGAATCTTCAGGTAAAACAACATTAACGCTTGAGCTTATTGCTGCTGCGCAACGTGAAGGCAAAACTTGTGCGTTTATCGATGCAGAGCACGCTCTAGATCCTGTATACGCGAAGAAACTTGGCGTAGATATCGATGCATTGCTAGTTTCTCAGCCAGACACAGGTGAGCAAGCGCTAGAGATCTGTGACGCACTTGCACGTTCTGGTGCTATCGATGTTATGGTTGTCGACTCTGTTGCAGCGCTAACACCGAAAGCAGAAATCGAAGGCGAAATGGGCGATAGCCACATGGGTCTGCAAGCACGTATGCTTTCTCAAGCAATGCGTAAGCTAACGGGTAACCTAAAGCAGTCTAACTGTATGTGTATCTTCATCAACCAAATCCGTATGAAGATTGGTGTGATGTTTGGTAACCCAGAAACAACAACAGGTGGTAACGCACTTAAGTTCTACGCTTCTGTTCGTCTAGATATCCGTCGTACTGGCGCAATCAAAGAAGGTGACGAAGTCGTAGGTAACGAAACGCGCATCAAAGTTGTTAAGAATAAGATTGCAGCACCATTTAAAGAAGCAAACACACAAATCATGTACGGCCAAGGCTTTAACCGCGAAGGTGAACTTGTCGATCTAGGTGTGAAGCACAAGTTAGTTGAAAAAGCCGGTGCTTGGTATAGCTACAATGGCGATAAGATTGGTCAAGGTAAAGCGAATGCATGTAACTACCTGCGTGAGCACCCTGAAGTGGCTAAAACTATCGATACAAAACTGCGTGAAATGTTGCTAGCGCCAGCACTTGCGGAAGCGCCTGAAGCTGGTGAAGCGCCAGAGCAAGCTGAAGAGTTTTAATCTCTCATAGATTAATAAATGACAAAGCCCTGCAATGCGGGGCTTTGTTGTATCTATTGAAATCAAAAATCGAATTATCACAAAGGCCATTGAGAGCCTGTACAGCAAAAATACTTTTAGGATCATCATGTACCAAAAACGCCAGGCGCCAACATTATCGAGCAAAGAGGCTGCTATACAATTGCTTAGCCGTCGCGATCATGGTCAGTATGAGCTTTACCAAAAATTATCGATGAAGGGCTATGAAGAATCAGACATCGACATCGCAATTAATTTTTGCCTAGACCATAACTATTTAGATGATTTACGTTACGCGAAGAGTCAAATTAGACAGCATGTATACAAAGGACATGGAGAGCGTCGAATTCGTCAAGAGTTAAACCAGAAGCGTGTTGCGGAGTCGGTGATTGAGCAAGCTATGGCTGAAGAGCCGCAAGATTGGTTTGAACTGGCTAAACAGGCGGCAGAAAAGAAATTCAAAGGTATTAAAGCCAAAGACCAAAAAGAGTACGCAAAACAAGTTCGTTTTCTGCAATATCGTGGCTACAGTTTTGACCAAATCAGCTACGCGCTGAGCTTTGAGGACGAAGATTAACGGTCAGTCGTCCGCACTGATTTTTGTTTTGCTTCAAATTTTTTCTCCTACTCCCTCTTTTCCTCAAGAAAACTAGTCTCAGCTGTTTGCATGATCTACAATACGGCAAAATTCTAACTCGACTATTTTCAGGAAGAGCTGCATGTACATGAGCACTGATGAGGTTCGTAACGCGTTCCTCAAGTTCTTTGAGAGCAAAGGACACCAAATCGTAGAAAGTTCATCGTTAGTTCCACATAACGACCCAACCCTGCTGTTCACAAACGCAGGTATGAACCAATTTAAAGATTGTTTCTTAGGCTTAGAAAAACGAGCCTACACTCGAGCGACTACGGCTCAGCGTTGCGTACGTGCTGGTGGTAAACATAACGACCTAGAAAATGTTGGCTTTACTGCTCGTCACCACACATTCTTTGAAATGTTAGGCAACTTCAGCTTTGGCGATTACTTCAAAGAAGATGCGATCTCCTTTGCTTGGGAATTCCTAACCGAAGTTCTTAAACTGCCAGCGGATCGTTTATTGGTAACTGTTTACGAAACCGATGACGAAGCGTTTGACATCTGGAACAAGAAAGTTGGCGTACCCGCTGATCGTATTGTTCGCATTGGTGATAAAGAAGGCGGCAAGCCGTACGAGTCTGATAACTTCTGGCAAATGGGCGACACTGGCCCTTGTGGTCCATGTACTGAAATCTTCTACGATCACGGTGAGCACATCTGGGGTGGCCGTCCTGGCACGCCTGAAGAAGATGGTGACCGTTTCATCGAGATCTGGAACAACGTATTCATGCAGTTCAACCGTCACGCAGACGGCACTATGGAACCGCTACCAAAACCATCGGTAGATACTGGTATGGGTATCGAGCGTATCTCTGCAATCATGCAGGGCGTTCACTCAAACTACGAAATTGATGTATTCCAAGCTCTTATCAAAGCAGCAGCAGAAGTGATCGGTTACGAAGACCTATCAAACCAATCACTACGCGTTATCGCTGACCACATCCGTTCATGTTCATTCCTGATCGTGGATGGCGTTATGCCTTCAAACGAAGGTCGTGGTTACGTATTACGCCGTATCATCCGTCGCGCAGTTCGTCACGGTAACAAGCTGGGCGCACAAGGTGCATTCTTCCACAAGTTGGTTGGCGTTCTAGCTGACATCATGGGTACGGCTGGTGAAGAGCTGAAGCGTCAACAAGCTGTGGTTGAAAAAGTACTGCGTATCGAAGAAGAAAACTTTGGTCGTACACTTGAGCGCGGTATGGCGATTCTAAACGAAGCACTAGATAACCTAGACGGTAAAGTACTAGACGGCGAAACCGTATTTAAACTTTACGATACTTACGGCTTCCCAGCTGACTTAACTAACGACGTAGCACGTGAGCGTGAGTTCGCAATCGACGAAGAAGGTTTCGAGAAAGCGATGGAAGAGCAGCGTCAACGTGCGCGTGAAGCGGGTAACTTCGGTACTGACTACAACGCAGCAATCAAAGTTGATACGCAAACAGAATTCTGTGGTTACACAGGTACTAAAGGCTCTAGTTCTGTAGCAGCGATGTTCGTTGAAGGCAACGAAGTAGATTCGCTATCTGCGGGCGACAAAGCAATCATCGTACTTGGTGAAACACCATTCTACGCAGAGTCAGGCGGTCAGTGTGGTGACGCTGGTGAAATCCGTACTGAGTCTGGTGTATTCCGCGTTGAGGACACTCAAAAACTAGGTAACGCAATCGCGCACCACGGTGTAATGGCAGAAGGCGTTCTAGCGAAAGGTGATGAAGTAGCAACTATCGTTGACGCAGAGCGTCGCGCAGCTATCTCTCTAAACCACTCAGCAACGCACTTGCTACACGCAGCACTACGCCAAGTTTTAGGTGAGCACGTAACGCAGAAAGGCTCATTGGTGAAGGCAGACAACCTACGTTTCGACTTCTCGCATCTAGAAGCCGTAACCGCAGCAGAGTTGAAAGAAGTTGAGCGCCTAGTTAACGCGCAAATTCGTCGCAACCACACGATTGAAACCAACGTGATGGACATTGAGTCAGCTAAGAAGAAAGGCGCAATGGCTCTATTCGGCGAGAAGTACGACGACGAAGTACGCGTATTGTCTATGGGTGACTTCTCGACAGAGCTTTGCGGTGGTATTCACGCATCAAGCACAGGTGATATTGGCCTATTCAAAATCACTTCAGAAAGCGGCATTGCTGCAGGTATTCGACGTATTGAGGCGGTAACAGGCGAGGCTGCATTAGACGCTATTGAAGCTCAAAACGCGAAGTACGAAGAGAAACTGGCAGAATCTGCACAGAAAGCAAAAGCGCTAGAGAAAGAAGTGCAGAAGCTAAAAGATAAGATGGCGGCAGCAGAAAGCGCTAACATCATGGGCAAAGCGGTTGAAGTCAATGGTACAAAAGTTCTAGTCGCAGCTCTTGAAGGCGCTGACAGCAAGAACCTACGTACTATGGTTGATGACATCAAGAACCAAATGGGGTCTGGTATCGTACTGCTTGCCAACGTAACAGGTGACAAGGTTGGCTTGATTGCTGGTGTGACTAAAGATCTAACTGGTAAAGTAAAAGCCGGAGATCTAGTTAAGATGATTGCTGAGCAAGTCGGTGGTAAGGGCGGTGGTCGTCCTGACATGGCTCAAGCTGGTGGTACTGATGTAGCCGCACTACCAGAGGCAATTAAAACAGTTCAGCCTTGGTTAGAAGAGCGCTTATAAGCTTTTAACTACTAAAATTACGCTCAATCAAGTTTCTTTGATTGAGCGTAATTTTTTTTAGCAGCCAAGTGGTTTAATTGACCAAAAGTTAACCGAGCCATTTAGGCTATTTGGTTTTTGTTGTAACTACTGCTTATATAATTTTTCTAAAAGGAAATACTGAAGATGTAAGCAGTTCTAAAGAGACTTCGGTCTTGGGAAGGTGAAGACTGGTGAAAAAGCCCCTTATCGTGCAAAAGTTTGGCGGAACCTCAGTGGGTTCAATTGAAAGAATCCACCAAGTTGCTGAACACATCATTAAGGCGAAAAATGATGGCAATCAAGTTGTTGTTGTCGTGTCTGCAATGTCAGGCGAAACAAACAGACTGATGGACCTCGCTAAACAGATAGATAGCGTGCCTACAGCTCGAGAACTTGATGTTTTGCTCTCTGCTGGTGAGCAAGTGTCAATGGCACTGTTAGCAATGACACTCAATAAATTGGGTCATGCTACACGCTCGCTTACCGGAGCACAGGCGAATATTGTGACGGATAATCAACACAATGACGCAACGATTAAACACATTGATACTAAGACAATTCTGGGGTTGCTTGAGCAAGACCAAATCGTGATTGTTGCAGGCTTTCAAGGTGTGAATGAGAACGGGGATATCACCACATTAGGTCGAGGTGGCTCAGATACGAGCGCAGTGGCACTGGCAGGCGCATTGCGCGCTGATGAGTGTCAAATCTTTACCGACGTTGATGGTATTTATACTTGTGACCCACGTGTAGTGAAAAACGCGCGAAAATTGGCGGTTATCGATTTTCCTTCCATGGAAGCGATGGCAAGCCGAGGCGCGAAAGTATTACATTTACCTTCAGTGCAATTTGCATGGAAGAATAATGTGCCACTGCGCGTGCTTTCGACATTTGATGTTAATGAAGGCAGTCTGGTAAAGGGGGAGTTAGGCAATCAAGCCGTCTCTGGTATAGCCATTCAACGTGACCTTGCCATAATCGAAGTCGATAAAGAACATTTATCTAGTGCTACAAAACAATGTCAGATGTTGGGTATCGACATTTGGAATGTGATCGAGGAAACAGAACGGGCAGGTATCATGATAAAACAAGATGCATGTGCCAAGTTCGATCTGGTGTTCAGCGACAAAATCCGTAATAGTGAAGTGGTAAGCCTGTTGACCGCAGTGGGGCTTGAGGCCAATGGAATGGTAGAGCACGCATGCGATTTGTTGGCAAAGCGAGATATTGAGATCAATTTCAGCGCAACGAATGCACTCACTATGATGCTAGTTTTAGCACCCGAATGTGTGGATACAGCAGCAAACATTCTGCATGATGCTTACATTACGTCTAGTGAAGCATTAAACATTCAACAAAAACATGCCTTTTTAGGCTGATTTTCGCTAACAAGGTAGTTTACGAAAATATAACTTTTGTTGGATAATAGCTTTGTAGCAAGAAAATTTAGAGATTACTCAAGGAGCAAAGAATGCTAATTTTGACTCGCCGCGTAGGCGAAACACTGATGATTGGTGATGAAGTGACTGTAACTGTACTAGGTGTTAAAGGTAACCAAGTGCGTATCGGCGTTAACGCTCCGAAAGAGGTTTCAGTTCACCGTGAAGAAATCTACATGCGCATTCAAGCTGAAAAAGGCAATGGCAACGTTGCTTCAGGTAACTACTAAGTCGCTCCTGTTTACAGAGCTTAGTTTGAATGAAAAAGGCTAACCGAAGGGTTGGCCTTTTTAGTTTTTACTGTTTTTGAAAATTTGCAGAAACTATTGTGTTGAGTATGGCTGTGAATTCATCAATAATGTTGATTCGAACTTCAGAAAGTTATTTGAAAATAAATGTCTTTTTTTCAGAGAAGACTCTCTTTTTTTCATCATAATAGAGTGATAAAGTTCGTTTAATAGTCACTTTGATTAAATCAGCAACGGTTAAGCCAGTTTCGTAGATTTTTTCAAAGAAAGTGTTTGACATATTTTCGGTAAAACGTAATATGTGCCTCCGCAAGACGGTGAGGTGGCCGAGAGGCTGAAGGCGCTCCCCTGCTAAGGGAGTATACGGTTTATCCCGTATCGAGGGTTCGAATCCCTCCTTCACCGCCATTCTTGCAACGTTGATTTATCAACAAAAAGTGCGTCCTTAGCTCAGCTGGATAGAGTACCTGGCTACGAACCAGGCGGTCGGAGGTTCGAATCCTCCAGGACGCGCCATATCTCTTTTGAGATATAACAATGAAAACGGTGAGGTGGCCGAGAGGCTGAAGGCGCTCCCCTGCTAAGGGAGTATACGGTTTATCCCGTATCGAGGGTTCGAATCCCTCCTTCACCGCCATTCATTGACTGGCCCGATGGCCTTTTTTTTGTTTCGTAAGAAATGAATGTGATTTACTTCACAACTTCTTAGCAAGAAGATCTGCGCGTCCTTAGCTCAGCTGGATAGAGTACCTGGCTACGAACCAGGCGGTCGGAGGTTCGAATCCTCCAGGACGC